>NZ_JBVIJE010000022.1:0-102407 GCF_055581585.1 Streptomyces sp. NPDC031426
CCCCCCCCCCCCCCCCCCCCCCCCCCCCCCCCCCCCCCCCCCCCCCCCCCCCCCCCCCCCCCCCCCCCCCCCCCCCCCCCCCCCCCCCCCCCCCCGCCGCCGTATCTGCCCGTTCGGTGTGCCCGCGATGCGCCGGCGCCCGTGGTGCCCGGGGTCAGCCCTGGAGGAGCTTCTTCACCGCGGCGGCCACCCGGCCGCCCTCGGCCTGGCCGGCCACCTTCGGGTTCACGATCTTCATGACGGCACCCATGGCCCGCGGCCCCTCGGCGCCGGCCGCCCTGGCCTCATCCACGGCCTGGGCGACGATCGCGTTCAGCTCGTCGTCGGACAGCTGCTTGGGCAGGTACTCGGCGAGCACCTCGCCCTCCGCCTTCTCCCGCTCGGCCGACTCGGCACGACCACCCTGCGCGAAGGCCTCGGCCGCCTCCCGGCGCTTCTTCGCCTCTCGGGTGATCACCTTGAGGATCTCGTCGTCGGAGAGCTCCCGCTTCTCCTTGCCCGCGACCTCCTCCTTGGTGATCGCGGCGAGCGTCAGCCGGAGCGTCGAGGAGCGGAGCTCGTCGCGCTCCTTGATCGCGGCGTTGAGGTCGTCGTGCAGCTTCGACTTGAGCGTGGTGGTCATGGGATCGATTGTCTCAGGTGTGCGGCCGTGAACGCCCGTTGATTTAGGGGGAACACCCGTCGAGTCAAGGGGAACGCCTGTCGGGTCAGGGGGAACACCCGTCGAGTCAAGGGGAACGCCTGTCGGGTCAGGGGGAACGCCCGTTGACTCACGGGGGACGTCTGTGGACTCAAGAGCGACGTCTGTTGATCGGGAGACGGCCGGTCTCGTCGGCGTCCGTGCGTCTGACACGATGGACGCATGCGCGCGCGATACGGAGTACCCCTGGGAATCATGGCGGCAGGCGCCGCCGGTCTGGCGTACGCGGCGGGCTTCGAGGCCCGCTCCTTCCGCCTCCGACGGGTGACGGTCCCGGTCCTCCCGCCGGGCATGCGTCCGCTGCGCGTGCTCCAGGTCTCCGACATCCACATGGTGAGCGGCCAGCGCAAGAAGCAGCGGTGGCTGCAGTCGCTGGCGGGCCTGCGCCCGGACTTCGTGATCAACACGGGCGACAACCTGTCGGACCCCGAGGGCGTGCCCATGGTGCTGGACGCCCTGGGCCCCCTGATGGAGTTCCCGGGCGCGTACGTCTTCGGATCCAACGACTACTACGGCCCCAAACTCCGCAACCCCGCCCGCTACTTGCTGGAGAAGGCGAGCGGCCGGCACGGCCTGAACGGCAACCCGCCGGCGGTCGGCGTCATCCACAACCCGTGGGAGGACCTGCGCGACGGCTTCGACGAGGCGGGCTGGCTGAACCTGACGAACACCCGGGGTGTCCTGAAGATCGAGGGCGTCTCGATCGAGCTGACGGGCCTCGACGACCCCCACATCAAGCGCGACCGCTACGCCCGGGTGGCCGGCGGTCCCTCGGCGCCGTACGACTTCTCGATGGGCGTGGTGCATGCGCCGTATCTGCGGGTGCTGGACGCGTACGCAGCGGACGGCTACCCCCTGATCCTGGCCGGCCACACGCACGGCGGCCAGCTGTGCATCCCGTTCCACGGCGCGCTGGTCACCAACTGCGACCTGGACACGGACCGCGTGAAGGGCCTGTCCACCCACACGGCGGACGGCCACACCTCCTACCTCCACGTCTCGGCGGGCTGCGGCACCAACCGCTACACCCCTGTCCGCTTCGCATGCCCACCGGAGGCGACGCTGCTGACGTTGGTGGGGCGGTAGCGGTCCGGCCGTAACCCGCCCGGGGTCGTAACCCACCCGGGCCAAGCCGAATGGCCGCACCCCTCCCCCGCTCCTAGCGTGAGGGCATGACCGCCCCGATACCCAGGGACATCCCGGACCTGCCCGCGGTGCCGGGCCCGCCCCTGCTGCTGCCCTCCCCGGTCCCGGCCACGGCTGTGGTGGCGCCGATCCGCCGCCCCATGGTCGCGCTCTTCCGCCTCCTGACCGCCCTGGTGGCGGCGGGAGGCGTGGCCCTGGAGCTCCTGCTCGGCGCCCCGGCCCGCATCCTGAGCTACTTCGGCGTCCAGGCCGCCCTCCTGCTGGCCATCGCCATGCTCATGTCGGCATCGAGGGCCTGGCGCGCCCGCCGCCCCCTGTCCTCCGCCGTGACAGGCGCCGCACTCCTCTACGTCGTGATCTCGGCGCTCGTCTACCACCTGCTGCTGGCCCACACGACGCCCCCGTTCTCCATGACCGGCGCGACGACGCTCCCGGAGCGCTGGCACGGCTCATGGGCGACCCTCCAGATCCTGCACACGCTGACACCGGTGGCGGCCGTGCTGGACTGGCTGCTGCTGACACCCGCCGCCCGTCTGCACCTCCGCCAGGCGGCCGGCTGGCTTCTCTACCCTCTGGCCTACCTGGCCTTCTACCTGATCCGAGCGGCCTTCCTCGCCCCCACGAACCCGGCCCGCTACCTCTATCCCTTCCTGGACGTGGCGACCCACGGCTACCGCAGCATCCTGGCCAACGCCCTCCTCCTGGGCCTCGCGATGTACGCCCTCGCCGTCCTCCTCGTGGCCCTGGACCACACCCGCCCCAGCCCGGTCCGCCGCCGCGTCTAAACCGGATTTCGTCTACAGCCACCGGTGGGCTAAAGTAAACGTCGTCGCCGCGAGAAGCAGGACTGCAGCGACGCCGGGGTGTAGCGCAGCTTGGCAGCGCGCTTCGTTCGGGACGAAGAGGTCGTGGGTTCAAATCCCGCCACCCCGACAGCCAAGTAGCAGGTCAGAGGGCCCTTACCGATTTGGTGAGGGTCCTCTGGCTTTGCTGCGTGTCCATCTGCGTGACTATCGATTTCTGAGGGATTCCCGCGTGGCTACGGCCGCTGTGGATCAGCGCCGAAGATCCCGTCCATGACCGACCGAGTCGCGAGACCTCTTCCAGCGGGATGCCCCCGGTCGGACAGCATGGCCGCGAAGCTGGGCCGCAACTCCCTCGCCCGTGTTCCTCCCACCTGTCCTCGGCGGCGAGCCGATCCCATCCCTGATCTTCGAACTGCTGTCGGCCACGGCGAACAGATCGTCTACGTGCCCGGCCGAACGGTCACCCGCATGTCCGCCGCCTACCGGGCGAGGCCAAGACCGACGCCCGCGACGCCTATGTCATCGCCGACGCCGCCCGTCCGCGACGGGACTTCGCCCCCGTCGACGTCCCCACACACCTGGCCGCTGAACTGGCACTGCTCACGACCCACCGCTGAGAGCTGACTGCCGGCCGGGTCCGTCTGCTCAATCGCCTGCAACGAGACGTGGACGCGCCTGGTCCAGACCCAGCGGCTCACCACTGTTGGATAGTCCGATAAGAGTCACTGATCAGTTGAAACCCGTATAGAGTCCCCTCTGCACTTGCTCGATTCAAAAGGGGGGGTCCCTTTGCGTGCTCGTCTTGCCGCCTCGGCTGTGGCTGTCGCCGTGGCCGGCGTCTTCTTCAGCGCACCCACCGCGTCTGCGGTGACGTTGCCGTCCACCAACACCGCCCACCACTGCGTCCACCACACCACGGGCGTGTGTGGCTGGACGCACCACCAAAAGCCCAAGGACAAGTACGAGACCGCGAAGTGCGTGGATGCCACGCTGTCCTACTCGCGGCACTCGCAGGGCACTTGCTCCCACCACCACGGCGTCCGCTACTGGTTCAAGTAGGCCGCCGCCCACACGGTGCGTAACACGAGGGCCCTGACTGGCGGTCAGGGCCCTCTCGTGGCCGACTACACCTCGTTGAAGCCACGCGAGGCGTCGTAGATGTCAGCCTCGATGATGACCACAAAGAAGCTGGTCACGACGTAGTGGACCATTACCTGGTCCTCCCAGGCCGCGCGCGTAACAGTGTCGGTCCTGTAGGCGAGGTGACTGTCGGCGCCTTCAGGATCGGCTGCGATCCTGTCGACGAGCCGCAGGAACTTCTCCCGATCTGCGGTCGGCATGTAGTCACGGAACCGCACCACCTGCTCGGTGAACTGCACGCGTCTCTTCATCGGGGCAGGATTCCATGGACACGGCGCGGGCACCTGCACGGAATCTCAGTCGAGGCCTGCCCGCCTGCACATCGTGCGGGGAACCACCGTGGACCCTGGTGATCGTCCACGACCACTCCGTGTCGGAGTAACGGAGAACCGGCCCCCTGCGCTGCAAGCAATGAGGCGTGCTCCCGCTCCGGAAGGGTGGAATGGCCAGCGGGGCGGTTTTTCACAATCGTTACGTTTGTTGGGCTATAAAGTCGCTGTAAACCCCTGTGGTTGGGGGAGGGCACAGGAGTAGCGTTCCGGCGCTCGGCAGTAGGAGATCAAGTGCGGCCGTAGGGGCGGCTGCCACTTACGCCGAAGAAGCCGGAGACAGTCCATGCGTGTGTATTCCGCACGGCGCAGATCGCGCCGCGGGACGGAGGGTGGTGGGCGGTCGGCTTTCGCCGTCGTCGCCGCCGCGCTTCTGATAGCGGGGACGGGACCCGTCGCCGCATACGGAGTGGACAGCGACTCGGGAACCGGCCGCCATGACGTGGCGGGCCAGGAGTCCCATGAACTGATGGAGTCCCTCGACTCGTTCAACGAGCCGAGGCTCTCACCCAGCGCGCAGATCGCGCCGGGCGCGTACGCCGGCGCCTGGGCGCACATCAAGAACATGCCGGTCGGGTCGGGCAGTTGGAGCGAGGTCACCACCTCGCCGTACAACGAGGACGCACTGCACTACCGCGACCGGTCCGCCTCCAACTCCGGGGGTGGCGCGGGGCATTCGGCCGGTCGTATCGCCGCCCTGGCCACCGATCCGACGCATCAGGGGGTCGTGTACGCGGGTGCCGCGGGCGGGGGTGTGTTCCGGTCCGCCGACAACGGCAAGACCTGGACGCCGATCGCCGACCGGCTGCCCGCCCTGTCCGTGGGCGCCCTCGCGGTCGCGCCCGACGGCTCGCTGTGGCTGGCCACCGGTGAGGCGACCACCGCCTCCGACAACTACCTCGGCAGCGGCGTCTACCGGCTCGCCGACCCGGTCAGCGGCAGCTTCAGCGAGAGCGACAAGGTGGGCGGCACCGAGCTGGACAGCAGCTCCGTCCACACCCTGACCTTCGACAAGGCCGCCGGTTACGTCTTCGCGGCCTCCTCGCACGGCGTCTTCCGGCGCCCGCTGTCGGCCGGGCAGGACGCCGCCTGGTCCAAGGTCCTCGCCCCGTGCGCGGGCGTCGGCATCAGCGGCGTGGCCTGCGGGGTGGACAGCCACTACGCGGACATCGCCAACGACATCGCCGTACAGCCCGGCAGCGACGGCAAGGAGCTGCTGGCCAACGTGGCCTGGCGCAGCGGCGCCGACTACAACGGCTTCTACTACTCCGACGACGCCGGCACCACCTGGAAGCGGTCCAACCCGACCGGCGCGATCAACCCCGCCGAGATCGGCAACGCCGCCTTCGCCTACGCGGCCGACGGCAGCAGGCTGTACGTCTCGATGGAGTCCCCCAAACTCCTCAACAAGACGTCCGGCTCCGGCGTGTACTCGGTGCTCGCCGGCGTGTACGTCAGCCGGAGCGGCAACGCCAGCGGCTCGTTCCAGCAGATCGCGACCTCCTCCTCGCTGTCGGCGAGTGGTTCCGCGATGAAGATCAACGCGATCGGCTCCGGCTACCAGCCCGGCTCCCAGGCCTGGTACGACCAGGTCATCGCGGTGGATCCGAGCGACCCGAACCATGTCTACCTGGGCCTTGAGGAGATGTTCGAGTCCCGGGACGGCGGCGCCACCTGGAAGGCGATCGGCCGGTACTGGAACTTCGGCATGAAGTGCTTCTCGTACGACCCGGCCGCGAACTCCTGCGACGGCGACGTGATGCACTCCGACCAGCACGCCCTCGCCTTCTCGCAGTGGAAGGGCAGCACGCCGGAGGTGTTCGTCGGCAACGACGGCGGTGCCTACGCCCGTCCGACCGCGCAGACGACCGCCGGCTGGCGCAACCTCAACGAGTCCGGCACCCTCCGCGACCTCCAGTACTACTCCGTGCGCGCGGGCAGGACGACCGACGGCAGCGGCGACGCCGTCTGGGGCGGCCTGCAGGACAACGGCGTCTCGCTGCTCGCGCCCAAGGGCGCCACGTACCAGGGGCAGCAGCTCAACCCGGACGGCGAGATGGTCTCCCCGTTCGGCGGTGACGGCGGCGACCAGCTGGTCAACCCGGACAACGGCTGCCAGGCGGTCGGCGAGTACGTCGACCTCGCGCTGCAGATCACGAACAACTGCGGCTACACCGCGAGCGTCGACGGCTCCGAGGACGTCATCACCGACATCGCACCCGGCGACCCGGGCGCCCGCTTCATCGCCCCGTTCAGCGCGGACGAGACCGACCCGAACGGCCTGTGGGTCGCGGGCGGCCAGTACGTCTGGGGCAACACCAGGACCTGGAACAGCACCTCCGGCGCCGACTGGACCAAGATGTACGACCTGGGCGCCGGCCACTCCGCCTCGGCGGTCGCCAGCCGCGACCATGTGACGTGGGCGGCCTGGTGCGGACCCTGCTCGAAGGTCGACGGCACCTTCGGTCGCGGTATCGCCACCAACTACGGCGGCACCTGGCACCAGGTGAGCCTGCCCGCCGCCTTCCCCAACCGGTACATCTCCGGTCTGGCCATCGACCCGTCCGACGCCTCCGGCAAGACGGTCTACGCGGTGATCAACGGCTTCTCGCGGCACTGGAACGAGGGCCCCGGCGCCGGCTACGGCCACGTCTGGAAGACCACCGACGGCGGCACGACCTGGACGGACGTCAGCGGTGACCCCGCGGCCTCGGACTCCTTCCCGGACGCCCCGGCCAACTCGGCGCTGATCACCGGCAAGGGCACCCTCGTGGTCGCCACCGACCTGGGCGTGTTCACCAGCACCTCGGCCGGCCACTGGACGCGCCTGGGCACGAACCTGCCCACCTCGCCGGCGGTCTACCTCTCGCCGAGCCCGGACGGCAGCCAGGTGTACGTGGCCACGCACGGCCGCGGCATCTGGAAGACCCGGACGCCGTAACACCGGCGACAGCGCAGGGGCCCCGGACCGCCGGCTCGGTCCGGGGCCCCTTGCTGTGACTGGCCCACCGAAGTCCGCCCGCTGACGGCCGTCGGGCCGGCGGCCCGTCCGGTCAGGCGCTCAGCACCCCGGTGGCCAGCAGGCCCAGCAGACCCACGCCGATGACGATGCGGTAGATCACGAAGGCGTTGAAGGAGTGCTTGGCGACGAACTTCAGCAGCCAGGCGATGGAGGCGTAGGCGACCACGAAGGAGACGGCGGTGCCCACGGCGAGCGGGACGACGCCGACTCCGGCGCCGACGGCGTCCTTCAGCTCGTACAGGCCCGCGCCGGTCAGGGCCGGGATGCCGAGGAAGAACGACAGCCGGGTGGCGGCGACGCGGTCGAGGTCCAGGACGAGCGCGGTGGACATAGTGGCGCCGGAGCGGGAGAAGCCGGGGAAGAGCAGGGCGAGGATCTGGGAGCAGCCGACCCACATCGCGTCCTTGAAGGTCGTGTCGTCCTCGCCGCGCTTGTGCCGGCCCATCTGGTCGGCCGCCCACATCACGGCCGAGCCGACGATCAGCGAGCCGGCCACCACCCACAGCGAGCCCAGCGGGCCCTCGACCAGCTTCTTGGCGGCCAGGCCGACCACGACGATCGGGATGGTGGCGTAGATGACCCACCAGGCGAACTTGTAGTCGTGGTGGTAGCGCTCCTCACGGTTGCGCAGTCCGCGCCCCCAGGCGGAGACGATCCGCACGATGTCCTTGAAGAAGTAGAACAGCACGGCGGCGATGGCGCCGACCTGGATGACGGCGGTGAACCCGACGACCGAGGTGTCCTCGACAGGGATGCCCATCAGCCCCTCGGTGATCTTCAGATGACCGGTCGAGGAGACGGGCAGGAACTCGGTCACCCCCTCGACGATGCCGAGAACAACGGCCTGACCGAGGCTTATGGCGCTCATCGGGGTCCTTTCGTGGCTCGCCGCCCCGCCGTCCGCCGTCCCGCCTGTCCCCGGGCCGGGGACACATGGCACACTCGGACGACGGCAGCATTTACACGGCCGTAGAAGTTCTACACGACTGTAGAAGATCAGCGGGAGAACGACAAACCCATGGGCGCCCACACACAGGGACGCGGCCCGAAGCGGGCCAACGGAGTGCGCGAGGCCGAACTCCTCGGCCTGCTGCAGCGGGCCGAGGGCGCGCTGACCCCCGGGGAGGTCGCCGAGCGGCTCGGGGGCGAGCTGACGTACAGCAGCGTGGTCACGATCCTCACCCGCATGCACACCAAGGGCCTGCTCGGCCGCACTCCCCGCGGCCGGGCCTACGCCTACGCCCCTGTCACCGACGACGCCGGGCTCGCCGCCCGCCGGATGCGCACCGTCCTGGAGGAGCGGCCCGACCGCGAGACCGTCCTCGCCCGGTTCGCCGACGAACTGTCCGACACGGACGCCGAGTTGCTGCGCCAGCTGCTCGGCCCCGACCAGCACCCCGGCCAGTAGGACCGGCAGGAACCGGTAGGACCGGCAGCAACCGGTAGGACCGGTAGGACCGGTAGGAACAGGAAGGGGCCGCTCGGAATGCATGTCGCCGTCTATCTGCCGCTGCTGCTCTCGCTCATCGCCCCGCTCGGCGCCCGCCCGCTCGCCGAACGCTGCGAACCCCGCCTCGCCACCTGGCTGCTCACCGCCTCGTCCCTGGTGCTGGGCGCGGCGAGCACGACATCCCTGGGCCTGCTGGCCGTGGCCGGACTGATCCGTGTCCCGCAACTCGCCGCCCTGGGCCACTGGTCGGCCGGCACCGCACAGCACGACGCCCCCGCCGCGCTGTCCGTCTCGCTGATCGCCGGCCTGCTGCTCGGCGGCGCCGTGCTCATGGCGGCACGGATGCTGTGGCGCCGGGCCCGTTCACTGGCCGCCGCCGCGTGGGATGCCGCCTGCATGCCCGCCCGGGACGGTCTGGTCGTCGTCCCCGACGACGCCCCCGACGCCTTCGCCATCCCCGGACTGCCCGGCCGGGTCGTCGTCTCCACCGGCATGCTGCACACCCTGGAGGAGTCCGAGCACGACATCCTGCTCGCCCATGAACGCGCCCATCTGACCGCCCACCACTACGCCTTCGTCGCCCTCGCCCAACTCGGCGCCGCCGCCAACCCGTTCCTGCGCCCCTTCGCCACCGCGGTCACCTACACCATCGAGCGCTGGGCCGACGAGAACGCGGCCGCCTCGACCGGTGACCGCAGGCGGGTCGCCCGCACCGTCGGCAAGGCGGCCCTCGCCGCGCACCGCACCCCCGCGCTCGCCCGGATCGCCGGTGCGGCCCTCGGCTTCCTCGGCCGCCGCAGCCCCCTCGCCAAGGCCGGGCCGGTACCCCGCCGCGTCGCCGCGCTGCTGGCTCCGCCGCTGGGCCGCCACCCAGTCCTTACGGCGGCGACGGCGGCGGTCCTGACGGCGGCGACGCTGGCCACGGCGGAGGCGGCCCATGACTTCCATCTGCTGCTGCGGACGGTTGGCGCGTCCTGACGGCCGGCTCATGCGGTGCGGCCGTTTGCGACGCAGCGCCGTTGGTGTGCGGGCCGTTCCCGGCTGCGGGTGTGTGGGTTGTTCGCGCCCGCGCGGCGGAGCCGCACATCGATACAGCCCGGCAGGGTGAAGCACGCCGGGCACAGGCACTGAGCACCGTCGAGCCCTCTCCCCCGTTCGGCCCGCTTCCCGCGTGCCCGCCCGTACGCCCCAGTAAGGTGGAGCCGTGATCCTCGCGCAGCCCGCCGCCGACACGGCCGGGGCCCGCATCCGCCAGGCGGTGCGGGCCTCCGTTCTGGTCGCCGTGCTGCTCGGGCTGTTCCTCATGCACGGCGGCCCGGCCGCGGCCGCGGGTGGCTGCCACGGGGCCATGCAGACAGCCGACACCGCCGTCATGGGATCGGCATCCACCCCGACGGCTGCGCACACGCACCCGATGCGCTCGGCACCCGCGACGCAAGCCGCGCACCCCGCCGACCACGTCAAAGCGGCAGGCGACAAGGCCACCGCGCCCACGGACAAGATGCACTCGGCACCCGCGACGCAGGCCGCGCGCGGCAGCGGCGGCCCCGCCACCACGGCCGCCAAGGCGGCCACCCCCCGCGTGGACGAGGCCATGCGGGGTGCGTTGTGTCTGGCCACGACGCCCCGGTCCGGGATCCCGGCGCCTGCGCTCGCGGCGGCCGCCCTCGTGTTCCCGGCCGCAGCCCTGCTGCCGTGCGCCCGGCCCGGTTCCGACGGAACCCGTCGCCGGGGTCCACCGGCCGGCGGGCGCCGACTCCTGCTCCAGGTGTGCATCGCGCGGACGTGACGAGACCCCCGGGATCCGGCTCGTCGCCGCGGTCCCGCACGACTCTCCCACGTTCGGCCGCGCCGCCTCACGGCGCCCGCCTGGAAAGACACATTTATGACCCAGCGTTTCCGCACATCCCGCCGCGCCCTCGCCGCGGCCGCCGCCACCGCGGCACTCACCCTGACCCTCGCCGCCTGCGGCTCGGACTCCGGCTCCGGCCACGGGTCCGGCATGGACCACAGCGCCACGCCGTCCCCGTCGGCGTCGGACGACGGCATGGCCTCGATGCCCGGCATGGAGCCCGTGTCCGCCGGCAACGGCCTGGCCGCCGCGAAGGACGGCTACAAGATGGTCTCCACGGCCGCCACCGTCCCCGCCGGCAAGGCGAGCGCGTACCGCTTCGCCATCACCGGGCCGGACGGCAAGCCGGTCACCGGGTTCGCCGTCGACCAGACCAAGCGGATGCACTTCTACGCCATCCGCTCCGACCTCACCGGCTTCCAGCACCTGCACCCCACCATGGCCGGGGACGGCACCTGGAGCGCGCCGCTGGCCACGCTGCAGCCGGGCACCTGGCGGCTGTACGCCTCCTTCGTCCCTGACGGCGGCGCCGGCAAGGGCAAGGACTTCGTCCTCAGCCGCACCGTGAAGGTGTCCGGCATGGCGATGCCCGACCCCCTGCCGAAGGCGTCCGGCACCGCCACCGTCGACGGTTACACCGTGACGGTGAAGGGCGATCCGATGGCGGGCATGGCGCACCAGCTGACCGCCACCGTCACCAAGGACGGCAAGCCGGTCACCGACCTCCAGCCGTATCTCGACACCTACGCCCACCTGACCGCGTTCCACCAGGGCGACCTCGCCTTCGCCCACCTCCACCCGGAGACTGAGGTCGACGGTGACCACGGCGGGCCGACGCTGAGCTTCCACGCCCAGTTCCCCCAGTCCGGAAACTGGCGGATGTTCCTCCAGTTCCAGACCGGCGGCAGGCTGCACACCGCCTCCCTCACCCTGCGCGTCGGCTGACCGAGCACGGCAACCGACCGAAGGGCGCCTTGGCCACCGCGGTGGCCAAGGCGCCCTTCGGCGGCTCAGGTGCGTCAGTGCCCGCTGATCGCGAGTTCGTAGTCACCGATCAGATCGCCCAGCAGCGTTCCGGCCGTCAGGTCGCTGGTGACGTGACCGGCCATGTAGAGGCGGGAGTAGAGGACCTGGGCCCGCATCCACTCGTACTCCCCGGCCCGGTGCGGGGAGAGGGCGCTGAGGAAGGTGACGGCCGCGGCGGAACGGGCCGCGTGCCGGGAGGGGTAGGAGTACGGGCCCTTGGCGCCGGGCTTGATGTGCTTGTCCGGGCGCAGGGTCGGGTCCAGGACGAACGGGGCCGGCTGCTTGTCCTTGGCCGCCAGCCGGTCGCTGATCGTCTTGGCCAGCCCCAGGGCCGCCTTGAGCTCCGCCTTCTCCGCCGTGCCCTTCGTGGCGGGGACGAGTTCGTTCTGGTCGTGGAGGTAGAGCTTCCAGACGTCCTTCTTGCCGTTGAGCTCCAGCCAGGTGGCCGCCTTCTTCCCGGCGGCCGTACGGGTCTTGGCGAGGGCCTGGACCTGGTGGAGTTCGGCGGTGCGCTGCTTCACGGTGGGGGGTGCGGGGATCTGCGCGGCGGCCCAGGCGGCGAACGCCTTGTCGTCGCGGGTGGTGCCGTGCGCCTTCCGCCACTGGGCGAAGAGGACGTCGGCCTTCGTCCGCTGGTCGGCGGCCAGCTTGCCGATCGGCGCGATCTCGGCGTCCTTGAAGAGGGCCGGGGGCGGGCTCTGCTTGATGCGGTCGGTCGCCGAGAGCTTCAGCCCGGGGAATCCGGCGGCGGCCAGCTGCGGTCGCAGCAGACCGAAGGAGGCGGCGGTCACGGCGACCACCGCGATGACGGCGTACGGCCATTTGATGCCGCGCAGGACGTTCATGCGGCGGAGGTCCTTTCGAGGAGCGGTGCGGGCTGCGGCTCGGCGGTGAGAGCGGTGAAGTGGGCGCGGGCGAGCCGGCGTACGTCGTTGTCGGGCAGGCC
This sequence comes from Streptomyces sp. NPDC031426, assembly GCF_055581585.1. Lineage (NCBI taxonomy): Bacteria > Bacillati > Actinomycetota > Actinomycetes > Kitasatosporales > Streptomycetaceae > Streptomyces > Streptomyces sp. NPDC031426. Next base: position 12,418 of record NZ_JBVIJE010000022.1, read on the forward strand.
GGGGGTGAGCAGGGAGCGGCCGACGACGTACTTGCTGAGGGAGACGGGCCGGGCGCCCAGGCGCAGCAGGAGCCGGTCGGCGGGGGCGGGCCGGGTGCCGCCCTTGGTCTCCACGAGGACGTGCCCCGGGTCGAGAGCGGCGGTGCGGTCGCCGTGGTGGCAGGTGAGGGCGCCGTCGAGGGTGACGCGCGTGCCGTGGTCCAGGTCGGCGAGGGCCGCGCGGACATAGCGGATCTCGGCGGCCGGGGACAGGGCCGCGGTGGTGACGGGGATGTCCGCCGCGCGCAGCACCCCGTCGACGAACCCGGCGGCGGCGCCGTCCAGTCGCCCGTAGGCGTGATGGGGGATCCTCAGGGCGTGCTTGACGGTGGCCCCGCGGCCGTCCTTGGTCTTCACCTCCACCCGGCACAGTCCGTCCTCCGCGTACAGGCGGGTGCGGACCTTCCAGCGCCGGCGGCGGCCCTGGACGTGGGCCCGCCAGGCGCCGAGCTGCTCGGTGTCGAAGTAGGTGCTGAGGTAGCCGGTCGTACGACGGCCGGCCAGGTCGAGGACGTGGTGGCTGTCGGCGAGCCGGGCGACGAGGTCGCGGGCGCGGTCGAGGGGGACCAGGTACTTGCGGTCGGTGCGGTGCTGCAGCGCCGCCGCCGCGTCGACCTCGGCGAGCGTGGCGCCGCGCAGTGCGCTGAGGCCGAGGTCCGCCGCGAGGGAGGAGCTCATGCGACGGTCACCGGCTCGCGCGGCTCGCTGTCCTGGGCAAGGGCCGCCTCGCCCGCTGCGACGGGGTACTGGGCGGAGACCCGGGTGGTCTCGCGGACGTAGTCGACCTCGTCGACCTCGACCGAGAGCGGAGCCCGGCCGAAGCGGAAGGCGACGTCCTGGGAGATCAGGGCGGGGTCGTCGTAGATCCGGTCCAGGGTCAGCTTCACCGTGCGGGTCGGCGGCTGGTAGGCGCGGGGGTCGTCCACCAGCAGGACCGCCAGCAGCACCACCGCGTCCAGCGCGATCACGAGCCAGCTGTCGCGCTGCGGAAGTCCGGTGCACAGGGCGATGACCAGGGCCACGAAGGTGTAGGCGACATCGCGCAGGGTGAAGGCGGCGCTGCGCAGCCGGACCAGGGAGAGGATGCCGAACAGTCCGAAGCCCACCCCGGCGGGGAACTTGCCCGCGCTGATGGTGCTCATCGCCGCGAACAGCCCGATGTTCAGCGCGGCCAGGACCAGCGGCATCGCCGGTGCGCTGGGGCGGCGCCGGTACAGCCAGCCGACCAGGACCAGCAGGGCGACGACGTCGAGGCCGCCACGCGTGAGGAGGTCGACGGGGGCGATGTGGTGGGTGATGCCCTTGGCGGCGAGCACCAGTGCGTCCATGACTGTCCCTTCCGTCCCGGCACGTCGGACGGCGGACCGGTCGCGGTCCGCGGAGCACCGCGACGTGAAGGAAGGTAGGGATGTCACATGAACAGACCATGAAGGCTTCCGGGCGTCCGGAGCCCGGAACTCCGGCGGTTAGCCTGACCGCCATGCGCTACCTGGTCGTCGACGACGAGACCCGCCTCACCGACCTCGTCGTCCGCTACCTCACCGAGTCCGGACACACCGCCGAGGGCCGTTACGACGGCCCCTCGGGGCTGACCGCCGCCCGTGACCCCCGCCTGGACGGGGTCCTGCTGGATGTGATGCTGCCCGGGATGGACGGGGTCGAGGTGTGCCGGACGCTGCGCGGCGAGGGCGTCGACGTGCCCGTGATCCTGCTGACGGCGCGCGGCGCGATCAGCGAACGGGTCGCCGGTCTCGACGCGGGCGCCGACGACTACGTGGTCAAGCCGTTCGCCCTGGAGGAGCTGCTGGCGCGGCTGCGGGCGATCTCCCGGCGCCGCCCCGACGGCTCGGGCCGCCTGAAGGTCGGCGACCTCGTCCTCGACCCCGGGCAGCAGCGGGCCTGGCGGGCGGACACCGAACTCGACCTGTCCCGGCGGGAGTTCGACGTCCTGCGGGTGCTGATGGCGAACGCCGGATGCCTGGTGACCCGGCTGCAGCTGCTCGACGAGGTCTGGGACGGCGAGACCGACCTGCGCAGCAACGCCATCGACGTACACGTCTCCAAGGTGCGCGCGAAGGTCGACCGGGCCTTCGACCGTACGACGATCACGACCCTGCGCGGACGCGGCTACCGCCTGGAGACCGCCCCGTGACCCAGCCGGGCGGGCTGCGCGCGTGGTGCGAGCGGCTGCCCTCCCGGTTGCGCGCGTGGTTCGGCCGGCTGCCCGTCGTCACCCGGCTCGTGCTGGCCGTCGCCGTCACCATGTCCCTCGTACTGACCGGTACTGCCTGGCTGGTCTACTGGCGGGTGCAGAGCGCCCTCGACCGTCAGCTCCACGACGACCTGGCCACGTACCAGCACAGCCTCGACCGGGCCGTCCGCGCCGGCACCGCACCGCCTCCGGGCCCCAGCGGCAGTCTCTACCAGGTCCTCGACGGCCGAGGCCGGGTCCTCGCCGCCGACGACGCCGTGGGCGACCGGTCGCTGCTCACCCCCGCCGAACTCCGGGCGGCCGGGCACGGGCGCGCGGTACGCCGTGACGTCGGCTCGCTGCTGCCGATCACCCCGGACACGCTGCGCCTGCAGGCCGAGCGGGTCCGGGCCGGCGGGGCGACGCGGGTCGTCGTCACCGCCGTCCGCCGCGGCCATCGCGACGAGGCCCTGCGGGAACTCCTCGCCCAGCTCGCCCTCGCCTCCGGACTGACCCTGATCGCCGCCTCGTACGTCGGCTACCGCACCGCCCGCGCCGCACTGCGCCCCGTCGAGCGCTACCGCACCGCTGCCGCCGCCCTCGCCGACGGCGGGCCGAACCTGCGCCTGGACGTGCCCGCCGACCGCGACGACGAGATCACCCGGCTCGGGCACACCCTCAACCGCATGCTCGACCGTCTGGAGGCGTCCGCCGTCCGCGAGCGCCGCTTCGTCGCGGACGCCAGCCATGAGCTGCGCACCCCGCTGTCCCTGCTGCGGGCAGAGGTCGACGTGGCACTGCACCGCCCCCGCTCGGCCGAGGAACTCAACCAGACCCTGCGCTCCGTGGACGCGGAGGTCCAGCGCCTGATCGACCTCTCCAACGCCCTGCTGGACCTGGAGGAACTCGGCAGCACCGGCCACATCACCCGGGCACCGGTACGACTCGCCGATCTGGTCGGCACCGCCGTGGCCCCGCATCTGCGCACCGCCGAACGGGCCGGGCGCGGCGTTTCCGCCGACGCGGCGGACACCGTCGTCGACGTCGACGCCCGCTGGCTGGTGCCCGCGATCGGCAACCTCGTCGCCAACGCGCTGCGGCACGGCGACGGGGCGGTCCGTGTCGCGGCCATCGTCCACGAGGACCGGCTGCGGCTGTCCGTCACGGACGAGGGGCCGGGCTTCCCACCCGAGTTTCTGCCCCGCGCCTTCGACCGTTTCGCCCGCGCGGAGGCCAGCCGGACGAGCGAGGGATCGGGGCTGGGGCTCGCGTTCGTACAGGCGGTGGCCGTGGCTCATGGGGGTGGGGTGCGGGCGGAGAACTCGCCGGGCGGGGCGGCTGTCACCGTCGATGTGCCGTGCTGACGATGCCGTCGGGCGGGTGCGGCGCCGTCGTGGGGCGCCGCCCCTCAGCCCCTTCGGATGAACGCCACCAACGCTCCCGCCGCCACGAGAATCCCCAGCGCGCCGAAGCCGTGGCTCAGGCCGGCTCCGGAGGCGACCGCCGCCACCAGCAACGGGCCGCCCGCGTCGCCCAGTTCACGCCCGAGTTCCGCCGCGCCCATGGTCTGCCCCAGCCGTTCCCGTGTCCGTGACGCACCTTGACACTGTCTTGACGTGACCTGGCCCGATAGGGTGAGTGCAGGTGTGCCGGGAAGTCTGGTCGGCCGGGAGTCAGAGTGGCTTCCGCAATTCCAGGGGGACGGCATGCGCAGCGTCGGCACGGTTCTCGCCCTCGTGGTCCTCGCCACGGTGGTCGCCACCTTCGCGCGCCGCTGGCGCATCCCCGCCCCCTCCCTGCTCGTGGTCGCCGGTCTCGCGGTGGCCCTGCTCCCGGGCACCCCGCAGATCCAGATCAGCCCGCAGATCATCGGCCTGGTCGTCCTCCCGCCGCTGCTGTACGCGAGCGCGGAGGACATGCCATGGCGGGAGCTACGGGCGGTGTGGAAGCCGGTCGGGATCCTCGCCATCGGCCTGGTGCTCGCCTCCGCGGCGGCCGTCGCGGCCGTGGCCGCCCTGGTCACCCCCCTGTCCTGGGAGATGGCGTTCGTCCTGGGCGCGGTGCTGGCCAGCACCGACCCCGTGGCGGTGACCGCGCTCGGCCGCCGGCTCGCCCTGCCGCCGAGAGTGCAGGTCCTCGTGCAGGCGGAGAGCCTGTTCAACGACGCGACGTCCCTGGTGCTGGTCCGGGTGGCGGCGGGCATCGCCATCGCCTCGGCCGCCGCGAGCTGGGGCGCCGCGAGCGGCCAGTTCTTTCTGCTCGCGGGCGGCGGCACGGTGATCGGGACGGCGGTGGCCGGAGTGGTCACCCTGATCCGGCGCCGCACCGAGGACCCGGTGCTGGAGACGGTGATCGCCCTGGTCACCCCGTACGCCGCCTACCTGCTGGCCGAGGTCGCGCACACCTCCGGAGTGACGTCCTGCGTGGTGGCCGGGGTAGTGCTGGGCGGCCGCGGCGACCGCCTGACCAACGCCCGCATACGGCTACAGCTGCACGCGGTGTACGGCACGGTGGTGTTCCTGCTGGAGAGTGTGGTCTTCAGCCTGATCGGCCTGGCCCTGCCCTCCCAGGTACGGGCCCTGGCGGACGGCGACCGGCCCTGGCCGCTGTACGCCCTCGCCGTCGCCGTCACGCTCGTCGCCGTACGGCTGCTGTGGCTGGCGCCGCTGTCGGCAGTCGTGCAGCGCGAGGGCGGGGTCGGCCGGCTGAACTGGCGGGTCCCGATGGTGCTGACCTGGGCGGGCACGCGCGGCGTGATGCCGCTGGCCGCCGCGCTGTCCATACCCGAGGTCGCCAAGGACGGCAGCCCGCTGACCGACCGCCCCCTGGTGCTGGTCCTGACCACGTCCGTCGTGGTCGTCACCCTCGTCGTCCAGGGCTTCACCCTCGCCCCGGTCGTCCGCGCCTCCGGCATCGCCCTGGAGCCCGCCCACACCGCGCGCGAGGAGGCCGAGGCCCGCTCCCACCTCGCCCATGCCGGCCTCGCCCGCCTGGAGGAGCTCGCGGAGCTGGAGGTCGTGCCCGAGGTCGTCCTGGACCGGCTCCGCAGGGGCCTGACCGCCCGCCTCGACGACGCCCGCGACCGCCTCGCCGAGAGCAGGGGCGGCGTGGCCACCGAGTCCGCCGACCGGGTCTACCGCCAGCTGCGGCGCGATCTGATCGCCGTCGAGACGGGTGAACTTCAGCGGCTGTACGACGCGCATGCCATCAGCGACACGACGCGGCGGCGGTTGCAGCGGGCTTTGGACCTTGAGGAGGCCCGGCTGTCGGACACCTGAGCCGCCGCAGTGCCGTCGGCCGTCACAGTGCCCCCGGCGCAGTCCACCGTGTGCTCCGCCGCCGCCCGCTCCCCCGTACGGCGCAACCGCTCCCCGCACAGGGGAAAACCTCGCACTGTATGTCCGGCCAGCGCTCGCCACGCCGGCCTTGACGCAAGCTTGACGCCCCCGGCGGAACGAGCCATGGGCCCGTGCGTCACCGTCTGCCTACGCTGGTGTCGCCGTATGCGTGATGGCCGGAACCCCACGCTGAGCCGCACATCAGGAGCACGCCGATGGCGACGATCGAACACCCTCCGCATACCGGTCGGCTGCGCGCCTGGATGCTGCAGGGCCTGTCCGACATGGGCAAGCACGGCGGCCACACCGGCCCGCACGCCGAGCCGGAAGCCCCGCACAAGGGTCAGCGCTGGTACCGGGTGATGTGCCTGACCGGTGTCGACTACTTCTCCACCCTCGGCTACCAGCCCGGTATCGCGGCCCTGGCGGCCGGTCTGCTCTCCCCGGTCGCCACCCTGGTCCTCGTCGCCGTCACCCTGGCGGGCGCCCTCCCGGTGTACCGCCGCGTGGCGGAGGAGAGCCCGCACGGCGAGGGCTCCATCGCCATGCTGGAACGGCTGCTGTCCTTCTGGAAGGGCAAGCTGTTCGTCCTGACACTGCTGGGCTTCGCCGCCACCGACTTCCTGATCACCATCACCCTGTCGGCCGCCGACGCCTCCACCCACCTGATCGAGAACCCGCACCTGACGAGCACGCTGCACGGCGGGCAGATGCTGATCACCCTGATCCTGGTGGCGCTGCTGGGCGCGGTCTTCCTCAAGGGCTTCCTTGAGGCGATCGGCGTCGCGTTCGCCCTGGTGGTGGTCTATCTCGCCCTGAACGCCGTGGTCGTGGTGGTGGGGCTGGGGCACGTACTCACCGCAGGGCACGTGGTCACCGACTGGACCAGCGCCCTGACCGCCGCGCACGGCAACGTCTTCGCCATGATCGGGGTGTCCCTGCTGGTCTTCCCCAAGCTCGCGCTCGGCCTGTCCGGCTTCGAGACCGGCGTCGCCGTCATGCCGCACGTCCGGGGCGACCCGGACGACACCGAGGAGAAGCCGACCGGCCGGATCCGGGACACGAAGAAGCTGCTCACCACGGCCGCGCTGATCATGAGCGCCTTCCTGATCACCACCAGCTTCATCACCACCGTGCTGATCCCGGCGAACGAGTTCAAGCCCGGCGGCAAGGCCAACGGCCGTGCGCTGGCGTACCTGGCGCACGATTACCTCGGCGGCGCCTTCGGCACGGTCTACGACATCTCGACCATCGCCATCCTGTGGTTCGCCGGCGCCTCCGCGATGGCCGGTCTGCTGAACCTGATGCCGCGCTATCTGCCCCGCTACGGCATGGCCCCGCACTGGGCCCGCGCCGTGCGCCCGATGGTCATCGTCTTCACCCTCATCGCCTTCCTGGTCACCTGGCTCTTCGACGCCAACGTCGACAAGCAGGGCGGCGCCTACGCCACCGGTGTGCTGGTGCTCATCAGCTCCGCGGCGATCGCGGTGACCATCGCCGCGCGCAAGGCGGGGCAGCGCAAGTGGACCATCGGGTTCGCCGTGATCTCCGCCGTGTTCCTCTACACGACCGTGGTGAACGTGATCGAGCGCCCGGACGGTGTGAAGATCGGCGCCTGCTTCATCGTCGGCATCATGCTCGTCTCCTTCCTCTCCCGGCTGGCCCGCGCCTTCGAGCTGCGCGTCACGCATGTCGAGCTGGACGCCATGGCGGAACGATTCATCCGGGACATGTCGCACCGCCGTATCCGCTTCATCGCGAACAAGCCCGGCCGCCGTGACAAGGCCGAGTACCGCGACAAGGCCGAGCAGATCCGGGCCGACAACGACCTGCCGGAGCAGGAGGACTTCGTCTTCGTCGAGGTCACGGTCACCGACCCCTCCGAGTTCGAGGCGGGCCTCACCGTACGCGGCGAGGTCCTGCACAACCGCTACCGCGTCCTGACCCTGGAGCACTCCTCCATCTCCAACGCCCTGGCGGCCCTCCTCCTGCACGCCCGGGACATGACGGGCTGCACCCCGCACATCTACTTCGAGTGGACCGAGGGCACCCCCTTCGCCAACTTCCTGCGCTTCTTCCTCTTCGGCCAGGGCGAGGTCGCCCCGGTCACCCGCGAGGTCCTGCGCGAGGCGGAACCGAACCGGCCCCAGCGCCCCCGCGTGCACACCGGCTGAGGACCGGCCGCGCCGACCGGCGTCAGGATTCCGTCAAGATGCACCCGTACCGCGCCAGGACCCCGTAAGCAGCGGCTGCCGCACCCCGCACGGCCGCCTAGCGTCGACGCCATGCGACGGAGCGGACCGCCAGGCTCGGCCGGCGACCGCCACTGGCGCGGCAGCGCCCGGCTCGCGCTCACCTGCGCCCTGCTCTTCTGCGCCCTGAGCCTCCTCGTCGACTGGGACGCCGGGAGCCTGACCCCCGTGCGCGCCCTGCTCTGGGTCGCCCTGTCGGCCGCGGTGTGCACCGTCCTGCTCCCCCAGCGGGTGAGCGCGGGCCCCGGCTGGCTCGCGGTCCGCACACCCTGGCGCCGGCGCCTGGTCCGCACCGACGCGCTGGTCTCCGTACGGCAGTACGACGGCGTCTCCTCCCACCTGGTCCTGCGGGACGTCCACGGCCACCGCCTGGAACTCGACCCCCGCGTCCTGGCCGCCAACCCCCTGCTCTGGCACGAACTCGACACCGGTGTCCGCCGTTCCCTGGAGCGCGGAACGCTGCTGCGCGGTGCGGACGTCGTGCACCGCCTGGGCCACCGCATCGACGACGAGACCGTGCAGGCGGTGCTCCGGGCTTCGGGGCTCTCCTGACTCTGGCTAACCTGCACGGGTGACCACCGAGTTGACACTGCTGTCCCGCGTCGCCTGTCGTGGGCGGGAGATCACGGCACCCCGGCTGCGCGGGCTGCTGGCCCTGCTCGCGGAGGATCTGCGCACCGGCTGCAGCACGGGCCGGCTCGTGGAGGGCCTGTGGGCGGAGGACGAGCTGCCCGAGCGGCCCGGCAAGGCGGTGCAGATCCTGGTGTCACGGCTGCGGGCGCAGCTGGGTGCCGAGCTGATCGTGAGCACGCCGACGGGCTATCGGCTGGCGCTGGACGAGCCGCGGGTGGACAGCTCCGCGCTGCTGCTGCACGAGTCGGCGGCCGCCGCGCGCGCCCGGTCCGGGGACCACGAGGGCGCGCTGGCCGAGGCGGAGGCCGGGCTGGCCCTGTGGGACGGGAACGTGGGCGCCGGAGCGGGCGAGGACCTGCACGACCCGGTGGTGGCGCTGCGCGCCGGGCGGGTCCGGGCGCACCGCGCGCTGGTCCGCTCCCGGGCGCTCGCGCTCGCCCGGCTGGGGCGGCGGGAGGAGGCCGCAGCCGCCCTGGCCGAGCTGGCGCAGGAGCTGCCACGGGACGAGGAGCTGCTGGCGGAGCTGCTGCGCTGCGAGGCCGCCACCGCCGGCCGGGCCGCCGCGCTGACCCGCTACGACACCTATCGCCGCGGGCTGCGGGACGAGCTGGGGACCGATCCCGGCACCGGCCTCAAGGCCGTGTACCAGGAGCTGCTGCGCGCGGACGCGGCGCCGGTGCGCCACGGCGTGCCGCACGACCCGAACCCGCTGCTGGGCCGGGACGCCGACCTCGCCGCCGTGACCGGGCTGCTGCGCGAGGTCCGGGTGGTCACCGTCGTCGGCCCCGGCGGACTGGGCAAGACCCGGCTCTCCCACGCGGTGAGCCGGGCGGCCGAGCAGCCCGTGGTGCACTTCGTGCCGCTGGCCGGTGTCACCGCCGACGACGACGTGCCCGGCGAGGTGGCCACGGCGGTCGGCGCCGGGGAGGGCCGGCAGTTCACCGGCGGCACCGACCTGGTGAGCGGCATCGTCGCCGCGCTGGGTGCCGGGCCGGTGCTGCTGGTGCTGGACAACTGCGAGCAGGTCATCGCCGGTGCGGCCGCCCTCGTCCAGGCGCTGGTGTCGCGGACGGGCAAGGTGCGGGTGCTGGCCACCAGCCGGGCCCCGCTGGGGCTGAGCTCGGAGTCCGTGTACGCCCTGCCGGAGCTGTCCCAGGCGACCTCGGTGGAACTCTTCACCCAGCGGGCCCGCGCCGCCCGGCCCGGCGTGGAACTGCCCCCGGGCCCGGTCGCCGAGATCTGCCGGCACCTGGACGGGCTGCCGCTCGCCGTGGAGCTCGCCGCGGCCCGGGTGCGGGTGCTCTCCGTGGCCGACATCTCCAGCCGGCTGAGGGACCGGTTCGCGCTGCTGCGCGGCGGCGCCCGCGACGCACCCGAGCGGCACCGCACCCTGCGGGCCGTGGTCGACTGGAGCTGGAACCTCCTGGAGCCCGACGGACAGGCCGCCCTGCGCGCCCTGTCCGTGTTCCCCGGGGGCTTCACCGAGGACGCGGCGGAGTACGTCCTCGGCGAGACCGGGGACGCACTGGTCCTGCTGGAACAGCTGGCCGGGCAGTCCCTGATCAAGGTCGACGACAGCCCCTCCGGAGTGCGCTTCCGCATGCTGGAGACACTGCGGGAGTTCGGCGCCGCCAAGCGTGCCGAGGCAGGCGAGGAGGAGGCGGTGACCGGCCGGTTCCTCGCCTGGGCGCGGGACTTCGGCCGCGCCCACCACGACCTGCTGTTCAGCCACGAACCGGTGCCCGCCTGGTCCCGCATCCGCGCCGAGCAGGACAACCTCGTCCTCGCCGTGCGGCACGCGCTGGCCCGCGGCGACGGGCCCGCCACCGCGGCCGTCACCGCCGTACTGTCCTCCCTGTGGTCCACCGGCTCCACCTACGGCCGGCTGGCCGCGCTGGCCGCCGACACCGCCGGCCCCCTGTCCCACTTCCGGCCCGAGGACCCCGAGGACGTGGAACCGGCCCGCAGCGCGGCGGCGGTGTGCGCGGCGAGCCTCTTCATGGGCCACGGCCCGCACGCCGTACGCCAGTTGGTGACCCTGCGCCGGCTGCCGCCCGCCCCGCCGGACACCGTGCTGCGGGCCCTGTCCGTCGTGCTGTGCGCCGTACCGGAGATGCGGCCGCCGGAGTTCGCCCGGCTCCGGCAGCTGTGCGAGGCCGACGAGCCGTTGCTGGCGGGCATCGCCGCGGCCGTCGCGAGCTACGTCTGGGAGGCGGGGCACGACGTGGAGCGGGCGCTGGCGAGCGCCCGCCGGATGGTCGACGCGCTCGCCCCGCTGAACAACCCGGCCATGCACCTGCTCAGCCACGGCCGGGTCAGCGAGCTGTGCCTGCAGACCGAGCGGGGCGCGGAGGCGTACGACCATCTGCGCGCCGCCCTGAGCGCACTGGACGCGTTCGGCGACACGTCGGACTCGCTCGGCGTCCGCTGGGGGCTGGCGCTGGCCTGTCTGCACAAGGGCGACATCGAAGAGGCCGAGTACTGGCTGGACCGCGCCGCCCTGGACCAGCCGCCGGACTCGGACGGGATGTTCAGCCCCGAGCTGCCGGCCAGGGCGGAGATCGCGCTGGCCCGGGGACTGACCGAGCTCGGGCTCGGGCTGTGGCGCCGGGCAGCGGAGCGGGTACGGCAGATCAGTGCCCTGTACGCCGCCGACGATCCCTTCGTGGACCCGTGGGCGCTGCAGCTGCAGTCGGCCGCCGTGGCCGCGCACGCGCTGCACGGCCGGCCGGACCCGGTCGCCGGGCTCACCGAGGAGTTGCGGGCGCGGCTGCTCGGGCTGCTGTCCAGTGCCCTGGCCGACGGCTCGCCGGCCGACCGGGCCCCGGTGGAACTGCCGGTGTACGGCACGTTGTTGCTGGCCCTCGGACACACCCGGCTGGCCCAGGGCGACCCGGTCGCCGTACGGCTGGTGGCGCTGGCCGAACGGATGCCGGTGGTACGGGAGTTCCCCACCCTGTCCCTGACCCGCTCCCGGGAAGCGGCCGAGAACGCCGACAGGGCGGCGTACGCCGACGCGAGGTCGAGGTACGCCGCCCTGGGGCGGGAGGGACTGCGGGCGGAGGCACTGCGGGAGCTGACGGCGGACTGACGGGGGCTCACCCGCATCCGCCGGTTGGCCTCGCGGCCCCGCCCCTTCCGCGTCGTCACCGCTTCGGCTCGCGATTGAACTGCGCCTTGGACCACAGATAGCCCAGCACTGTCAGCCCCACGCACCACGCCAGAGCCAGCACGGCGTTCTTCGTGCCGATCCCGCTGCCCAGCAGCAGCCCCCGCAGCGTCTCGATGAAGGGCGAGAAGGGCTGGTACTCGGCGAACCAGCGGAACCAGCCCGGCATGGCGTTCACCGGCACGAACGCGCTGGACAGGAACGGCAGCATGACCAGCGGGGTCCCGATGTTGCTGGCGCCCTCGGGGTTGGGGCTCACCAGGCCCATGCCGACCGCGATCCAGGTCAGCGCGAGGCTGACCAGCGCCATCAGTCCGGCCGCCGCGAGCCACTCCACCGGCGTCGCGTTCGGCCGGAAGCCGATGGCCAGTCCGATACCGAGGACGAGCACCAGAGCCATCAGCGTCTTGATCACACTGCCGATCACATGGCCGATCAGCACGGAGGCGCGGGAGATCGCCATGGTGCGGAACCGGGCCATGATGCCCTCGGTCATGTCGGTGCACACGGACACCGCGGTGCCGAGCGAGGTCATGGCCACGGTCAGGAACAGGATGCCGGGGACGAGGTAGGCGACGTAGTCGGCCCGGTTCGCGTGGCCGCCGTTGATGCCGGCGCTCATCACGTCGCCGAAGACGTAGACGAAGAGCAGCAGCAGGATGACCGGGGTGAGCAGGAGGTTCAGGGTGAGGGAGGGATAGCGGCGCGCGTGCAGGAGGTTGCGCCGCAGCATGGTGAGGTTGTCGCGGAAGGCGTAGCCGGCGGTGCTCATCGGACGGTCTCCTTGTCGGTGGTCTGGGCGGGTACGGAACTGCCGGTCAGGGCGAAGAACACGTCGTCCAGGTCCGGGGTGTGCACGGACAGCTCGTCGGCCTCGATGCCGGCGGCGTCCAGCCAGTCGAGGACGGCGCGCAGCTCGCGCTGGCTTCCGTCGCTGGGGATCTGCAGGGTGAGCGCCTCGTCGTCGCGGGTGGTCTCGCGCAGCGCGGTCGCCGCCCGCTCGTACGTCACCGGGTCGGAGAACCGCAGCCGCACATGGCCGCCGGGCACCAGCCGCTTGAGCTCGGCGGCGCTGCCCTCGGCGACGATCCGGCCGCCGTTGAGCACCGCGATGCGGTCGGCGAGCTGGTCGGCCTCCTCCAGGTACTGGGTGGTGAGGAAGACGGTCGTACCGCCGGAGACCAGCTCGCGGATGATCTGCCACATGGTGTGGCGGGAGCGCGGGTCAAGGCCGGTGGTCGGCTCGTCGAGGAAGATGATCCGCGGGTTGCCGACCAGGGTCATGGCGATGTCGAGGCGGCGCTTCATGCCGCCGGAGTAGGTGGAGGCGGGCTTCTTCGCGGCCTCGACCAGGTCGAAGCGCTCCAGCAGCTCGGCCACGACCTGCCGTCCCTCCCGGCGGGAGAGGTGCTGCAGGTCGGCCATGAGCAGCATGTTCTCCTCGCCGGTGATCAGCCCGTCCACGGCGGAGAACTGCCCGGTGACCCCGATGGCCGCCCGGACCGCCTGGGCCTGGGCGGTGAGGTCGTGCCCGGCGATCCGGGCCTGGCCGCCGTCGGCGGAGATCAGCGTGGACAGGATGCTGACCACCGTGGTCTTGCCCGCGCCGTTCGGCCCGAGCAGGGAGAAGATCGTGCCGGCGGGCACCTGGATGTCGATGCCGTCGAGGACGGTCTTGTCCCCGTAGGCCTTGCGCAGCCCGGTGGCCGCGATCGCGAGTTCTTGTCCGGTCGTCGTCATGCCCCAGAGCGTGCGGCCGGCGCGGTTCAGGGCGGCTTCACCGGGGTTTCAGCCGGGCGAGAAGGGCCTCGGAGCGCTGAAACCCGCAGGTGAGCGATGGGCGGCGGCCCGCCCTTTAGGCTTCCTCTTGTAGGAAAGTCGCTTCGGAAAGAGGTCCCGTTGAGCTTCTGGTCGATCTACCAGCACGGCTTCGCGCGCGTCGCCGCGTGCACGGGCCACACCGTCATCGCCGACCCGCCAGCCAACGCCGAGGCGGTCCTGCGCCATGCGCGCCGGTGCGCCGAGGAGGGTGTCGCCGTCGCCGTGTTCCCGGAGCTGTGCCTGTCCGGGTACGCGATCGACGACCTGCTGCTGCAGGACGCGCTGCTCGACGACGTCGAGACGGCGCTCGCCACGATCGTCGCCGAGTCGGCGGACCTGCTGCCGGTGCTGGTCGTCGGCGCCCCGCTGCGCCACCGCGACCGCATCTTCAACTGCGCGGTGCTCGTGCACCGCGGCCGGATCCTCGGCGTCGTACCGAAGTCGTACCCGCCGAACTACCGGGAGTTCTACGAGCGCCGGCAGATCGCCGGGGGAGACGGCGAACGCGGCGGAACGATCCGGCTCGGCGGCGCGGACGTGCCCTTCGGCGTGGACCTGCTCTTCGCGGCGACGGATCTGCCCGGGCTGGTCCTGCACGCCGAGGTCTGCGAGGACATGTGGGTGCCGGTGCCGCCGAGCGCGGAGGCCGCGCTGGCCGGTGCGACCGTCCTCGTCAACCTGTCGGGCAGCCCGATCACGGTCGGCCGCGCCGAGGACCGCAAGCTGCTGTGCCGCTCCGCGTCCTCGCGCTGCCTCGCCGCGTACGTCTACGCCGCGGCCGGCCTGGGTGAGTCGACCACCGACCTGTCCTGGGACGGCCAGACCCTGATCTACGAGAACGGGGAACTGCTCGCCGAGACCGAGCGCTTCCCGCTCGGCGAGCAGTACGCGGTGGCCGACGTCGACCTCGACCTGCTGCGGCAGGAACGGCAGCGGATGGGCACCTTCGGCGACAACCGCCGCACCCACGCGGCACGGACCGACGACTTCCGCACGGTGTCCTTCGCACTCGCCCCGCCCACCACCACCGACCTCGGCCTGCGCCGCCGCGTCGAACGCTTCCCGTTCGTGCCCGCCGACGCCGACCGCCTCGCCCTGGACTGCTACGAGGCCTACAACATCCAGGTCGCGGGGTTGCAGCAGCGCCTCGCCTCGATCGGCGGCCCCAAGGTCGTCATCGGCGTCTCGGGCGGCCTGGACTCCACGCACGCGCTGATCGTCGCCGCCCGGGCGATGGACCGCGCCGGCCGCCCGCGCAGCGACATTCTGGCCTTCACCCTGCCCGGCTTCGCCACCAGCGACCACACCAAGGACAACGCCCACCGGCTGATGCGCGCCCTCGGCGTCACCGCGGCCGAGCTGGACATCACGCCCACCGCCCGGCTGATGCTGAAGGAGATCGGCCACCCCTTCGCCGCCGGCGAGCCGGTGTACGACGTCACCTTCGAGAACGTCCAGGCGGGCCTGCGCACCGACTACCTGTTCCGCCTCGCCAACCAGCGCGGTGGCATCGTGCTCGGCACCGGCGACCTCTCCGAGCTGGCGCTCGGCTGGTCGACGTACGGCGTCGGCGACCAGATGAGCCACTACAACGTCAACTCCGGTGTCCCCAAGACACTGATCCAGCACCTCATCCGCTGGGTCGTCGGCAGCGAGCAGTTCGACGAGGAGACCGGCAAGATCCTCACCGCGATCCTCGACACGGAGATCAGCCCCGAACTCGTACCGGGCGAGGAGATGCAGTCCACCGAGTCCAAGATCGGCCCGTACGCGCTGCACGACTTCACCCTCTTCCACGTGCTGCGCTACGGCTTCCGCCCCGCCAAGATCGCCTTCCTCGCCTGGCACGCCTGGCACGACCGCGAGAACGGCGCCTGGCCCCCCGGCTTCCCGGAGGACGAGCGGGGCACGTACGACCTCGCCGCCATCCGCCACTGGCTGGAGGTCTTCATCCGCCGCTTCTTCGCCTTCTCCCAGTTCAAGCGCTCGGCCATGCCGAACGGCCCGAAGGTCTCGGCAGGCGGTTCACTCTCCCCGCGCGGCGACTGGCGGGCCCCGTCGGACGGGACGGCGCAGGCGTGGTTGCGGGACCTGGAGCGGGTCGACCTGAAGGAGACCGGGGCGTAGGCGCCCGGAGCTGCTGGGCGGATTCACGCGCGCACGCCGGAAAGCACACGCAGGACGAGCGCGAGGTCGTCGGGGTCGGCCGCGAGCCGGACCGGCGTACCCGCGTCGTCAAGGTCGGCGATGTGCCAGTGGTGCGGAACGAGGTCGCCTTCCTCGCCCCGCGGCCGCCGCACGCGCTGAACGGTGAGCCGTCCCACCGGGATCCGCCGCGCCGCGAACCGCCCCGGCCCGGGGTGCGGCGTCACGGCGGGTCCGTCGGCGCCGAGCACGATGTGGGTACCGAAGCCGTGCGGGTTGTAGTCGGTGTCCTCCAGGAAACGCGCGGGCAGGAACACCTCGCCGTCGGTGGGGAGTTCGGGTGCCTCGGAGTCACCGGGCGTGCGGATCCGGGTCGCCCGCCACGCCCAGCCGGACAGCGCCACGCTGACCGGCGTGCCCACTGCCCACCAGGCGATCGTCCCCGGCGAGCCGAACAGGGACACGGGGTGCCGGTAGCACAGCGGGAAGAGCCACACCGCCGTGCCGAGGAGGGGGACGAGGAACGGCAGCGGTGACGGCTGGACCTCGTCCTTCGGTCGCCGGCGCCCGCGCGCCCGCAGCAGCAGCCGGGCCCCTGGCCAGCCGGCGGCCAGCACGCACCCGGCCGCGATGACGGCCTGGCTGCCCCCGGTGGGCACGTGCTCGTGCCAGACGTACCGATCCCCGGCGACCTTCATCACCTGACCCCGCCACACGGTCAGCCGCACCAGGTCACCGGCCGCGAAGGTCTCGGCCGCGTCGTACGACACCCAGAGCCGGTCCAGCGGACGGCCGTCGGTGAAGTACAGGCGGCCGCCCTGCTTGGGCGAATGCGGATCGGTCCGCTCGATCACGGCCGGGAGGGTGCGCAGGCAGTCGTTCCCGCGCGTACCGGCGGCGCAGGGCCGGGCCGCGCGCCAGGCCCGCTCGTCCGCGGTGACGGCCGGCACGAACCATGCGGCCACCCCCGCGCACGCCAGCAGCAGCGCACAGACCACGAGTTGACCGACCTTGCTGTTCATGCCTCGGATTGTCACCGCGCCGGGCCGAACGGTCTTGTACCGGATCCGGCAACGAGGAGACGGCCGGCACTGCCGTGATCGCGCGTCAGGTGTTCCACGTCTCGTCGTACGGATCGTGCGGCACCGGGACCGGCTTCGCCGAGGCGACCTTCAGGTAGGGGATGGGACCGTTGTTGACGGGGTCTTGCATGAGCCTGGGCGTGTACGTGCCGGTCACCTCCAGCCAGGCGTCGGGGCGCAGGACCGGGGGCAGGCTGCCGGTGAGGGCGATCTTGATCGGCTGGGCGTCCGCGGCACAGCAGTTGAGGGCCATCCGGACCAGGTACGGCGCGCCCGAGTGGTCGAGGGCGAGGAACCCGGTGACGCGGACCGTACGGCCCCGCAGGGAACGGCCGTGGCCGTAGGCCGCGCGGGAGGCGTAGTCGATCACGGACAGCGGGGCCGGGTCGGCGGCGGGCAGCCTGCCGTAGGTGAACGGCTTCTGCAGGGCCGTACCGGAGCGCAGGGCGCTGTAGGAGCCGAGGGCGGGCGGGGCGATGAGGATCAAGGCGAGGAGGGGGAGCAACAGGAGCCAGGAGACCCGGGGTTCGGGGTGGTGGTGGTCGTGGGTTTCGGTGGCGGCGGCCCTGGCGCGTCGGCGTTCGTACCAGACCGTCGCCAGCGCCGCCGCGATCAGTACCGCGCCCGAGGCCAGCAGCAGCGGGCGCAGGCCCTCCTTGACGTACCGGAGGTAGAGGTCGGTGCTGCCCGCGTGGAGGAGGGCGGCGCCGAGCAGGAACATGACGGCGGCCTGGGACTGGCGGTTCACAGGAGCACCGTCCCGGTCACGAGAGCGCCCGCGATCGCCAGCGCGAAGGTGGCGGGGGCGAAGCGGAGGGCGAAGGTACGGCCGAAGGTGCCGGCCTGCATCGCGAACAACTTGAGGTCGATCATCGGGCCCACCACCAGGAACACCAGCTTGGCCGTCAGGGAGAACTGGGTGAGGGAGGCCGCGACGAACGCGTCCGCCTCCGAGCAGATGGACAGGAGTACGGCGAGGACGGCCAGGGCGAGCACGGAGAAGACGGGGTTTCCGGCCGCCGTGCGCAGCCAGTCCGCCGGGGTCGCCGCCTTCAGCGTGGCCGCGGCCATCGCCCCGAGCACCAGGAAGCCGCCCGCGTGCATGGTGTCGTGCCGTACCGAGTTCCAGAACGCCTCCCCCTTGGTCGCGCCCTCGTGCGCCCCGTGGACCGGCGGGCGCAGCCAGTCGGTGCGGCCCAGCCGCTGCCACAGCCAGCCCATCGCGCACGCCACCAGCAGGCTCGCCAGGAACCGGGCCAGCACCATCTCGGGGTTGCGCGGGAAGGCGACGGCGGTGGCGGTCAGCACGATCGGGTTGATCGCGGGGGCGGAGAGGAGGAAGGCGAGCGCGGCGGCCGGGGTGACTCCCCTGCGGACGAGGGCGCCCGCCACCGGCACCGAGGCGCACTCGCAGCCCGGCAGCACCGCGCCCGCGATCCCGGCGACCGGGACGGCCAGGGCGGGGCGGCGCGGGAGGGCGCGGGCGAAGATGGACGGCGGCACGAACACCGCGATCGCCGCCGAGAGCAGCACGCCGAGGACGAGGAAGGGCAGCGCCTGGACCGTCACCGCGACGAACACCGTCATCCAGCTCTGCATCAGCGGGGTGCCGAGCAGGCCGCGGATCGGGGACTGGGCGAGCACCGCGAGGAGGAGAGTCAGCGTCAGTACGAGGGGGGAGCTGAGCCGGCGGCCCTCCGGACCGGGCGGGGGGCTGACCTCCGCGCTGGGCGGGGCGTCTTCCGTGATGGCCACGTGCGGTTACCTCCGGCTGGCTGTCCTCGTTCGCTCCCTCCCCTTCGGTACGCGAGTCGCCCCCGGGGTGTTCACACCGTTGCTGGAACCACTCCTCTCCTTGGGGCAGTCTTTTCCCTCGTGGGGAGCGTTCCGTATCAAGGTGGGCCCAGGGCCCCGCACATGGTGGTGTGCGGCGACGACGGACTCGCGCACCGGCTGGCCGCCGAGTTGCGCGGAGTCTACGGCGAGCAGGTCACCCTTGTGGTACCGCCGAACGAGCGCACCGCCAGACCTCCCGTGGTCGGACGGGCCCGGTCCGCTTCGGCCGCGCTGTTCGACCGAGTGGTCAGCGCCACGGTCGGCCGCGGCGGCACCGGATCAGGTTCCGGGTCCGGCTCCGGATCAGGGTCCGGACCGGGTTCCGGATCGGGTTCCGGGTCCGGATCGGGTTCCGGGTCCAGGTCCGGCTCCGGGTCCGGCTCGACCGCTGCGGCTGCCGGCACGGGCAGCACCGGCGGCACGGGCAGCACCGGCGGCACGGGCAGCACCGCCGGCGGCGGCAACGGCGGTGAGGCCGCACGGGTGCTGGAAGCCGCCGAGATCACCGAGTCCGTGCTCGCCCAGGCCGGAGTGGAACGGGCCGCCGCGCTCGCCCTCGTCTTCGACGACGACGAGACCAACATCCGGGCCGCACTGACCGCCCGCCGGCTCAACCCCCGGCTGCGGCTCGTCCTCCGGCTCTACAACCGGCGGTTGGGCCAGCACATCGAGGAACTCCTCGACCAAGCCGCCGCGTTGGCCGCCGGCAACGGCGAGGGCGGCTCGGACGCGTCCACCACCGTGCTGTCCGACGCCGACACCGCCGCACCCGCGCTGGCCGCCACCGCCGTCGCCGGCACCAGCAAGGTCGTCCAGACCGAGGGGCTGCTGCTGCGGGCCGTCGAACGGCCGTCGGCCGGCACCGGACTGTGCACCCTCGCCCTGCTCTCCCCGCCGGGCACGGATCCCGAGGCCGTGGACCAGGAGCCCCGGCTGCTGCCGGACGACGACGAGGTACGACAGGCCGCGGGGCGGGCGGCCGTGGTGCTGGAGCAGGTGTCCTCGGCAAACGGCGGGGAGTCGGCGGCGCCCGGCCGTGGCGGGGTGCCGCCGCTCGCCTCGCTGTTCTCCCGGCGGCTGCGCTGGTCGCTGGCCGGCATGATGGCCTGCGTGGTGGCGCTCGCCGTCGCGCTGTGGGTGGTCACCGGGATGCATCCCCTCAGTGCCTTCTATCTGACCCTGCTGGACCTCTTCGCGATCGACAACCCGGCCATCGGCGCGCCCTTGGGCCGGCAGATCCTGCAACTCCTCTCCGGACTGGTCGGTCTGCTGCTGCTTCCGGTGCTGCTGGCGGCGGTGCTGGAGGCGCTGGGCACCTTCCGCACCGCCTCCGCCCTGCGCAAACCGCCGCGCGGGCTCGGCGGGCATGTGGTGCTGCTCGGGCTGGGGAAGATCGGCACCCGGGTGCTGACCCGGCTGCGCGAGCTGAACATCCCCGTGGTGTGCGTCGAGTCCGACCCGGAGGCACGGGGCCTGGCGACCGCCCGGCGGCTGCGGGTGCCCGTGGTGCTCGGGGACGTCACCCAGGAAGGGGTGTTGGAGTCCGCCAAGATCCACCGGGCGTACGCGCTGCTCGCGGTGACCAGCGCGGACACCACGAACCTGGAGGCCGTACTGTACGCGCGGAGCGTACGGCCCGATCTGCGGGTGGTGCTGCGGCTGTACGACGACGACTTCGCCACCGCGGTGTACCGCACCCTGCGCGCCGCCTACCCGCACGCCCTCACCCGGAGCCGGAGCGTCACGCATCTGGCCGCGCCCGCGTTCGCCGGGGCGATGCTGGGGCGGCAGGTGCTGGGCGCCATCGCGGTGGAGCGGCGGGTGCTGCTGTTCGCCGCAGTGGACGTCGCCGGGCATCCCCAGCTGGAGGGGCGGACCGTACGGGACGCTTTCCGGGCCGGGTCCTGGCGGGTGCTGGCACTGGAGGGGCGGGCGGACACGGCACCGGACCATGTGCTGGTCAAGGGGGACCGGGTGGTGGTCGCCGCCACCCGCCGAGGCCTCGCGGAGCTGCGCTGACCCCCGCTCAGACAGCGCCCAGGTGCCGGGCCGCGAAGTCCGTCTCCAGTCTCACCTGCTTGATCCGCTCGTCCACCACCAGGGAGCCGTGCCCGGCGTCGTAGCGGTACACCTCGTGGATGGCGCCTCTGGCCTCCAGACGCTTGACGTAGTTGTCGATCTGGCGGATCGGGCAGCGCGGGTCGTTGACGCCCGCCGAGATGTAGACCGGGGCCTTGACCGCGTCGACGTACGTGAGCGGGGACGAGGCCTCGAAGCGCTCGGGGACCTCCTCGGGGGTGCCGCCCAGCAGGGTGCGGTCCATGGCCTTCAGGGCCTCCATCTCGTCGTGGTACGCGGTGACGTAGTCCGCGACGGGAACGACCGCGATGCCCACCGTCCACGCCTCGGGCTGGGTGCCGAGGCCGAGCAGGGTGAGATAGCCGCCCCAGGAGGCGCCGGTGAGGATCAGCCGGGCGGGGTCGGCGAGGCCGGAGGAGACCGCCCAGTCGCGGACCGCGGCCACGTCCTCCAGCTCGATCAGGCCGACCCGGTGCTTCAGGGCGTCGGTCCAGGCGCGGCCGTACCCGGTGGAGCCGCGGTAGTTGATGCGGATCACCGCGTACCCCTGGTCGACCCAGGCGGCCGGGCCCGCGGCGAAGGAGTCGCTGTCGTGCCAGGTCGGGCCGCCGTGCAGGTCGAAGACCGTGGGCAGCGGGCCGGTGGCGCCCGCCGGCTTCTGGATCAGGGCGTGGATGCGGCCGCCGGGGCCCTGCACCCACACGTCCTCCACCGGCACCGACGGCGGACAGGCCATACCGGGCGGGTCCAGGACCACACCGCCGGAGGTGGACCGCACCGCCGGCGGCTCGGCGGCCGACGACCACAGGTACTCGACACTCCCGTCCGGGCGGGCGGTGGCGCCGGAGACCGTGCCGGGCGGGGTGGGGATGCGGGTCAGCTCACGGCTCGCCAGGTCGTAGCGGAACAGCTCGCTGCGGGCCTCGAAGCCATGGACGATCAGCAGGGCCGAGCCGTCCGGGTACCACTCGGCGCTGACGTCGCCCGGCAGGTCCAGGGCGAGGTCGGTCTCCTCGCCCGTCGCCACGTCCCACACCAGCGGCTCCCAGCGGCCCCGGCGCTGATGGCCGATGAGCAGCCGGGTGTCGCCGTCGACCGGTGCGAAGCCCAGCACCTCCAGGCCCAGTTCCTCGGTGCCGCCCTTGGTGTCGTCCAGCTCGGCGACCGGCGTGCCGTCCGGGCGGAGCACGCGCAGCGCCGCGTGCATGGCGTCGCCGTGCTCGGTGTGCTCGACGGCGATCAGCGAGCCGTCGTGCGAGAGGTCGCCGACGCCCGCCGACTCGCGGTGCCGGTAGATCTCGACCGGGTCCTCGCCCTCGCGTGCGAGGTGGATCGTCGTGCCGTCGTCGTCCGTGGAGCGGCCGACGACCGCCGTGCGCCCGTCCCGGGACAGGGCGAGCCCGGCCGGATAGGACGGATCGAGGCCCGGGACGGCAGGCTCGTCCTCACCTCCCCCGAAGGGCTGGCGGCGCCAGATGCCGAACTCGTCGCCGTCCTTGTCGTCGAACCACCAGATCCAGGCGCCGTCCGGGGAGAGCGCGCCGTCCGTCGTGCCGTTCGGCCGGTGCGTCGCCTGCCGCTGCCCGCCCGTCGCGCGGTCCCACGCGTACAGCTCGTACGTGCCCGTCGCGTTCGACACGAACAGGGAGCGGTCCGGTGCGTCCTCCGCCCAGTCGGGCAGGGACACCCGCGGCGCCCGGAAGCGCTTCTCCCAGTCCGGCATGCCGGCCGTGTCCCGCACGCCCGGCTCGTTGCTCTCACTCATCGCCCCAGTCATGCGCCCATACTGCCTGGCCGCGCCGACAATTGGGTGGCGGGTGTGCGCAGCCTGTGGATAACTTTCCGATCATGAGCACCCAGGTCGACCATCACTCCGCCCCCGACGGCTGGCGCGAGGACAACCGGGCCATGTGGGACGAGCGCGTCCCCGTGCACGTCGCCGGTGAGTACTACGACCTCGACGGCTTCCGCGCCCACCCGGACGCCCTGCGCGACTTCGAGACCGCCGAGGTCGGCGACGTCACCGGCAAGACGCTGCTCCACCTCCAGTGCCACATCGGGACCGACACCCTCTCCTGGGCCCACCGGGGCGCCGCCCGGGTCGTCGGCCTGGACTTCTCCGCCCCGGCCGTCGAGGCCGCCCGCTCCCTCGCCGCCGAACTGGGCCACTGCCCGGAGCGCGCCGCCTTCGTCACCAGTGACGTGTACGACGCGGCCGACACCGTGCCCGAGGCCGCGTACGACATCGTCTACACCGGGCTCGGCGCGCTGTGCTGGCTGCCGGACATCCGCCGCTGGGCGGAGACGGCCGCCTCCCTCGTCGCGCCCGGCGGGTTCCTGTACCTCGCCGAGTTCCACCCGATCACCGAGGCGCTGGACGACGCGACCGGCACGCAGATCGTGCGGGACTACTTCCGCCCCGACGCCCAGGTCTGGGAGGAGCCCGGCACCTACGCCGACCCGGACGCCGTCACCGTCCACAACCGCAGTGTGGAGTGGCAGCACACCCTCGGCGACGTGGTCTCCGCGCTCGCCGCGACCGGGCTGCGGATCGAGTTCCTGCACGAGCACGACGTCTCCCTCTTCCCGCGCTTCGAGAACTTCGAGGTCCGCGACGGCTACCACCGCTTCCCGGCGGACCACCCGCGCATCCCGCTGATCTACTCCCTCAAGGCGAGCAAGGGCTGACCCGCGGGCAGGCGCCCGGCGGCGGCGCCGTACCGTGGGAGGCGTGTACCGGTTTCTGCTGACTCCCCGCTGGTGGGGCATCAACGTCTTCGTGCTGCTCGCCATCCCGTTCTGCGTCTTCATGGGGTCCTGGCAGCTGAGCCGGTTCGAGGGGCGGGTGCAGGAGCACCGCAGCGCGACCGAGCAGGCGGCGTCGGACAAGCAGGAGACCGCGCGCCCGCTGGAGTCGATGCTGCCCGTCGACAAGGCCACCTCGGGCCGCCGGGTCACCGCGAGCGGGCACTACGGCACCCAGCTGCTGGTGCCCAGTCGGCAGCTGGACGGCAGGAACGGCTTCTACGTCCTCACCCTGCTGCGCACCGACTCCGGCAAGGCACTGCCGGTCGTACGAGGCTGGCTGCCGGGCAAGGCGGACCCGGCGAAGGCGCCCGCGCCGCCGAGCGGTGAGATCACCGTCACCGGTGCGCTGCAGGCGTCCGAGACTCCCGGGGACAACGGGGTCAGCGCGGCCGGCGGACTGCCGGCCGGGCAGACGGCGGCGATCAGCTCGGCCTCCCTGGTGAACCTGGTGCCGTACAAGCTGTACGACGCCTGGGTGACCCTCGACAAGGCCGACGCCGGGATGAAGGCCGTGCCCGCGACGGCGCCGGACGGCACCGGGCTGGACCTGAAGGCGTTCCAGAACCTCGGCTACACCGGGGAGTGGTTCGTCTTCGCCGGCTTTGTGGTGTTCATGTGGTTCCGGCTGGTACGCCGAGAGGCCGAGGCCGCGCGGGACGCCGCGCTGGGCTTGGTGCCGGAGGAGACGCCGGAGCCGACGGCAAGTGCAGCTCCCTAGGGGCGCGGGGAACTGCGCGACCAGCCCCACCGGCCCGCACTCGAACGACGGCCCGAAGCCGCCCCATCTCTACACCCCAGCCAGCACGCCGGTGTAAATCACCGTCCCCGAGCACTCCCCCGCCACCGTAGCCGTGGCCGCAGGCGAGCCACCCTGCGCCGTGTGGGTGATCTGTACGCTGCCGTCCGCAGTACTGTCCCCGGTCATCAGCTGGGTGGTCGTACCGGCTGACCCCGCGCTGTCGGTCGAACCGCCGGAGGCAGTCGGCGTCGGGTCCGGCGTGGCGCCACCGGTGCCCGAGCCGCCGGTGGTGCTGGTGCCGCCGCCGGTGGTGGGGCAGGTCTCGGAGGGTACGAAGGCGAACTTCTCCTCGTAGGCCGCGCCCGGCTGCAGGACCAGCCCGGAGACCTCCAGCGAGGGGTCGGGCAGATCGGTCGCCGCGTCCCCGGCCACATGCCGCGCCGTGCTGATCTTGGTCTGGTCGGCCGCGCCCATCGCGGTCGGGGTGATGGTGCCCGCGCCCGCGACGGTGCAGGCGGCGGAGGAGATGTTGACGACCCGGAACGTGCCGTAGACCACGCCCGCGGAGTTGGGGGCGCCGGTGGTCCCGGTGGCCGAGCCCAGCTGGGCCGTCGTGCACAGCGGGACGCCGCTGGCCGCGACGGTGGAGGACGGGTTGGCGCCCCCGGTGGAGCCACCGCCGCTGCCGGCACCGTCCTTGCCCTTCTCCCCGGGCCTGCCGGGCCCCTTGCCGGGGCTGACGGTCGTACTGCCGGCGTCCTTGCTGCCGCCCTTGTCACCGCCCTTGTCCTTGCCCTGCCCGGTGCCGCCCTGGGCCTGGGAGGACTGGCCGGCCATGGCGGTGTTGGGGTCGGTGCCGCCGGACTCGGAGACGTGCACCAGGGCGGGGATAGCGGTCCCGAAGAACAGGGCCGCGGCGGCCATGCCGACGGCGGCCTGCCGCTTGCGGGCCCGCCGCGCGGGCACGGCCCGGCGCAGATGCTCCAGCGTGCCGGTGCGCGGCTCGATGCCGTCGACGGCGGAGTGCAGCATCCGGCGCAGGGCCAGCTCGTCGGCACCGAGGCCGTCGAGATCGGCACCGAGGCCGTCCGCACCGGCGCCGGACCCCTGCTTCAGGCCCTCGGGACCCTGGTCGAGGCCCTTGGGGCCCTTCTCGTCGGGGCCGTGGTTCACAGTTCCGTTCCCAGCGTGCGACTGCGTGTGCTCTTGCCCGTCCCGCCCCATCGGCTCGTGCCCGGCGAAGGGCTCGTGACGTTCATGGGAAAGGCGTTCATCGGAATCGCCCCCTTGGGCGCGCTCGCTCATGCCGACGCCTCCATGGCCACCCGCAGCGCGGCGATGCCCCGCGAGCCGTACGCCTTCACCGAGCCCAGCGAGATCCCGAGGGTCTCGGCGACCTGGGCCTCGGTCATGTCCGCGAAGTAGCGCAGGACCAGCACCTCGCGCTGGCGGCGCTGCAGGCCCTTCATCGCCTTGATGAGGTCGCGGCGCTCCAGCTGGTCGTAGGCACCCTCCTCCGCGCTCGCCATGTCCGGCATCGGCTTGGAGAGCAGCTTCAGGCCGAGGATGCGGCGGCGCAGGGTCGAGCGGGAGAGGTTGACGACCGTCTGTCTGAGGTAGGCGAGGGTCTTCTCGGGGTCGCGGACGCGTTTGCGGGCCGAGTGCACGCGGATGAAGGCCTCCTGGACCACGTCCTCGCAGGAGGCGGTGTCGTCCAGGAGCAGCGCGGCGAGGCCGAGCAGCGAGCGGTAGTGCGCCCGGTAGGTCTCGGTGAGGTGGTCGACGGTCGTGCCGACGGCCGCGGTCGCCGCGGTCGCCGCGGTCTCCTCGGAGCCGTCACGCTGACTGGGTATGCGGGTGGGCCGCGCTGCGGGCATGGGCGCGATCACCGGCATGCCGCCGGGCGTGCGCCGGAGCGCCGCACGGGGCGGCCGGAGAACCGCCGCGCCGCGGGCCGCGCTGAGTTCGAGTACCTCTGCCACGCCAATTGGACACGTCCGACCCCGCCAGGGTTGTACGTGCCGGGCGTCACATGTGCGACAACCGGCCGAGCCTCAAGTGCCGTCATGCGTCCCGCTCTTCCCCTATGTCTGGTGTGGGCGGGTATCCCCACACCCGGCCCGATCACGGCATCCCCGCGCCCGAAGAGTGACCGCAAAGACGCTCCCCGCCCTCCGCACGGTTGCGGGGACGGGGAGAGAAATCATCTGTTGCCTTGAGCAATGGTTCAAGTGGTTTGGACCAAGCTCCCAGCCACGTCCTCTTACTGAGATCCTATAAACCTCTTGCCGAAGCCGGTCACCGGTCGGCCCACTCCGCCGCGACCAGCTCCGCGATCTGCGCGGTGTTCAGCGCGGCACCCTTGCGGAGATTGTCGCCGCACACGAAGAGTTCGAGCGCGGTCGGGTCGTCCAGGGCCCGCCGCAGCCGGCCCACCCAGGTCGGGTCGGTGCCCACGACGTCCGCCGGGGTGGGGTACTCGCCCGCGGCCGGGTCGTCGCACAGCACCACTCCGGGCGCGGTCGCGAGGATCTCCCGGGCCCGGTCGACCGTGACCTCGCCCTGGAAGCGGGCGTGCACGGTCAGGGAGTGGGTGGTGATCACCGGGACCCGTACGCAGGTCACCGCGACCGGCAGGCGCGGCAGTCCGAGGATCTTGCGGGACTCGTCGCGGACCTTCATCTCCTCCGAGGACCAGCCGTCCTCCCGGAGCGACCCGGCCCACGGCACGACGTTCAGCGCGACCGGCTCCGGGAACGGCCCGGTGTCCTCCCCGACCGCCCGCCGTACGTCACCGGGCTTGGTGCCCAGCTCGGTCCCGGCCACCAGGGACAGCTGGGCCCGCAGTGCGTCCACCCCGGCCCGCCCGGCCCCGCTCACCGCCTGGTACGACGACACCACCAGCTCGCGCAGCCCGAACTCGGCGTGCAGCGCACCCAGGGCGACGATCATCGTCAGTGTCGTGCAGTTGGGGTTGGCGACGATCCCGCGCGGCCGGGTCCGTACGGCGTGCGGGTTGACCTCGGGCACCACCAGCGGCACCTCGGGGTCCAGCCGGAAGGCGGCGGAGTTGTCGACGACCACCGCACCGCGCGCGGCGGCGATCGGCGCCCAGTGCGCGGCCACCTCGTCCGGGACGTCGAACATGGCGATGTCGACCCCGTCGAAGGCCTCCTCGCTCAGGGCCGCGACCTCGACCTCCTCCCCGCGCACGGCCAGCTTCCGGCCGGCCGAGCGGGGGGAGGCGAGCAGGCGGATCTCGCCCCAGACGTCCGCGCGCTGGGACAGGATCTGGAGCATGACCGCGCCGACGGCCCCGGTCGCTCCCACGACCGCGAGCGTCGGCTTGCCGGTCATCGTCGTACGCCTCCGTACGTCAGGGAGACGGTCATCGGCCGGTGCCGCCGTAGACGACGGCCTCGTCGGTGTCGGAGTCGAGCCCGAAGGCGGTGTGCACGGCGCGCACGGCCTCGTTGACGTCGTCGGCGCGGGTGACGACCGAGATACGGATCTCGGAGGTCGAGATCAGCTCGATGTTCACGCCCGCGTCGCTCAGCGCCTCGAAGAAGGAGGCGGTGACGCCCGGGTTGGTCTTCATACCCGCACCGACCAGCGAGATCTTGCCGATCTGGTCGTCGTAGCGCAGCGAGTCGAAGCCGATGCCCGACCGGCTCTTCTCCAGTGCGTCGATCGCCTTGCGGCCCTCGGTCTTCGGCAGCGTGAAGGAGATGTCCGTCAGGCCCGTGGAGGCGGCGGACACGTTCTGCACGACCATGTCGATGTTGATCTCGGCATCGGCGATGGCCCGGAAGATCGCGGCGGCCTCACCCGGCTTGTCCGGCACGCCGACGACCGTGATCTTGGCCTCGGAGGTGTCGTGCGCGACACCGGAGATGATGGCCTGCTCCACCTGCTTGTCCCCAATCGGCTCACTGCTGACCCAGGTGCCCTGCAGCCCGCTGAAGCTGGACCGGACATGGATCGGGATGTTGTAGCGGCGGGCGTACTCCACACAGCGGTGGAGCAGCACCTTGGAGCCGGAGGCCGCGAGCTCCAGCATGTCCTCGAAGGAGATCCAGTCGATCTTCTTCGCCTTCTTCACCACACGCGGGTCGGCGGTGAACACGCCGTCGACGTCGGTGTAGATCTCGCAGACCTCGGCGTCGAGCGCGGCGGCGAGGGCAACGGCGGTGGTGTCGGACCCGCCACGCCCCAGCGTGGTGATGTCCTTCTTGTCGGCGCTGACGCCCTGGAACCCGGCGACGATCGCGATGTTGCCCTTGTCCAGCGAGTCCCGGATCCGGCCCGGGGTGACGTCGATGATCCGGGCTTTGTTGTGGACCGAGTCGGTGATGACGCCTGCCTGGCTGCCGGTGAAGGACTGGGCCTCGTGACCCAGGTTTTTGATCGCCATCGCCAGCAGGGCCATGGAGATCCGCTCTCCGGCGGTCAGCAGCATGTCGAATTCACGCCCGGCAGGCATCGGAGAAACCTGCTCGGCGAGATCGATCAGCTCGTCCGTCGTGTCGCCCATCGCGGAAACGACGACGACAACCTGGTTGCCGTTCTTCTTCGCTTCCACGATCCGCTTGGCGACGCGCTTGATGCCCTCGGCATCGGCTACGGAGGAGCCTCCGTACTTCTGCACGACAAGGCCCACGTGCGCTCCTCGCTCGGTTCGTTTGTGTCGGCTCAGTCTAACGAGCGCCCGAATTCCACCACCGTGCTCCCGCATGGTGAGACATCCGGTCGTCCGTGTCCGGCACCTGCCCAGCCTCTGCCGGACCACGCGGGAAAGTGCCCCGGGTCACAGTCGCCACTGCACTAGTTTTCCACCACAGGGGTGTGACACACGGGGGCGACATGACGGAGACGCTGCTCGCGGCGATCGTCCTGCTCGGCGGCTGCGTGCAGTGGCTGACCGGAATGGGCTTCGCCCTGGTCGCCGTACCGGCGCTGGTCCTGCTGCTCGGCCCCGCCGACGGGGTGGTGCTCGCCAACTGCGCCGCCGGCGCGATCAGCGTCGTGGGGCTGGCGGGCGGCTGGCGCCGGGTCCGCCCCGCGGCGATGGTGCCCCTGTGCGCCGCGGCGGCCTGCACGGTACCTGCGGGCGCCTGGATGACCCGCCAACTCCCCCGCCCCGTCCTGCTGTTGGTGATGGGCGCCCTGGTGACGGCGGCGGTCTTCCTGGTCATGCGCGGCGCCCGGATACCGTCCCTGCGGGGCGGCAAGGGAGCGGTGACGGCCGGCGCGCTGGGCGGCTTCATGAACGCGGCGGCGGGCGTGGGCGGCCCACCGGTGTCCCTGTACGCCCTCAACGCGGGATGGACGGTACGGGAGTTCGTGCCCAACGCGCAGTTCTACGGCGTCGCCGTCAACGCCTTCTCGATAGCGGCGAACGGCACACCCCACCTGACCGGCGCGCAGTGGGCGGCCGTCTGCACCGCGATGACGACCGGCGCGGTGATCGGCCACACCATCGCCGGCCGCATCCCGGAGCACCGGGCCCGCCACCTGGTCCTGCTGCTGGCCCTGGCGGGCGGGGGGACGGCGATGACGAAGGGACTGTGGGGGGTGTGGCTCAGTCGCTGAACTCCTTCAGCGGCTCGGTGTCCAGGGTGATGTTCACGGGGTCGGGGAGCTTGACGGAGGCGCCGAAGGGCAGCTTCTCCTCATGCCGGTAGCGGCCGTCCTCGGGCTGGTTGAACACCACGACCGAGCAGTCGTCACGGTCGATGAGGAGGTAGACGGGGATACCGGCGGCGGCGTAGCCGTCGGGCTTCTCGACGCGGTCCCCGCGTGCCGTGTCGGAATCCCAGGAGGTGATCTCCACGGCCATCAGCACGCCGGTGGCCTCCGACCACTCGCCCTTGCCCTTGAGGCTGCCCTTGGGCACCAGTACGCCATCGGCGCGGGCCCGCCCCTTGCGATACGCCTCGGTCTTGAGTCCCCGCTCGGGATGGAGCCGCAGGTCCGGTCGCAGCTGCATGCAGCGTTCCAGGAGCCACATGTAGATCTCGCTGTGGTTGCCGGCCGGCATGGGCTTTACGACGACCTTCCCGTTCACGAACTCCAGCCACACGGTCTCCGGGGCATGGCGTTCCAGCTCCTCGAACTCCTCGGCAGTCATCTGCGGCCGGTCCTCGGTCCTGCGGCTCATGGCGTCGCCTCCTCGACTCCATGGTGCCCTGACCGGCGCGTCCTGCACGCTCATACGCCGCCCTTCCGCAGCGCCAAGCCACCGGGAGAGCGCAGACCGCCCGCAGCACGGACCCGGGCGGCCCACTCATGCACTTCCTCGGCGCTGGGAAGCGGCCTCCCCAGAAACGTCTCCGGCAGCTGCGGGATGCGTTCGCCCTCTGGCGTCTCCAGACCCAGCTCCACGCGGCACTCCCGGCACAGTCCCTGGATGATCTCCGCGGTCCGCTCGTCCGCGTCACAGGTGCCGCAGACCCGGACCACCCGGTCGATGCGGGCGCGGAGCGGCGCCTTCTTCTGGCGCACCTTCGCCTTCTTCGGAGGCATGCAGTTCTCCAATCGCTTGCGAGCGAATCCGCCCGGGTTGGTCACTTCGGGCGGAAGTCCTTCAGTGAGGGCACGGGTGATGTCCTCCGGCGTCGAGCCACGCGACAGCCACTCCGCGGCAAGCGCTTCGAGAGACCGGCAGTCCCGTTCGGACAGCGGCATACGGCGGTCAGCGTCGCGAAGTCCGGCGAGGGTGCGGTAGGCGTCGCTGTGCTGTGGCTCAGCCGGCTCCACCGGCTCCCTCTCGTGGATCTCCTCCTCGGCCTCCTCGGGCCGGGCCAGTCCAGACCGGTAGCCGTCGGTCACGATCCTGCCGTTGCGCGACCGTGCGAACTCTTCCCACCAGGTGGCCGACCTGGGCGTACGCGACCAGTACGTACGCGTCACCCAGCGCATGGCGCCGTCTTCGACAGTGATGTGCTCCCGGATCCGGTGCAGGTGTCCGGCATCGGTCAGCAGCGCCATCGCAGCGCGCGTCGCCTGCTGGCCGTACCGCGGGTGTTCGGCGGCGATCGCCTTGTAACCCATCGCGTGGCCGTCTTGGAGGTGGTCGATGAAGACCGCGAGGTCGCGTTCACGGCCGTCCAGATGTGCGAAGTCCGCGTCCGCGTGCGGGTCTTCGTCACCGGCGGAGCGTTTGCCGTAACCCGTTTTGGCCATGGGATGGTCCGGGGACGGCAGGGCAGGGCTAAGGTGGGCGTAAGCCACGATCGAAACTCGCATTCGATCCGTAGGGCCAGGCCCCGGAGCCGGTGTTGGCGCACCGACCGGGGCCGATCTATTTGCCGCGAACCTAGAGGCGCTTTACGTTCCGGCGCAAGCTGATCACGGAACGTCACCCGTTCGAGGTAGGTCGCCCTAACTCACGTACAGGCTTGGTTGGTTGGGAAGTTCCCACCAGCCCAAAACCCAAGAGAAGGGCTCGAAGCCCGAGGCTCAAGCTCCGGGCTGAAGTGCGGAGATGAACGCCGACCAGGCGGGGGCGGGGAGGTGGAGCTCCGGGCCGGTGGGGTTCTTGGAGTCGCGGATGTGGATGCGGGTGGCGAACGCGACTTCGACGCAGGCGCCACCTTCGTCATCGCTGTAGCTGGACTTGAACCACTGCTGCGGCTCGCTCATCGGTGCTTCACCATCTCCTCTATGAAACCGGCGGACTCAGCGGGGCTGAGTGCCAGCGCGCGGATCATGCTCATCCGCTCGGTCACGTTACTGATGGTCGCCGGGTCGGCGGAGAGTTCACTCGCGAACTGTCCCTCCGTGAAGGCGAAACGCTCGTGGTCCCGGGTCTCCAGTAGCACCATGGGGCCCATCAACGCCGCAGGGAAGGTGGCCCGTTCGAACGGAAGCACCTGGATGTGGACGTTCGGCTGACGGGATTCCGAGAGCAGCCGGTCCAACTGCTCAGCGTTCACGAACGGGCTGCGCAGGACCGCCTCGTAGAAGACAAAACACAGGCCGACCGGCGGTTTGCGTGCCGCCATGGCCGCCTGCCGCTCCATGCGCCCCTCGATCCGCGTCGCGATCGTCTCGTCGTCCAGCGGCGGGTACCGGTTCTCGATCAGCCTGCGCGCGTATTCCTCTGTTTGCAGGAGGCCCGGCACCAAGGTGGTCTCATACCACCACATGGTGATCGCGTCCCTCTCCCGCTCCATGAACTCCTGCGCCCTCGGCGGGAACTTCTCCCTGCTCAAGTAGTCCTTCGCCGCGCTGAGCATCCCGTCCGCCCGGCACAAGTCGTCCGCCACGTCGAGGACTCGGGGCGTCGGCATGCGGACCCCCTGCTCCATCGCCTTGATGGTGTCCGGGGAGTAGTTCGACGCGGCGGCCAACTCCTCCCGAGAGACGTTGGCCTTCGTGCGCCAGCGTTTCAATTGGTTGCCGCTGAAGCGCCACATGGGCGGCGACTGGGTCACCGTACGCACCTCCGACCGGTACACCCCGCCGTGTATCACCTGGGTCACTACCGAGGGTAGCCACGTCAACGCCACCGTGTGACCATGACGAACGGAATTCACCGGCCCGCCTGGGTCCCCCTCCGTGGGCACCGGCTGCGCGTGGCCGGCGTGCACTTCGACGCCGTGCGGATCGAGGGGAGATGGGGCGAGGCCGTCGCCGACTGTCTGATCGAGCGGGGCGATGGCGACGCGGGGCCCGTCGTGTGCGCGGGCGGCAGCGGGACGCGGTGGGTGTACTTCCTGCTGGCGCCCGGCGTCGTACACCGCTACGACTGGCCGCTCGGCGTGCAGTACTTCGGGCGGCGCGCCGAGCGGGCCGTCACGTACGTCGGCGTTCCGGCGCTGGACGGCGACACCTGGCCGCTGCGCTGGTACAGCGAGCCGACGCCGACCGCGCCGTATGTCGACGCGGCGGCGCTGCTCGCGGTCACTTCGCCGACCGCAACCCCAGTTGTCCGCCGATCTCCTCGGCCATGACCCGGCCCGCCTCGAACTCCAGGGTCTCGTCGCCCATCGTGGCCTGGTCGGTGTCGAGGCCGTCCAGTTCCTCCAAGGGCTGGTTGAGGCGGACGTGGATGAGGACCGACTGCAGGGCGCGCAGGACGGCGGAGGACGTGGGGCCCCAGTTGGAGAAGTAGGAGAACTGCCACCACCACAGGGCCTCCGTGGTGCGACCCGCGCGGTAGTGGGCCATGCCGTGGCGGAGGTCGGTGATGACGTCGGCGAGGTCGTCGGAGATCCGGGCCGGCACCGGGGCCTTGCGGGGCTCGTACGGGTCGAAGACCTCGGAGTAGACGTCGACCGGCTCCAGGAGGCGGGCCAGGTTCTCGCGGAGGCCGTCCACGTCCGGGTCCGGGCCCGTGTCCGGCTCGTAGCGCTCGTCGGGCACGATGTCCTCGTGGGCGCCCAGGCGGCCGCCGGCCAGCAGCAGCTGGGAGACCTCCAGGAGGAGGAAGGGCACGGTCGAGCCGGGCTCGTCGCCCCTCGCCACCTCCGTGACGGCCACCAGGAAGCTCTCGATCTGGTCCGCGATCTGGACCGCGAAGTCGTCCGGGTCCCGACCGGTCGCGTGCAGTGTGGCGTCAGACATCTAGGAGTCGTCTCCCCTCGAAGGCGCGGCCGAGGGTGACCTCGTCCGCGTATTCCAGGTCGCCACCCACCGGGAGGCCGCTGGCCAGGCGGGTGACCTTCAGGCCCATGGGCTTGATCATGCGGGCGAGGTAGGTGGCCGTGGCCTCGCCCTCCAGATTGGGGTCCGTCGCAAGGATCAGCTCCGTGACCGTCCCGTCGGCCAACCGCGCGAGAAGTTCTCGTATACGCAGGTCGTCTGGACCGACACCCTCGATCGGGCTGATGGCGCCGCCTAGCACGTGGTAGCGGCCGCGGAACTCACGGGTGCGCTCGATGGCGACGACGTCCTTGGGCTCCTCCACCACACAGATGACGGAGAGATCCCGACGCGGGTCGCGGCAGATGTTGCACAGCTCCTCCTGTGCCACATTGCCGCAGGTCGCGCAGAAGCGGACCTTCGCCTTGACCTCCAGGAGCGCCTGCGCGAGCCGCTTCACGTCCGCCGGCTCGGCCTGCAGGATGTGGAAGGCGATCCGCTGCGCGCTCTTGGGACCGACGCCGGGCAGCCGCCCCAACTCGTCGATGAGGTCCTGGACCACGCCTTCGTACACCGGACTGCCCTTCCTTAAGACCTTTCGGTACGTACCGTAGTTGGCCCGGCCTCAGAAAGGCAGACCGGGGATGCCCGTGCCGCCGCCGAGGCCCTGGGCCAGCGGGCCGAGCTTCTGCTGCTGCAGCGTCTGCGCGTTCTCGTTGGCCGCCTGTACGGCCGCCACGATCAGGTCGGCGAGGGTCTCGGTGTCCTCAGGGTCGACCGCCTTCGGGTCGATCTTCAGCGCGCGCAGCTCTCCGGCACCGGTCACGGTGGCCCTCACCAGACCGCCGCCCGCCTGGCCGTCGACCTCCGTGTTCGCCAGTTCCTCCTGCGCCCGCTGGAGATCCTGCTGCATCTTCTGGGCCTGCTGGAGCAACTGCTGCATGTTGGGCTGGCCACCACCGGGGATCACGATCAGCTCCTCTACGTTCTTCTCCTTGAGCATGAGCCTACGTGGTCCACGCCCGCGTCGCCCCGCCACTCTTTCGAGTGAGAAGCGCGACGGCCCTATACCTGATCAAGACCCTCTTCTGGGCGGAAAAGCCGGGAAAGCTGCTTCTTCGCCACCCATTGGGCGGTAGGAAGGGTGCCGCGCGTCGGCATGGAATGCGGCATTGGGACGTCACGCGATGTGACGGGGCCGCGACAGGTGATCGAAGATCAGTAGGGAGTGCCGGGTGGGTCAGCCGGAGATGCAGCCCGAGGGTCCGCCTCAGGACGGGCGGGGCGAGGGCGCGGCCGGGCTGCGGCCGGGCGATCTGACCGGGCGGGCCTTCCCGCTCGGGGACTGGGGCGAGCCCGCCGAGCGGCTCGACGAGCTCTACCAGTGGGTGGAGCGCGGGGCACTGCAGACGGTGTCCTGGTATCTGCGGGACCGGGTCTGGAAGCGGCGCGGTGCCCGGATCCTGCGCTCGGGTGCGGCGGCGGGCGCGGTGGCCGGGGCGGCGCTCCCCCTGCTGGACCTCACCGGGACGGCCCACGGGGTCGCGCCCTGGGGCTGCCTGGCGCTCCTGCTCGGGGTCGCCTGCGTCGGCATCGACCGGTTCTTCGGCGTGACGTCCGGCTGGATAAGGGACGTGGCCACCGCGCAGGCCGTGCAGCGGCGGCTACAGGCGTTGCAGTTCGACTGGGCCTCCGAGAGCATCCGGGAGGTGCTGGGCCCGGCGGAGGGCACGGCGAGCGAGGCGGCCGAGCGCTGCCTGGGGGTCCTGCGGCGTTTCGCGGAGGACGTCACGGAGCTGGTCCGCACGGAGACGACCGACTGGATGGTCGAGTTCCGCACCGGTTCCGCACCGCTGGGCATGCAGGCGGCGGTCGCGTATGTGCCACGGCAGGAGGCCGGCGGGCCGCTGGGCCGCTTGCCGATGCCGCCCGCGAACGGCACCCGCCCGAACATGCCACGCCAGCGCCCACCGGAGCCGCGCTGAGCGCTCCTCACTGCTTGGTGTACGTCAGGCTCTCCCCGCCGCCCACCTGGGACCGCTTCAGCCTGCCGTCCGACAGCAGGGTGACCTCGGTGGCATTGCCCGGAGTGCAGGAGGAGGCGGGCTCACCACTGGTGACGTTGGACGGCCCGATCTCCAACGACCCGTCAGCACCGGGCTGTTGGGCGAGCTTGGCGTCGAAGACGCAGTGGTACGAGCCACCGCCGGTCGTCGGCCCGTCCGCGACCAGCGTCAGCACGCTGTCGCCCACCGCGCCCTGCCGGATGGTCAGTTGGCGGGTGCCGCTCCCGTTGGCGTTGTCGATGGTCGTCTCCCAGGTGCCCAGATAGCCGGCCGGAACCACCCCGTCCGAGGAGGCGGAGGCGGAGGCGGACGGCGTGGGCCCGGCCGTGCTGGGCGACCCCGTGGTGCCGGAACTGCTGACCGTGGGCCTCGGGCTCACGACCCCTCCCCCCTTGTCGTCCCCACCGCTCTTCCTCATCAGCGCGTACACCGAGCCACCCGCGCCCAGCGCCACCACCAGCGCGACCACGACGAGCAGCGCGGTCGACCGCCCACCGCGCCGCTCCCGCTCCGGCACCCCGCCGGCGGGCGGCGGCCCGTACGGCGGCGTCCCGCCCCACGAGCCATACGGCTGAGGCTGAGGCTGCGGATGCTGTTGGGGATACCCGTACGCCCCCGGTGCGGCCCCGAACCCCGGTGCCGCCCCGAACCCCGGTGCCGCCCCGAACCCCGGCGTGCCCCCCGGCGGCGGCGTCTGCCCCACCACAACGGTGGGCAGACGACTCACACCACCCCCGCCCCCAGGCTCCCCGACCGCCTCCGCTCCGCTCCCGTCGTCGGCAGCGGCAGCATGCTCAGGCGAACCACCCCCACCGGCACCACCCGCACCCGCTGACGGCAAGTCCGCCCCACCAGGGCCACCCGCACCCGACACCGACCCCGCTGCCGCCCCGGGCCCGTCCCCCTCCGGATCCTCGACCTCCAGCAACTGCACGGCATGCCGACCGAGTTGCGCGACCAGCGCCCCCGGCAGCCAGGGATCCCGGGACCGCCCCCCGGTCACGGTGTCCTCCGCCCCCGTCCGCTCCAGAACCGCGTCGAGCGAAGGCCGAGCCGCCGGATCCTTGCGCAAGCAGTCCCGCACCAGGTCCGCGATCCCCTCCGGCACCCCCGCCAGATCCGGCTCCTCCTGAGCGATCCGGAACATCAGCGCGTGCACCCCGCTGTTGGCGGTCCCGAACGGCAGCGCCCCGGTCGCCGCGTACGCCAGCACCGACCCCAGGCAGAAGACGTCGCAGGCCGGCGTGATCCGGTCCCCGCGCACCTGCTCGGGCGCCATAAACCCCGGCGACCCGACCAGCGACCCGGTCCGGGTCAGCCCCTCGCCGCCCAGCGAGGTCGTCTCCAGCGCCCGCGCGATCCCGAAGTCGATGACACGCGGGCCGTCGATCGTGACGAGCACGTTCGAGGGCTTCAGATCGCGGTGCACGATCCCCGCCGCGTGGATGTCCTTCAGCGCGTGTGCGAGCCCCGCCGCGAGGATCCGTACCGACCGCTCGGGCAGCGCCCCGTGATCGTGCCCGACCACCTGTTGCAGGCTCGGCCCGGCCACGTACCCGGTGGCCACCCACGGCACCGCCGCCTCGGTGTCCGCGTCCAGTACGGGCGCGGTCCAGTACCCGCCGACCCGCCGCGCGGCCTGCACCTCCTGCCGGAACCGCGCCCGGAACTCCTCCTGCGCGGCAAGCTCCTCGCGGACCAGTTTCACCGCGACGGTACGGCCCCGGTCCGACCGGGCCAGATACACGTGCCCCATGCCGCCCGCACCCAGCCGCGCCAGCAGCCGATAGCCCCCGATGTGCTGCGGATCCCCCGCCCCCAGCTTGTCCATGGCCGCCCGCCTTCCCCCGATCCGCCCCGTACACCCCATACACGCAACGCATACGACTACGACGCATACGTGTGCGACGGACCGAGAATAGTGCGGCCCTACCGGTGAGTCGCGCGGCCCGCTGTCTACGGTTCCGTAACGGGCCCGGTGCCCCGGGCCCCCGTCCCTTTGACAACCTGTCGCTAAAAGCCCCCGTCCACGGAACAAGACGCCGATAGGCCTTCCGCATCGCGGACATTTACGCTCGCGGGCATGACCCCTCAGCCCAACCCCCAGGCCGGCGCCGCAGTGAAGGCCGCGGACCGCGCGCACGTCTTCCACTCCTGGTCAGCCCAGGACCTCATCGACCCGCTCGCCGTCGCAGGCGCCGAGGGGTCGTACTTCTGGGACTACGACGGCAAGCGGTACCTGGACTTCACCAGCGGGCTCGTCTACACGAACATCGGCTACCAGCACCCGAAGGTCGTCGCGGCCATCCAGGAGCAGGCGGCGAAGCTGACGACCTTCGCACCCGCCTTCGCGATCGAGGCACGCTCGGAGGCGGCCCGGCTGATCGCCGAGCGGACCCCCGGCGACCTGGACAAGATCTTCTTCACCAACGGCGGCGCCGACGCCGTGGAGCACGCGGTGCGCATGGCCCGGCTGCACACCGGCCGCCCCAAGGTGCTCTCGGCGTACCGCTCGTACCACGGCGGCACCCAGCAGGCCATCAACCTCACCGGCGACCCGCGCCGCTGGGCGAGCGACAGCGCCACCAACGGCGTCGTCCACTTCTGGGCGCCGTTCCTCTACCGCTCCCGCTTCTACGCCGAGAACGAGGAGCAGGAGACCGCGCGCGCCCTGGAGCACCTGGAGACCACGATCGCCTTCGAGGGGCCGGGCACGGTCGCGGCGATCATCCTGGAGACCATCCCCGGCACGGCCGGAATCATGGTTCCGCCGCCCGGCTATCTGGCCGGGGTCCGCGAGATCTGCGACCGCCACGGCATCGTCTTCATCCTGGACGAGGTCATGGCCGGCTTCGGACGCACGGGTGAGTGGTTCGCCGCCGATCTCTTCGGTGTCGTACCCGACCTGATGACCTTCGCCAAGGGCGTGAACTCCGGCTATGTCCCGCTGGGCGGTGTCGCCGTCTCGGGCGCGATCGCCGAGACCTTCGGCAAGCGGCCGTACCCGGGCGGTCTCACCTACTCCGGGCACCCACTGGCCTGCGCCGCCGCGGTCGCCACGATCAACGTGATGGCGGAGGAGGGCGTCGTCGAGAACGCGCGGCGCCTCGGCGAGACGGTCCTCGCCCCGGCCCTCGCCGAGCTGGCCGAGCGCCACCCGAGCGTCGGCGAGGTGCGCGGCGTCGGCATGTTCTGGGCGCTGGACCTCGTGAAGAACCGCGAGACCCGCGAGCCGCTGGTGCCGTACAACGCCGCAGGCGAGGCGAACGCCCCGATGGCCGCGTTCACGGCCGCCGCCAAGCAGCACGGCGTGTGGCCGTTCGTGAACATGAACCGCACCCATGTGGTCCCGCCGTGCAATGTCACGGAGGCCGAGCTGAAGGAGGGCCTCGCCGCCCTGGACGCCGCGCTGAGCGTGGCGGACGAGTACACGGCGTAACCGAACCACGCCTGCCCCCGGGGAGGCCCGAACGCGTAAGGTGACGTGCTCGTAAGCAATCTCGTGAGAGATGCGCGAGCACGTCGTCTACGCGTGAGGAGTGACCCCGACCATGCCCGGCAGCGGCGCCGTGACACGCAGCACCCTGCGCCAGCAGATCGCGGACGCGCTCCGTGACGAGGTGCTGGCGGGGCGGCTGCGACCGGGCCGGGCGTTCACGGTCAAGGAGATCGCCGAGCAGTACGGCGTCTCCGCCACCCCCGTGCGCGAGGCGCTGGTCGACCTGTCCGCGCAGGGCATCCTGGAGGCCGACCAGCACCGCGGCTTCCGGGTGCCGGAGTACTCCGTCACCGACTACCGGAACATGATCGAGGCCCGCAGCCTGGTCACCGACGGCATGTTCCAGGCCCTCACCGTCGACCACCCCGCCTTCCGCACCGCGGCCGAGGACCCCCGTACGAAGGCCGCGCTGACCACGGTGCGCCGCCGCGGCGAGGAGGCCGCGCGGGCCGCCGCGGCCGGCGACCTGACGATTCTCATCGGCTACGACCTCCGTTTCTGGCGTGAGCTCAGCGCCCTCTTCGGCAACCCCTACCTCGGCGACTTCCTGCACCGTCTGCGCGTGCAGTCCTGGGTCTGCGCGGTGCAGCACCTGCTCCGCCTGCCCGACCTGCGCGGCCGCCTGTGGTCCGGGCACACGGATCTGGTCGACGCGCTGGCCCGGCGCGAGACCGACACCGCCCGCTCGATCATCGCCGAGTCCAACGCCCACTCGCTGGCGCTGCTGGAACGCCTGACCAACGGGTAAATGACCAGTACCCTTCCCGAACCACCTCCTTGGTGACCCCTTCTGTGTGCGAGGAGCCCTCTTTGGCCTGTGACCTGTGGCTGGTACCGCTCGTGGACGTGTTGTGCCACACGCCCGACAACCCGTTCGCGGAGGAACTCGCGCAGTACAACAACGCCCTGGCGGCGGCCGGCCTCCCGCCGGTGCCGGTGTACCAGTACATGCCGGGCCTGTCCGGCGAGGTCGCACCCGTGGCCGGCTTCG
Organism: Streptomyces sp. NPDC031426; assembly: GCF_055581585.1. Taxonomy (NCBI): domain Bacteria; kingdom Bacillati; phylum Actinomycetota; class Actinomycetes; order Kitasatosporales; family Streptomycetaceae; genus Streptomyces; species Streptomyces sp. NPDC031426. The sequence goes on from NZ_JBVIJE010000022.1 coordinate 52,694, forward strand.
ACTACGACGCCCTGCACTTCCTGCGCCGGGCGTACTTGTTGCAGGTCTGCGGCCTGCCGGTGACTCCGGTCGGCGAACTCGGCGGCGACTACGAGCAGTTGCTGGAGATGTTCGAGTCCACGGCCCAGCAGTCCCATCTGGTCTGGCACTACGACCACGCGGGCGCGTACGTCCCGGTGGACTTCCCGCACCCGCTGTCGAACGACGAACTCCTTGCGGGCGGCGGCCCGTTGGGTTCCTCGCAGACCTTGCTTCGCGAGCTGGAGTACGTCGCCGGGTCCATCGGCATCGACCCGGCCAACCCGCCGGCCGCCCCGGCCCCGCCCACGGCCCCCACCGAACTGGAGGAACCGGCCGTCCCGGCGCCGTACGACCCGAGCCCCTTCGCCCGCGAGCGGCATGTGTGGCTGGGCCTGCACGCGGCGGCGACGCGCTCGCTGGCCCAGGGCTCGATGATCGTCTTCAGCTGAGGGTCCGCCTGGCGGACCTGGTGTGATTTCACCCACCTCTTCTTGCCGTGGGGGAAATGCCTGCCTACGTTCGGTGGCATGTCCCCCCACGGCCCCACCTTCGACTTCAGCGTCGACCTGAGCTCGCACGAGATGCTCCGGCGTACCCATGTCATGGCCGCCCTCGGCCCCGGCTGGGACCCCGCGGCGGCGCTCCGCGGCGAGGAGGAGGCGCGTGCGCTGCTGTACTCCGGCCTGGACGCCGAGCAGCAGCGCATCTACGACGAGCTGGTGGCGGCCGGTGTACTCCCGGCGGGGCCCAGTGATGCTGCCGCTTGATCCGCAGGCCGACACAGCTCGGCGTGCCTGGGGGGTGGACTGCCCGAACTGCGACGACCGGGGCGGGTGGCGCTACCTGCTGTCCAACACCGGCAGCCTGCTGCACCTGCAGTGTCCGTCGTGCCACCACATCTGGTCGCACGAGACGTACTTCGGCGCCACCCGCTCCACGCGCTGACGGTCAGAAGACCGGTGTCCCCGCCTGGGTCAGCTTCCAGTTGGTGACGGCGAAGTCGGCCGGGTCGAGGGTCTTCTTCGCGGTCACGTAGTCGATCATCAGCTGACGGATCTCGTTGGTCGAGCTGTAGGCGATGGGCGCCGAGGCGATGTGCGGGTAGCCCGAGCCGCCGTTGGCGCGGTAGTTGTTCACCGCCACGACGAACGTCTGGTCGTCGGCGATCGCCGCGCCGTTGTAGGTGAGGTTCTTGATCCTCGACCCCTCCGGCTGGGCGATGTCGATCTCGTAGTCGACGCCCGCCGCCGTGTCGTACATGTAGTCCCAGAACTTGTTGGCGTTGGTCAGCGTCGCCGTGTCGACCTTCGTGCCCGCCGGGACCTGGTGGTAGTACTTCGCCGCGTACTCCAGGTAGTCCTTGAGCTGGGCGCCGGTCAGCTTCTTGCCGTACAGGGTGTTGTCGTAGATGTAGAGGCCGGCGATGTCCTTGATGGTGACGTTGCCCTGGGGGATGTCGGCCGTGCGGGAGAAGGGGGCGGCGACCGAGATCAGCGGAAGCGCGGCGTCCGCCGCCGACAGGCCCGCCTTCACGCTCTCCATCTGCACCTTGTGGATGAAGTCCATGATCGGCACGTCCTTCCAGCAGGACTCCGTCGCCGAGAGGTCCGCCGTACACGTGCCGACCGCCGTGTTGACGTACTTCACCACCAGCTCGTGGTCGGCCTCCAGGAGCTTCTTGATCTCCGGGTCCTCGTCCACCGTGTTGGGGTTGAGGGTCTGCGCCGTCTTGCTCGTCACCTTCCACTGCCCGTGGTGGAGTTCGAGCTCGAAGTCGAAGACGCTCAGGCGGTAGCCCCAGCAGTACGGCTCCGACAGGAGCACCTCCTCGCCGGTCTCCGCGTTCTTGACCGTGTAGGACGGGACCTCGACGTGGGTGTGGCCGACAAGGATCGCGTCGATGCCGGGGACCTGCTCGGCCACCAGGTTCGACGCGTTCTCCACGTACGGGAGTGCGTCGCCGTAGGACGAGGAGCCGTCCAGGCCCGAGTGGTCCGTCAGGAAGACGACGTCACAGCCCAGCGCGCGCAGCCTCGGCACATACTTCTTCGCCTGCTCCACCAGGCCCGGGAACACCATCTTCCCGCTGACGTTGTCCTTGTCCCACAGCGCGATACCGGGGTTGGTGAGGCCGAGGATGCCGACCTTGATGTCCGGGGCGCCCGGAACGCAGATGCGCTTGACGGTGTACGGATGGAAGGCCGGGCGCAGCGTCTTCGCGTCGAGGGCGTTGGCGCCGAGCAGCGGGAAGTGGCACTGGCTCTCGAACTTGCGCAGCACCTCGATGCCGTAGTTGAACTCGTGGTTGCCGAGGGCGGCGGCGTCGTAGCGCATGTGGTTCATGGCCACGGCCATCGGGTGCCTGGGGCCCTTCTTGCCGTCGGTGCCCGTGATCGGGTCGACGCGCGCGAAGTAGTAGGCCAGGGAGGTGCCCTGGATGATGTCGCCGGCGTCGACGAGGAGGACATGGTCCTCGCCCTTGGCCTCGCGCTGCTGCTTGATGAGGGTGGCCACGCGCGCCACGCCGACGGAGTTGCCCGCCTTGTCGGTGTAGGCGGCGTCCTTGTAGTAGTCCCAGTCGAAGACGTGACTGTGCAGGTCGGTCGTGCCGAGGATGGAGAACGACCAGGTGCGCGGCTTGCGTTCGGGCTTCTGCTCGGCCGCCTGGGCGGGGGCCGCCGCGACGGTACCGGCAGCGGCGACGGCCGCACCGGTGACGGCCGACTTCTTCACGAACTCCCGGCGGTTCATGGGACTGAGGGGCATTCAGGGCTCCTGGTTTGGCTGGAGTTGGCGACAAGCAGCGGCGGTGCAGTGCGGAGGCTACCCGCGTAGATGCTGCTCGCGCCCGCGGTTGCCGGAAAACCAGGGAAAGGTCATGTCCAGGTCAAAGATGGGTCAGTGCGCGCCCTGAGCGAACTCTGGGGAAACAGCCGGTGTCGGACAGGGCCGCGAGCGCCCGCCGATCACGCCCGGAGGCGGACCGGCGGACGCTCCGCCCGGTGCACGAAGTCGCCTACAGGAACGAGTTGATCTCGATCGTCTCGTCCCGGCCCGGGCCCACGCCGATCGCGGAGATCGGGGCGCCGGACATCTCCTCCAGCGCCTTGACGTAGTTCTGGGCGTTCTTCGGGAGGTCGGAGAAGGACTTGGCCTTGCTGATGTCCTCCGACCAGCCCGGGAGCATCTCGTAGACCGGCTTCGCGTGGTGGAAGTCGGTCTGCGAGTACGGCAGCTCCTCGACCCGCTGGCCGTCGATCTCGTACGCCACGCAGACCGGGATCTGCTCCCAGCCGGTGAGCACGTCCAGCTTGGTGAGGAAGAAGTCCGTGAGTCCGTTCACACGGGTCGCGTAGCGGGCGATGACGGCGTCGAACCAGCCACAGCGCCGGTCACGCCCCGTCGTCACACCCCGCTCGCCACCGATGCGGCGCAGCGCCTGGCCGTCCTCGTCGAACAGCTCGGTCGGGAAGGGGCCGGCGCCGACGCGGGTCGTGTAGGCCTTGAGGATGCCGATGACCCGGCTGATCTTCGTCGGGCCCACACCGGCGCCGGTGCAGGCACCGCCGGCGGTCGGGTTGCTGGAGGTCACGAAGGGGTACGTGCCGTGATCGATGTCCAGCAGCGTGCCCTGGCCGCCCTCGAAGAGCACGACCTTGTCCTGCTCCAGCGCCTGGTTGAGGACCAGGACCGTGTCGGCGACGTACGGCTTGATCTGCTCGGCGTAGCCCAGCAGCTCCTCGACCACCTGGTCGGCGGTGATGGCGCGCCGGTTGTACAGCTTGGTGAGGATCTGGTTCTTGACGTCGAGGGCCGCCTCGACCTTCTGGTGCAGGATCGACTCGTCGTAGAGGTCCTGGACCCGGATGCCCACGCGGTTGATCTTGTCCGCGTAGGTCGGCCCGATGCCGCGACCGGTGGTCCCGATCTTGCGCTTTCCGAGGAAGCGCTCCGTGACCTTGTCGACGGTCACGTTGTACGGCGTGATGATGTGCGCGTTACCGCTGATCAGGAGCTTGGACGTGTCGACGCCACGCTCGTTCAGACCGCTCAGCTCGGAGAGCAGGACCGACGGGTCGACGACGACGCCGTTTCCGATGACCGGCGTACAACCGGGAGACAGGATTCCGGAAGGGAGGAGGTGAAGCGCGTACTTCTGGTCACCGACGACGACCGTGTGGCCGGCGTTGTTGCCGCCCTGGTACCGCACTACATAGTCCACCGAGCCACCGAGCAGGTCGGTCGCCTTTCCCTTGCCTTCGTCACCCCACTGAGCACCGAGCAGCACAAGTGCGGGCACGCGCGTACACCCCTTCCGGGTGGGGCATGTCCAAGGTCGGGGGCTTGGGCGTAAGGTTCACCGCCGCGTACCACAGCGACCGTCATTGGTCGCCGACCGTCGGACCGGATGCCCCGGAATAGACGAAGCCCCTGGCGCAATAGCGCAAGGGGCTCTTGCACAAAGATGCTACCCGAGGAAGCGAGGCAGGACCGAGGTGGCGACCTTCGCGACGTCCGAACAGCTGCTGGTGATCATCGATCCGGCGGCACGGCAGACGGACGGGGAGTCCGTGAGGATCGCGAAAGACGTGCTCAGCGCGGGTGCGGCGGCCAAGGTGTGTCTGCCGGACGGGCCGGAGGAATTCGCCCGGGCGCTGGGCCGGCGGGGTTCGAGGCGGCCGGTCGTGGTGGGTGACGGTCACGCTCTGGTACGGGCCGTGACCCTGCTGCACCGGGCGCGGGAGCTGGCCGGATGTGCGCTGTCGGTGGTCCCGGTCGGTGACAGCGGGCTCGCGGAGGCGCTCGGGGTGCCGGGCGGGGCGGTGGCGGCGGCGCGGGCCGTGCTGGACGGGGCCGAGCGGCGGCTGGATCTGCTGGTCGACGACAGCGACGGGGTCGTGCTGAGCGGGCTGGGTATTCCGCCGGGGCCGGTGCGGTCGGCTGCCGCCGAGCCGGTCCCGGTCGGCTCCGGCCGCCCCTGGTACCGCTCGCTGGTCCGCACCATCGCCCCGCGCCCGCCCCGGCTCCCCGCCGTGCCTTCCCCCGGCCCCTCCCGGCTCCGGGTCGAGGTCGACGGCGAGACGGTGGTCGACCTGGGCCAGCCCGTGGAGGCGGTGTCGGTGACACCGGGCACGGGCGGGCTCGCGCGGGTGGAGGTCCGCCCGCTGTCGGTCGGCGCGGAGGCGACCCCGCTGCGGATGTCCGGGCGGACCGTGACGGTCGTCGGCGCGGATTTCCGCTATCGGGCCGACTCGGGGGTGACGGGTCCGGTACGGCGACGGACGTGGCGGGTGGCGGAGGGGGCTTGGGGGTTGGTACTGCCGTCAGCTTGAGGCGGGGGCTTCGAAGCCGGTGGTGTCGAGGGTGCAGTCGAAGGGGGCGGGGATGTGCAGCTTCTCGCCGAAGGGCCTCGTCTCACGCGACTCGTAGCCCTTGGGCGACGGGTCCCAGAACACAGTGGCCCGCTCCTCCTGCATGTCGAGGAGGAGGTACACCGGAACACCCGCCCTGCCGTAGACCACGGCCTTGTCCGTCAGGTCGTCGTCGCGCGTGGAGGAGGAGGTCAGCTCGGCAGCCAGGGTCAGGGACTCGCCGTCCAGGCGATTGCCGGTCGTCCTGGTAATGTGCCGCGGCGCCACGTGGATGTCGGGTCCGTAGGCGCGCTCCTCCGCGGGGAAGACGTAGAGGAACGGACTAGTGGTGATGCGGTGCCCGTCGGGGAGGTGCGGCCGGAGCCGATCACAGATCAGCTCCATGACGTCCTCGTAGTACCCCTTCGACCACGGCGACAAGACGATGCTCCCCCTGATGACCTCGGCTTTGAAGCCGAGAACGTCCAACTCGTCGAGGGCGTCGAGAAGCGCCCCGAAACTGCTGGGCTCGCTGCCGCTTATCGTCGGTCGCTCTGTCATCAGCGTCATGATGCGCCCTTACCCCCGGATGCAAACCAGTCACCACACAGAGCAGCCGAACGAACACGGGGCCGACACGGACTCTGCACCAATGGCCGCCCTAATGGTCTGGTGACAAATATTTAACCGCGTCGACCCCTTCCCGCGCCCCTCCCCCATGCACCATCCTGCTCCATCAGGACCCACCAGGACCCAGGGACCCGACACGGAAGGGGCCACCCGATGGCAGTGGACGAGGGCGTTGCCCCGGCGGCGGGCACGGCGGACGAGGAAACGGTTCATCGGCTGAAACCCAACGCAGTAGGGCTGCTCGGGGTGGTGTTCATGGCCGTCGCCACCGCCGCGCCGATCACCGCGATGACCGGCAACGTGCCCTTCATGGTGTCGTCCGGCAACGGCATCGGGGCACCCGCGAGCTATCTCGTGGCAATGGTCGTCCTGGCAATCTTTTCCGTGGGTTTCACGTCGATGGCGAAGCACATCACGTCGACCGGCGCCTTCTACGGGTTCATCTCCTACGGCCTCGGACGGACCGCCGGTCTCGCCTCCGGGCTGCTCGCGACCTTCGCGTACGTCGTCTTCGAACCGGCGCTGATCGGGATCTTCTCCACCTTCGCGACCACGACGTTGAAGGACCAGACGGGCGTGCACCTGCCCTGGTGGGCCTTCGCGATCCTGATGCTCGCGATCAACGCGACCGGCACCTGGTTCGGGGTCAGCGTCGCCGAGAAGCTCCTGGTGGTGCTGCTGGCGACCGAGGTGACCGTGCTGGCGGCGATGGCGGTGTCCGTGGCCTTCCACGGGGGCGGACCGCACGGGTTCAGCCTCGCGCCGGTCGACCCGGTCAACGCCTTCAAGGGCACGTCCGCCGGGCTCGGGCTGTTCTTCGCCTTCTGGTCCTGGGTCGGCTTCGAGTCCACCGCGATGTACGGCGAGGAGTCCCGCGACCCGAAGAAGATCATCCCGAAGGCCACGATGATCAGCGTCCTGGGCGTCGGGGTCTTCTACGTCCTCGTCTCCTGGATGGCCATCACGGGCAACGGCGAGGCCGAGGCCGTGAAGGCAGCCTCCTCCGCCAACCCGCTCGCCCTGTTCTTCAACCCCACCGAGCGCTACGTCGGCCACTGGGCCGTCGACGTCATGCAGTGGCTGATGATCACCGGCTCGCTGGCCTGCGGCATGGCCTTCCACAACTGCGCCGCCCGCTATCTGTACGCCCTCGGGCGGGAGGGCGTCCTGCCCTCACTGAAGAACACCGTCGGCCGCACCCACCCCCGGCACGGCTCCCCGCACATCGCGGGCCTGGTGCAGACGGTGGTGAGCGCCGTACTGATCGCCGCGTTCTGGATCGCCGGCAAGGACCCGTACAACGCGCTCTACGTCCTGCTGGCCATCCTCGGCACGATGGCCATCCTGGTGGTCCAGGCCGTGTGCTCCTTCGCGGTGCTCGTCTACTTCCGCAAGCACCACCCCGAGAGCCGCCACTGGTTCCGCACCTTCACCGCCCCGCTCATCGGCGGCATCGCGATGCTCGGCGTGGTCGTCCTGCTGGTGTCCAACATGGGGGTCGCGGCGGGCGCGGAGTCCGGCTCCCTGCTGCTGAAGGCGACGCCGTGGCTGGTGGCGCTGGTCGCGGCGACGGGGGTGGGCTATGCCCAGTACCTGAAGCGGCGGTCGCCCGAGCGGTACGCACTGCTGGGGCGGACGGTGCTGGAGGAGACCAAGGAGCGCTGAGAAGGCTCAGCGGCCGTACTTCCGCTCCCGGTACACCCGCCAGCGTTCCATCATCTCCGCCACGTCCCGCTCCACGAACTCGAAGAAGTCCAGCGTCTCGGCCAACCGGCGTCCCGCGGGGGTGTCGGCCCCGAGGCTCGACACCCCTTCCCGCAGGGCGTCCTCCCAGCGCTTGATGATCGCCTCGCGGTTGGTGAGCGCCTGGTACCACTGGTCGCTGTGCACCCGGTACCGCTCCCGGCGCGAGCCGGGCTCGCGTTCGCGGGAGACCAGGTGGACCTGGGCGAGATAGCGGACCGCGCCGGAGACGGCCGCCGGGCTGATCCGGAGCTGCTCGCCCAGCTCGGCGGAGGTCAGGGTGCCGTCGTCGGAGGCGAGCAGCGCGCCGAACACCCGCGACGGCATGCGCGGCATGCCCGCCTCGACCAGCTGTGCCGCGAAGTGCTCCACGAACCGCGAGACCGACTCCGGGTCCCGCTCCGGCGTTCCTGTCCTCGACTCCGTCATGCCCTCACCCTAACCGGTGTTCACGCGCTTCCTTAACTTCACAAATTTCTGAAAGAAGCGTACGTTCGGAAACCATGACGAAGGCAATCACGGTCTCCGGGCTCCACAAGTCCTTCGGCCGTACGCACGCGCTGGACGGCCTCGACCTGGACGTCGAGGCCGGTGAGGTGCACGGTTTCCTCGGCCCCAACGGCGCTGGCAAGTCGACCGCGATCCGGGTGCTGCTCGGGCTGCTGCGCGCCGACGCGGGCGCCGCACAGGTGCTGGGCCGCGACCCGTGGCGGGACGCGGTGGAGGTGCACCGCAGGATCGCCTATGTGCCCGGTGATGTGACCCTGTGGCGCAACCTCTCCGGCGGCGAGGTCATCGACCTCTACGGCCGCCTGCGCGGAGGGCTGGACCAGCGGCGGCGCGCCGAGCTGATCGACCGCTTCGAGCTGGACCCGACCAAGAAGGGCCGCACCTACTCCAAGGGCAACCGGCAGAAGGTCGCCCTGGTCGCCGCCTTCGCCTCGGACGTGGACCTGCTGATCCTGGACGAGCCGACCTCGGGCCTGGACCCGCTGATGGAGGAGGTCTTCCAGCGCTGTGTGGAGGAGGAGCGGGAGCGCGGCCGTACGGTCCTGCTGTCCTCGCACATCCTCAGCGAAGTCGAGGAGCTCTGCGACCGGGTCAGCATCATCCGCAAGGGGCGGACGGTGGAGAGCGGGTCGCTGGCCGACCTGCGGCATCTGACCCGGACGAGTGTGAGCGCCGAACTCGCCGGGCCGCCCAACGGGCTGGCCCACCTGCCCGGCGTCCACGACCTCGACGTCCAGGGCCACCGGGTCCGGCTCCAGGTCGACACCGACCGACTGGACGCCGTACTGCGCTCGTTGACCGCCTCCGGCGTGCGCTCGCTGACCTCGACGCCGCCGACCCTGGAGGAGCTGTTCCTGCGGCACTACCAGGACGAGCCGGACGAGGTGACGGCATGACGCGCCAACTGGCGGGGACGGGAATCCTGCTGAGGTTCGCCCTGCGCCGTGACCGCGTGCTGATCCCGGTCTGGGTCGCGGTGAACGCGCTGATGGTCCTGTCCATGCCGAACACCCTGAAGACCCTGTACGGCACCCCGGCCGCCCGCGCCGACCTGATGCACCAGATGGCGACCAACACCTCCCTGCGCGCCATGGTCGGACCCGTCTTCGACGACTCGTTCGGTGCGCTGACGGCCTGGCGGGTCGGGGTGTACGCGGGCGCCCTCGCCGCCGTGACGAGCCTGCTCGTCGTCGTACGGCACACCCGGGACGAGGAGGAGAGCGGGCGGCAGGAGCTGGTGTCCTCCGGGATGGTGGGGCGCCGGGCCCCGCTCACGTCGGCCCTGCTGACGGCGGCCGTCGCGAACGCGGCTCTGTGCGTCCTGCTCGTGGCGGGGCTGGCCGGGCAGGGCGCCTCGGGTGCGCTGGCCTTCGGGCTCGGGGTGGCGGGCGTGGGCATGGTGTTCGCCACGATGGCGGCGATCGTCGCCCAGCTGACGGAGAGCGCCCGGCTGGCCCGGGGGCTGACGGCGGCCGTGCTGGGCGGGGCGTTCGTGCTGCGCGCGGCGGGCGACTCGGCGTCGGATGGGGGTTCGTCGGTGCTGACCTGGCTGTCCCCGCTGGGCTGGCTGGAGGACCTGCGCGCCTTCGCGGCCGAACGCTGGTGGGTGCTGCTGCTGTTCGCGGCGGCCGTCGCCCTTCAGGGTTTGGTGGCCTACGAGTTGGCCGGGCGCCGGGACATCGGCATGAGCTTCCTGCCGACCCGCCCTGGACCGGCGGCCGGCCGCCTCGGCACGGCGGGCGCGCTCGCCTGGCGCTTGCAGCGCGGCAGCGTGCTCGGCTGGTCGACCGGCTTCTTCCTCGCCGGGGTCGTCTACGGCGGGATGACGGACGGCGCGGCCAGGCTCGTCGGCGACAACGCCAAGGCACGGGAGATCTTCCAGCGCATGGGCGGCCAGTCGGGGCTGACGGACGCGTTCCTCGCCGCGATGGTCGGCATGCTCGGTCTGGTCGCCGCGCTCTACGTCGTCTCCTCCGTGCTGCGGCTGAGCGGCGAGGAGACCTCCGGCCGGGCCGAACCGGTGCTGGCCGCGGCCGTGGGCCGGCTGCGCTGGGCCGCCGGCCATCTGATCATCGCCTTCGGCGGCTCGGCCCTGCTGATGCTCCTGGCCGGCCTGGGCTTCGCCGTCGGCTACGGCAAGCAGATCGGCCCGGTGCTGGGGGCGTGCCTGCTCCAGGTGGCCGCGGTATGGGTGATCGGCGGGGTCGCGGTCCTGCTGTTCGGCGTGCTGCCACGGGGCGCGGTCGCGGCGTGGGGTGTCGCCGGTGCGGTACTGCTGATCGGCTGGATCGGCCCCGCGCTGAACGCACCACGGGCGGTGCTGGACCTGTCCCCGTTCGGGCATCTGCCGAAGCTGCCGGGTGGGGGGATGGAGTGGGGGCCGGTGGGGGTGCTGCTGGGGGTGGCTGCGGTGCTGGTGGGGACGGGGCTGGCCGGATTGCGGCGGCGGGACATGGCCGCCTGAACGTCAGTCGACGTACTGCTTCAGCTTCTCGGTATCGAGCTCGATACCGAGGGGCTGAGGGACCAGCGGCTTGGCGCCGAAGGCCTCCTTGTGGGTGGTGCGATAGCCGACACCCCTGTCCGGATCGCTGAACAGAGTGACCGTGCAGTCGTCCCGGTCGACCAGGAGATAGAACGGGATACCCGCCGCACCATAGGCGACGGGCTTCTCCTGACGGTCACGCCGGTCGGTGTCCGAATCGTAGGAGGTGACCTCAAGGACGAGGAGCGCACCGCTGGGATCGGCCCACTCCCCGTGGCCGGCGAAATGCTCCTCGGGCACGAGGACGGCGTCCGGACGGACCCGGCCCTCGCGGTACTGCTCCACCCTCAGCCCCTGCCCCTGGTACAGATCCAGGTCGGGCCGGGCCTGCATGCACTGCCGCATCAGCCACAGCACGATGGTGTTGTGATCGCCGTCGGGGAACTTCTTGACCCCGATCCGTCCGTTGATGAACTCGAACCTGACGGCGTCGTCGGTCTCCTTGGCCGCGAATTCGGCGATCCTCTCGAACTCCTCCACGGACATCTGGGCCGTCTGCGACGTGCGCTCTGCCATAACCGTCATGGTGCACCCCCTGTCGGGTCAGGGCCAGTGTGGCGAGCCGTCGGCGAGCACGGACCAGGTCGCCTCTGCGATCAGCCGAACGGGTGATCATCTGATCTCGACGCTCAGCCCTTCCAGCCCCCGGATCACGAAGTTCGGCTTGCGCCGCGGCTCCGCCGCCAGAGTCAGCGTGGGGGCCTGCCGGAGGAGGGCCGTCATCGAGGCGGCCAGTTCGATGCGGGCCAGTGGGGCGCCGATGCAGTAGTGGATGCCGGCGCTGAAGGAGATGTGCGGGTTGTCGGTGCGGGTCAGGTCCAGGCGGTCGGGGTCGCTGAAGACGGCCGGGTCGTGGTTGGCGGAGCCGAAGAGCATGGCGATCTCCGAGCCCCTCGGGATCACCGTGCCGTCGATCTCGATGTCGTCCAGCACCCAGCGCTCGAAGAGCTGGAGCGGGGTGTCGTAGCGCATCAGCTCCTCGATCGCGGACGGGATCAGGGAGCGATCCGCGCGCAGGGCGGCCAGCTGGCCGGGGTTGCGGAACAGCGCCCACCAGCCGTTCACGGTGGCGTTGACCGTGGCCTCGTGACCGGCGTTGAGCAGCAGGACCGCCGTGGAGATCATCTCCTGCTCGGTCAGCCGGTCGTCGTCCTCGTCGTGGGCCGCGATCAGGCCGGAGACCAGATCCTCGCCCGGCTCCTTGCGGCGGGCCGCGATCAGCAACCGCAGATACTCCGAGAACTCCACCGAGGCCCGGACCGCCCTCGCCGCGGTCTCCTCCGACGGGTTCAGCTCGTACATCCCGCAGATGGCCGCCGACCAGGGGCGGAGCTGGGCGCGGTCCGCCTCGGGGATGCCCAGCATCTCCGCGATCACCGCCACCGGCAGCGGCTCGGCCACGTCGGTCAGCAGATCACCGCCGCCGTTGTGGACCAGCGCCGCCACCAGGTCGTTCGCCAGGCCGTGCACATACGGCTTCAGCCGCTCCACCGTGCGCGGTGTGAACGCCTTCGACACCAGGCGCCGGATCCGGGTGTGGTCCGGCGGCTCCAGGTCGAGCATGCCGTGGTCGTTGAGGGTGTGGAACGGCTCGTGCTCCGGCGCTGGCGGGGTCCGCCCGAACTCCTCGTGCGAGAACCGGTGCTGATACGTCCGCCCCAGCCGGCGGTCCCGCAGCAGCGCCGAGACATCCGCGTGGTGCGGGACCAGCCACTGGTCGGTCGGCTCGTACCGGATCACCCGGCCGCGTGCGCGCAGCTCGGCGTAGGCCGGATACGGGTCGGCGAGAAACGCCGGGTCCCAGGGATCGAAGCCGAGGTCGTCAGGGCCTGCCATGCGGGGACGCTAACCCGCCGGGCCGAGGTCTGACCAGGGGGCTCCCTGCACGGCCCCTCGCTGGGCCGTCACGTCCGCTCGCCGCGTACGCCCCGGTGCCTCTCCGTCAGCCCGGTGTCACCAGCCGCGCCTCGTAGGCGAACACCGCAGCCTGGGTGCGGTCTCTGAGGCCGAGTTTGACCAGGATGCGGCTCACATGGGTCTTGATCGTCGACTCCGCCACCACCAGGCGCTCGGCGATCTCCACGTTGGACAGGCCCTGGGCGATCAGGATCAGGACCTCCGTCTCGCGTTCGGTGAGGTCGCCGTAGGCCGCGTGGGCCGACGGGGCCAGGCGCGGGGAGTCCGAGAGGCGGGAGAACTCCGTGAGCAGTCGCTTGGTGACCGAGGGAGCCAGGAGGGCCTCGCCCGCAGCCACCACCCGCACTCCGTCGGCCAGTTGGCGGGCGGAGGCGTCCTTCAGGAGGAAGCCGGAGGCTCCCGCGCGCAGGGCCTGGTACACATACTCGTCCAGGTCGAAGGTCGTCAGGACCAGCACCTTCGCCGCCGCGTCCGCCGCCACGATCTCCCGGGTGGCCTCGATGCCGTTCAGCTCCGGCATGCGGATGTCCATCAGGACGACGTCCGGGGCGAGTTCGCGGACCCGGTCCACCGCCTCCCTTCCGTTGACGGCCTCGCCGACGACCTCGATGTCCGGCATCGCGTTCAGCAGGACGGAGAAGCCCTCGCGGACCATCATCTGGTCGTCCGCGATCAGTACGCGGATGGTCATGCGTCCCCTTCGCTCACGACGGCCGCCGGCACCGGCAGGAACACCGTCACCTCATAGCCCCCGTCCGGCGACGGGCCCGTCGTCATCTCGCCGTTCAGCATCGACACACGCTCCCGCATGCCCGTGATGCCGTGCCCCGCGCCCGGAGAGGGTTTCACGAGGTGTGGCACGGGCGGCGGGGCGTTGACTATGCGCAGGCCCAGGCCGCCGAGGACATAGCCGATCTCCACGCGGGCGCTCGCTCCCGGCGCGTGCCGCAGGGTGTTGCTGAGGGCCTCCTGGACGATCCGGTACGCCGACAGCTCCACGCCCTGCGGCAGTTCCCGCACCGCTCCGGTCACCGCCTTCTCCACCGTCAGGCCGGCCTCCCGCACATTGGCGAGCAGCCCGTCGAGGTCGGCCAGGGTGGGCTGGGGGGCGTCCGGCGCCTCGTAGTCCTCCGCGCGCACGACCCCGAGGACCCGGCGCAGCTCGGTCAGGGCCGCCACCGCGTTCTCCCGGATGGTGGCGAACGCCTTCTCCAGCTCCTCCGGCGGGTTCTCCACCCGGTAGGGCGCGGCCTCCGCCTGGATGGCGACCACCGACATGTGGTGGGCGACCACGTCGTGCAGCTCACGGGCGATCGTCGTGCGCTCCTCCAGCAGGGTGCGGCGGGAGCGCTCGTGCTCGGTCACCGTCTGCTGGGCGGTCACCTCCTGCTGGGCCTGGCGGCGGATGTGCCGGACCGAGACGGCCAGCAGGAGCAGGGCCGACACCAGCAGCATCGGGGTGACATTGGTGTCGTAGCGGTGCCAGCCGAAGAGGCCTCCTGTGACGAAGCCGTAGACCGCGGTCATCACCCACATCGAGGCCGCGGTGCGCGGGCGGGTGCGCAGCGCGACGACCGTGAGCACCACCAGGTGGGACAGGAAACTGCCCGGCAGCCAGGGCCAGTCGCTGAACTCACTCCGGCCGATCACGGCGGCGACCATGCTCGCGCCCAGCGAGAACCAGAACGCCCCCACCGGACGCGCCAGCGTCAGCAGCACCGGCCCCAGCGCCAGCAGCCCGCACAGCAGGGCGGCCGGCCCGGACTCGAAGGAGCCCGCCATGCTCAGGGTCATCGCCACCACGCCCAGCGCGGCCACCACCACATGCGGCAGCCAGCCCGCGCCGGACACACGGCGGCTGAGCGCGCCGTCGGCGCTCCGGCGAGGCAGCGGGTCGTAGGCGAAGGCGTCCTGGAACAGGTCCTGCCGCAGCCCTCGCAAAGCGTCCGCGGCCAGCCGGAACTCCGGGCTGCGCGGCCGGCCGGCCGGGCCCGGCGGTGTCGTCTGCGTGTGCGTCGTCTGGGTCACGTACGAAACGGTAGGCGGGCGGCGGGGCACGGTCGTCACCTTGGAGACTGGTTCTCGGGCGTCCGTCTCAGGTACTACGGGTCGCCCCTTGCGGGTGTCAGCGGCCGCCGGGGCGGACCACGCCCGACTCATAGGCGAAGACCGCCGCCTGGGTGCGGTCGCGCAGGCCCAGCTTCACCAGGATCCGGCTCACGTGCGTCTTCACGGTCTGCTCGGCGACGACCAGCCGCTCGGCGATCTCCGCGTTCGACAGGCCCTGCGCGATCAGGGCCAGCACCTCCGTCTCCCGCTCGGTGAGATCGCCGACGCGCTGCTTGAGCGGGGCCCGGGGGCTGCCGTCCAGACGGGAGAACTCGGCGATGAGACGGCGGGTGACAGCGGGCGCGAGGAGCGCGTCGCCCGCGGCCACCACCCGGACCGCCTCGGCCAGCTTGTCCGCGGAGGCGTCCTTGAGCAGAAAACCGGAGGCCCCGGCCCGCAGTGCCTCGTACACGTACTCGTCCAGGTCGAACGTGGTCAGCACCAGCACCTTGATGGCGGGATGCTCCGCGGTGATCCGGCGGGTCGCCTCGATGCCGCCGAGCTCGGGCATCCGGATGTCCATCAGCACCACGTCCGGGGCCAGTTCGGCGGTCCGCACGATCGCGTCCAGACCGTCCACCGCCTGCCCGACCACCTCGATGCCGGGCTGGGCGCTGAGCAGCACGCCGAAACCCTGCCGGACCATCTCCTGGTCGTCGGCGATGAGTACACGGATGGGACCGGCGCCGCTCGTCATGGGTGCTGTTCTCCTGTCGGGGGCTCGTGCGGGTACGGGTCAGAGGTGGAGCCGGGTGGCAGCTGCCGCCGGAACACGGCGGGCAGGGCGAGGCCGGTCGGCACCGGGGTGCCGTCACGCGGCAGGAACGCGGTCACCCGGAAGCCGCCCCCCTGCTCCCCCGTCGCGACGACGTGCCCGCCCAGCATGGCCGCCCGCTCCCGCATGCCGAGCAGACCGTGCCCGCTGCCCGGGGACGGCGGGGCCGGACGGCTGGGCCGGGAGTTGGTGATGTCCAGGCAGATCCCGTGGGCGTGGTGGACGACCACCACGTCGACCTTCGCGCCCGGGGCGTGCCGCAGGACGTTGCTCAGGGCCTCCTGGACGATCCGGTACGCCGACAGCTCCACGCCCGGCGGATAGCCGCGAGGCTCGCCCTCCACCGTCTTGACCACGTCCAGGCCGGCTGCCCTGGTGTTCTCCATCAGGGCGTCCAGGCGGGCGAGGTTCGGCTGCGGGGCGTCGGGGGCCGGGCCGGTGCCGGGGGCGGACAGCCGGTAGGTCTCCTCGACGGCCTCCGGGTCGTCCGGGCCCTCCGACCGCAGCACCCCGAGGACCCGGCGCAGCTCGGTCAGGGCCTCCAGGGCGTTGTTGCGGATGCCGGCGAGGTTCTCCTTGAGCTCCTCGGAGGGGTTCTCCACCAGGTGGGGGGCCACCTGGGCCTGGATCGAGATCACCGACATGTGGTGGGCGACCACGTCGTGCAGTTCGCGGGCTATACGGCTGCGCTCCTCCAGGAGTGTGCGCCGGGCCCGTTCCTCTGCGGTGATCGTCGTCTGCTCGACCAGTTCCTTACGGGCCTCGCTACGGCTGCGCAGGGCCGCGCCGATGACGGCGGCGATCGCGAACAGGCCGACGGCCACCGTGCCTGTCGGGGAGTAGCGCGTCGCTCCCAGGCCGCCCTCCACGACGGCGGTCACCAATGCGCTCGTCACGAGCGCGGCGACCGTCCCGCGGAACCGGACGCGCAGGGCGAGGAGCACCAGGACGGCCATGTGGGCCAGCAGGACGGGCGTGGCCCAGGGCCAGCCGGGGCTGGACAGCCGAAGCAGCGGCGCCGTCATCTGCTGGCGGGCCATCAGCGCGGTGGCGAGGGCGGCGGCCAGGGACAGGGCCCACGCGGGCACCGGCCGCCAGAGGGCCAGGACGACGGCGGCGGCCTGGAGGAACGTGCTGAAGAACGCCACGGCCGTGGTGAAGCCGTAGCTGTTGGTCAGCTCCTCGCCGCCGCCGAGGGCGATGCCCAGGGCGAGGTAGCCGACGAGCAGGTAGGTGAGCAGGCGGACCCAGCGGTGCCGGGAGAAGGGGGGTGAGTTCGGCGAGGGATTCTCGCCGAACCAGGTCCGAAGGCGGCGCGGAGTGGTCCTGGCGGTGGACGGGCTGTCGGTGGCGGGTCGGTTCTCGGGTGCGGGTGTCCCCTGGGGGTTGTCACCGTCGGCGGCCGCGGGCGTCACGAGGTCAACACTAGGCATTGCGTGGCTGCTTCGCTGGGGGCAGATGGCGGCGGACCACATGGGACCTGCGGTTCCGGGGTCGGCGGGGGCCCTGTTCGTGGTGGCGGAAGGCCGTCCAGCACAGGGCGAGGGTCAGGGCGAAGACCGGAAGCCAGGCGAGGCGGTACGGCACCCAGAGCACAGAGTCCGGCGAGGTGTGCAGGCCGGGCAGCCGGCCGGCCAGGAGGCCCGTGGCCGTCGTGGCCATCATGGCCGTCTGGTGCCACAGGTAGATCGTCATCGCGGAGAGGTTGACCAGGGCCACCGCCGCCCAGAGCAGCGGGCGGGTCATCGCGCGGCGCAGCCGGTCGCGCAGGAGGAGAGCGAGACCGCACTGGGCCAGGCCGAAGGTGACGGCCGCCAGGGTCGGGGGGTCGAGGTTGGAGATCCTCGCGCCGGGGACGCCGACCATGGACGCCGGGTAGCCGGCGCAGCCGACGAGGACGGCCGTGGCCGCAGTACCGCCGAGGAACAGGATCCGGGCCGCCCGGCGGCTGTCCAGCTCGCCCCGGGTCCAGGCCGCGCCCAGGGTGTAGGGGACCAGCCAGCCCGCCGGGAGGTTCAGCCAGCCGAGCCAGGACGGGCCGGTGTGCAGGCCGAAGCGGATCAGGTCCACGTGCAGGACGACAGCGAGGGGCCAGAGCGGGTTGAGGCGGGTGAGGAGCGGGGTGGCGGCCGTCAGGCCGGCGAAGACCAGCAGGAACCACAGCGGTGACAGGGCGAGCTTGAGCAGTGCCTCGATCGTGGCGAGCGGGGTGCCGGTGAGGAGGAGAGCCGTGGCGGCCACCGCCCACAGGCACAGGAGTGCGGCAACCGGGCGCAGGAGGCGGGTCAGGCGGGCGCGCAGCCAGGAGCCGTAGGTCTCGCCTCTGTCCCGGGCGGTGGCGAGGCTTCGGGTCGCCACATGGCCGCCGACCAGGAAGAACACGGCCAGGGTCTGGAACAGCCAGGAGATCGGGGCCAGCCAGGGCATGTGCTGCAGCGGGCTCGTGGTGTGCAGGCCGCCATCGCCGGCCACGAGTGCGGTCACCAGCCAGTGGCCGAGGACGACGCCGAGGATCGCGATGGCTCGCAGGGCGTCCACGGCACGGTCGCGGGAGGCGGGGGTGAGGGCTTCGAGGTTGCGGGCGGATCGGAGGAGGGTGAGGGGCGGCTTCGGCGGGATCGTGCGGAGGGCCGCAGTGAGCCGCGACGCGGGGGAAACCGTCCCGGAGGCCGTCGTGAGGTGGGGGATGCGGGACGTGTCTGCGTCAGGCATGGGGTGCCTCCGGGGGGTTGCCGAGGGTGATCCGGGCCAGGTTGGCGAGGGAGGCCGAGCCCGGGGTGAAGTAGCCGCTGTGGTCGGCGTCGCCCGCGTCGAAGACCCGGGCGCCGAAGGCGTGGGAGACCGGGTCGGTGCCGAAGCCGACGGTGGTGCCGAAGAAGGTGGCGCCGGCGTGCGGCACATCCGCGATCCAGTCCTCGCTGCCGCGGGCCGCCCAGACCCTTGCGCGGGTGTGCAGGGCCGCGACGGAGTCGGCGCCGGTGCCGGGGCTGCCGACCAGGACGATGTCGTCGGCGTCCAGGCCTCGGGCGACAAGGCCGCAGACGACCGTGCCGTAGGAGTGGCACAGCAGGGACAGGTGCGCCTGCGGTTCCGTCGCGGCGCGCAGCCGGCGTACGAAGGCGCGCAGGCGAGGGGCGGCTTCCTTGGCGCGGGTCGTCGTGGTCACCGTGGTGCTGACGGTGGCCGGTGTCTCGTAGCCGAGCCAGGCGACGACCGCGGTGCGGGTGCCTCGGGGCGTGCGGTGGGTGAGGTCGGCGTACAGGGCCGCGGCCGCCTTGTGGAAGCGGGCGTAGGTGTCCAGGGAGGTGTCCGAGCCGGGCACCAGAACGGCGATGTCGTCGGCGTGGGCCAGGTCGCCGAGCACCTCCGTGGCTTGGCCGGCGCCTCGGCCGTCGAAGCTGAGGAGGTGGCGGGACGGGGCGGCCAGGGTGCGGTCGGCGGCGGCGCGGTGGGTGTCGCCGTGCGCGGCGGCCATGTCGGCGGCGCGGGTGGCGTCGGCCCGGTTGGCGGCGTAGGTCGTCTGGAGGGTCGTCGCCGTGAGCGGGGGGAGGGTGGCGGGTGCCGGTGCGGGGACCTGGGGGCGGGCGGCGCCGGAGAGGGGGGCGGCTATGGCTGCGGTGAGGAGGGCGGTGAGGAGGGTGCGGCGCCACTTCCGGATGCAGGCGCGGGGCGCCTTCGGCGGGATTCGGGTTCCCACCGGCACCACCCGTGACAGTTTCGTCGTCGGGTGCGGGCGGCTCTCGTGGGGCGGAGGCGCCGTCGGCGGCTGCGGGGTCGTGGGCAGGGTGTCCGACCCCGTGGGCAGTTGCCAGTCCGCGGAGGGGGAGGCACCGTACGCCGGTTCCTGCGGGCGGCCCTCGTGGGGCGGAGGCGCCGTCGGCGGCTGTGGGTGTGTGGTCTCGTGGGTGTCCCCCATGGGCGGGCTTCCTTTCAGATTGCCCGGCCATCGGGCTTGTCTGACAAGGAAGTTATGGATCGGGGGGAGTCGTCGGCGTCCCGCCAGGGAGCTGTTCTGCGGGGTAGCTCTCAGGTACTACGGGTATGACCGGGGCCGACCCGCAGGGGTGGGCGGCGTACCGCCCCTGCTACCACGCCAGTTGCGCGATCTCCTCGGCCACCACCGCGCACGCGTCCGCCGCCGGGTCGATGAGCGGGAAGTGGCCGACGTCCTCCAGCAGGGTCAGGCCCACCACCTCGCCGGCCTTCGCCGCCGCGTCCGCGTACGACTCGGCCACCGCCTGCGGCACCACCAGGTCCGTACGGCCCTGGACGAGCGTCGTCGCGATACCCGTCGGGAGGAGCAGGACGGGGTCGGCGTAGGGGCGGCGCTCGCCGAAGGTGTCGTGTCCGCCGAGGAGTTGCAGGCTCGCGTTGCCGCAGACGTCCAGCTTCTCCGCCACCTCGAAGTCCGCGATCGGGGCGAGGGCCACGACACCCCGCAGGGAGGCCGGGCTGTCGGTGCGCCAACCGCTGTCCGGGGGCAGGAGGTGGCGGGCCGCCGCCCACAGGGCGAGGTGGCCGCCGGCCGAGTGGCCCGTCACCACCGTGCGGCGGAGGTCGGCCTGTGGGAGCGCCTCCCGGGCCAGAACGGGCAGCGCGTCCAGGGCGGCGGCGATGTCGTCGAAGGTGTCGGGCCAGCGGCCGGCCGGAGGAGCGGCGTCGCCGCCGTCACCCCTGTTCTGCCCGGGGATCAGCAGGTCACCGCCGCGCCGGTACTCGACGTTGGCCACGGCGAAGCCCCGGCGGGCCAGATAGTCCGCGAAGGGAGTTATGTGGCGGCGGTCGTAGCGGGCGCGCCAGGCGCCGCCGTGCAGGACCACGACCAGCGGGGCCGGGGAGTCCGCGGCGGTCCGGGGGGCGTAGAAGTCGATCACCTGGTCGGGATGGCTGCCGTACGCGGAGGTGACGTCGGGGTCGACCGGCGGGTGCGAGAAGGCCGACTCCTCTTCGGCGGCGGCGCGGGCTGCTGCGGCGTCGTCCGGCATGCTCCAACCTCTCAGCGATGGAACCTCTTTGGCGCCTGGTGGACCAGGTGGGGAATTTTCGTTCGCCGTTGGCGGGACCGTATCAGTCCGGTGACATGCGGGGACATGGGGATGTCACGCAGGGTGAGTAATAAACGGTTCTGTAGGGAAAGGCCTGGGAGGCCCGGGGGGCCTGGGGAGAAGGCGCCCCTCCCCGTACGCCCCCAGGCCCAGCCCGGCCCAGCCAAGCCCCAGGCCCCGCCCCTCTCCTACGCCAGTTCCTCGCCCAGGATCCGCGCCGCTCGCTCCGCCTCGCCGAAGCCGACGTACAGCGGGGTGAAGCCGAAGCGGAGGACGTCGGGGTGCCGGAAGTCGCCCACGACACCCCGGGCGATCAGGCGTTTCATCACCTCGCCCGCGTCACCGCAGCGCAGGGCGACCTGGCTGCCGCGTTCCTCGTGCCGTTCCGGGGTCACGGACTCCACCCGCCCCGGCTCGGTGTACGCCCGCACGCACCGCAGGAAGAAGTCCGTCAGCGCGAGGGACTTGGCGCGGACGGCGGAGACGGACACGTCGTCCCACACGTCCAAGGCCGCCTCCAGGGCCAGCATGGACAGGATGTCCGGGGTGCCCACACGGCCGCGCAGGGCACCTGGCGCCGCGGTGTACGACGGGCTCATGCCGAAGGGGTCCGTGTGCGAGTTCCAGCCGGGCAGCGGGGAGTCGAAGCGGGACTGGAGATCGCGACGGACGTACAGGTACGCCGGTGAACCCGGGCCGCCGTTCAGGTACTTGTAGGTGCAGCCGACCGCCAGGTCGACCCCGTGCGCGTCCAGGCCCACCTCCAGCGCGCCCGCGCTGTGGCACAGGTCCCAGACCGCGAGGGCGCCGGCGGCGTGGATCGCCGCCGTGAGGGACGGCAGGTCGTGCAGGCGGCCCGTGCGGTAGTCGACGTGGTTGAGCAGGACCGCCGCCGTACGGCCGCTCAACTCCCCCAGCACCTCGGCCGGCGTCACCGCCCGCAGGGTACGCCCGGTCAGGCGGGCCGCCGACTCGGCGATGTAACCGTCGGTGGGAAAGGTGGTGGCGTCCACCAGGATCTCGGTGCGGTCCTCGCCCGCCATCCGTACGGCGGCCACAAGTGCCTTGAATACATTGACACTTGTGGAGTCACCCACGACGATCTGCCCGGCCGCCGCGCCGACCAGCGGGGCGATCCGGTCGCCGATCCGCTCCGGCGCGGTCCACCAGCCGCTCTCCTCCCAGGAGCGGATGCGCAGTTCGCCCCACTGGCGGCGGACCACGTCGGCCACCCGGTCCGGGACGTTCGCGGGGAGCGCGCCGAGCGAGTTGCCGTCCAGGTAGATCACATCGTCCAGGACGAAACGGGAACGCAGCGGGGCGAGCTCGTCCGCCGCGTCCAGCTTCTCTGCCTCCAGAGCCAGTTCAGACATGGGACCTCGCCGTCCACAGCTCCGGGAACACGTTCTTGCGGGCGCGCTTCTCCAGCCAGGCCACGCCGGCCGAGCCGCCCGTGCCGGGCTTGGCGCCCATCGCGCGGCGGGTGGCCACCAGGTGGTCGTTGCGCCAGCGCCAGACCAGTTCGGCCACGTCGGTCAACGCCTCGCCCAGCCGGGCCAGTTCGGCGTCCTCGTCGCCGGAGTAGATCGCCGTCCAGGCCTGCTCGACCGCGTCGGAGGGCTCGTAGCGCTGCGAGACGTCCCGGTGCAGGACGGACCCGGGGACCGGATGCCCGCGCCGGGCCAGCAGCCGCAGCACCTCGTCGTACAGGCTCGGCTCGTGCAGCGCCTTCTCCAGCTCCGCGTGCGCGCGGGGGGCGCCACGGTGCGGTACGAGCATGGACGCGGACTTCTCGCCGAGCAGGAACTCCAGGCGCCGGTACATCGCCGACTGGAAGCCGGAGCCCTCGCCGAGGGCGGAGCGGTACGAGTTGAACTGCGCCGGGGTGAGCTGGCCGAGGGGCTTCCAGGAGGCGTTGAGGGCCTCCAGTTCCCGTACGGAACGCTTCAGCGCGGCGATCGCGGTCGGTACGTCGTCGCCGCGCAGGGCGGCCGCGGCCGTCTCCCACTCATGGACGATGACGGTGAACCACAGCTCCATGACCTGGGTCGTGACCAGGAAGACCATCTCTCCGGGATCGTCGGAGAGGGTGTGCTGGAGATGGGTGAGCACGTCCGCCCTGACGTAGTCCTCGTACGGCGTCGTGCCCGCGAAATCGAGATGCGGAGTCTCGGGCTCCTGAGTCTCCAAGGACTGCTGAGCCGGTTGGGACATCGCTGTCTCCTGTTATAGCTCCGGGTAGCGGTCCGCCCCTGCCGATGCCGGCACGGGGGCCCCGGTCCCCACCCGGCATCCTCCGCAATCGGCCCCCGGTACGGCAAGGCCCGTCCGTTGCCAGACAGGCCACACCGGTGATGCGCGGCTAGCCGAAGAGGGTCCCCCTCGGTCGGGTGCGTGCCGACTCTCAGCTGTGCTCACGACCGTCCCGGCGGACCGGGACCAGCAGGGTGAAGGTGGCCGGATCCCTGCTGGTCAGGGACAGCCGGCCGCCGAGGGAGGCGGCCAGGTCGAGGGCGAGGGCGAGGCCGATGCCCGTACCCTCCCCGCCGCCGGTGTGTCCGCGGTCGAACAGCCGGGGCGGCTCGCCCTCCACGGTCCCCTCGTCGCTCACGTCGATGGCGAGGGCGTCGTCCAGGTCCCGCACCACGACCCGCACGGTTCCGTGCCCGTGCACGCGCGCGTTGTCCAGCAGGACGCCGAGCACCTCGGACACCGGACCGCCCGCGACCCGGACCTCTTCGGGTCCATCACGTGTACCGCACTCCAGGCGTCTGCCGTCGTCGGCGAACAGTCCGTGCCAGCGCTCGTCCATGTCTCGGAGGAGTTGCGCCACCGGAGTGTCTCCGGCGGCGTGGCGGGGCCGGTCCGGGGAGCGGGACAACCGCAGCACTTCCTCCACCGTGTGGTGCAGGCGGTGGGTGGTGGACAGGGCCTCGGCCAGGAAAGGTCTCAGCCGGGCGTCGTCGTCCTGGGCGAGGGCCGCCTCCAGGGTGAGTTGCAGGCCAGTGAGGGGGGTGCGCAGCTGATGGGAGGCGTTGGCGGCGAAGTCGCGTTCGCGCCGGAGGAGTTCGGTCAGGCTGTGCAGCATCGCGTTGTGGGTGCGGGCCACCTGGTCGATCTCGGCGATGCTGCCGGCGGCTGCCCGGGCACTCAGGTCGCCGTCGGCGACGGCCCGGCAGTGGCGGGAGAGATCCTCCAGCGGAGCGGCCAGCACCCGCGCCTGACGACGGGCGACGAGTACCGCGACAACCAGCGCGAAAACGGTCACGCCCAGCAGTACGGCCCACACGACGAGGATCCGTTCACGTACGGCGTCCACGGGTGAGGACGCCCGCACCACGCCGATCACCCGCTCGGCATGGGAGACCGGCACGGCGGCGACCAGGTCGCCGCCCGACCGTCCCCGTTCCACCTCTCCGCCGAAGGCGCTGCGGACCGGCGCGTCCGCCGTCCGGGGTCCGCTGCCCTGCCGCAGTCGCTGCTGCGGGTCGTACAGACCGAGGTGCCCACCGGCGGGTGCTCTGGGCAGTTCCACCGGGTCGCCGGCCGCGTAGTCCGGGCTCACCCGTACGGCGCCGGCGAGGGCCGCGCGTTCCAGGGCGTCGCGCTGGCCGGCGTAGAGGTCGGACCTGACGGCCAGGGCCAGGGGGACAGCCAGGAGGACGACGGCGACCAGGGCGGCGGTGAGGGCCACTCGCACCACGCGCTGTCTCATGCCCCCATCATGCGGCGGCCCGGCCGGGTGTGCGGGACGCTGCCCTCGCTTTTGCCGTCGTCTAACCCTCGGCGAGCAGGGTGTTAACCGGCCGCTTCCTAGCGTGGGTGCCATGACCCCCCGTCGGGGACTGTTTGGAGGGCAGTGGCCATGGCAGCACACGCACGGACACGTGCGGTCGTCGGGCTGGCGCTCCTCGCGGCGGTGACCGCGGGCTGTGCCGGCTCCGGCTCGCACTCCGGTTCCGGCACGACGAAGGCGGCACCGCCGGCCTCCTCGGCACGCAGCGGCAACGGGCAGAGCAACCCGGCTCCCACCGAGTCCAACCCACCCGGCGACATCCCCGACAACCAGGTGTACGTCGCCTACCGGCCGACCAGCGGCACCTTCACCGGCTTCACCGTGAAGGTGCCCGAAGGCTGGGCCCGCACCGAGCAGGGCAACTCCACGGTGTTCACCGACAAGCTGAACACCGTGAGGATCACGGCGGCCTCCGCCGCCACCGCCCCCACGACCGGCTCGGTCACCCACACGGTCGTCCCGCGGTTGCGTTCCCAGGTGGCGAAGTTCGCCGCGCCGAAGGTGTCGGAGGTGAACCGGCACGCCGGCCGTGTCGTCCTGCTGACCTACCAGGGTGACTCGGCGAAGGATCCCGTCACCGGCAAGGTGGTGCGCGACGCGTTCGAGCGGTACGCCTTCTACCGGTCCGGCCACGAGGTGGACCTGACCCTGTCCGGCCCGGTCAACGCCGACAACGTCGACCCGTGGCGCATCGTGAGCGACTCCTTCACCTGGCGGTGAGACCGATGCCCGCCTCCCGGCCGGACGAGGACGTCCTCACCGCCCGCGAGCTGTACCGCTTCTACCGCGCCGGCGAGGAGGAGACCCTCGCGCTGCGCGGGGTGTCGCTGCGGGTGCGGCGGGGCGAGACGGTCGCGGTCGTGGGGCCCTCGGGTGCGGGCAAGTCGACTCTGCTGGCGTGTCTGGCAGGGATCGACGAGCCCTCCGGTGGCGAAGTCCGGCTGGGTGGTGTGCGGATCAGCCACCGGCCCGAGCCCGAGCGCGCCCGGTTGCGCGCCCGGCACATCGGCGTGCTGCTGCAGACCCGGAACCTGCTGCCTCACCTGAGCGTGCGGGACAACGTCCGCCTGCCCCAGCGGGCCGCAGGCCGTAAGCCCGACGTCTCGGCCAAGGAGCTTCTGACCCAGGTGGGGCTCGGCGACCGGATGCATTCCCTGCCCCTGCAGCTGTCCGGCGGAGAGCTGGCCAGGGCCGGGCTGGCCGTATCGCTGGCCAACTCGCCCGACGTGCTGCTGGCCGACGAGCCGACCGGAGAACTGGACGGTGACACGGAGCAGCTGGTGCTCAGCATGCTGCGGGACCGGGCCGCGCAGGGGTGCGCGGTGCTGATCGTGACGCACAGCGCCGAAGTCGTCCGGATCGCGGACCGAGTGATCACGCTGGACGACGGGAGGGTCGCCGACACCTCGGCCCCGGACCGGAGCCCCCTGCGACAGGAGGCTCACGATGTCACGTGACGAGGTGCTCGTCGCCTGCACGGACGCGGCGCTCACCTTCGGCCGGGGCACGCAGGCGGTCGTGGCCGTGCACGGAGCCAACCTGGAGATCGGGTCCGGCGACCGGCTCGCGGTCGTCGGCCCCTCCGGGTCCGGGAAGAGTTCGCTGCTGCACCTGCTGGCGGGGCTCGAACAGCCCACCAGCGGCACGGTGACCCGGGCCGCCTCGCTGGGCCCGTACGACATCGGTCTGGTCTTCCAGGGCGACAGCCTGATCCCGGCCCTGAACGTGGCCGAGAACACCGCCCTCCCTCTGGTCCTCGCCGACCGGCCGGAGGACGAGGCGCGGCAGGCCGCCCTGGCGGCGCTCGCCCTGGTCGATGCCGCCGACCTGGCCGACCGGCTGCCCGAGGAGATCTCCGGTGGTCAGGCGCAACGGGTGGCCGTCGCCCGGGTGCTGGCCCAGTCCCCGCGCCTCATCCTCGCCGACGAGCCCACCGGCCGCCTCGACCACACCACCGGCGCCCGTGTCCTGGACGCCCTGCTGACCGCGGCCGGGCACACCGGCGCGGGTCTCGTCGTCACCACCCACGATCCGGCCATCGCCGACCGGCTCACCACCCGGCGCACCATGCGGGACGGGCGGCTGCTCGCACCCGAGGGAGTGTCATGATCACCGCCTGGGCGGCCGGCCTGGCCCGTCACCGCACCGGACGCCTGCTCGCCGCAGTGGCCGGCATCGCGCTCGCGGTCGCCCTCGTCGCCGCCCTGGGGTCCTTCCTCACGGCGTCGAAGGCGACCATGACCCAGCGCGCCGTACGCTCGGTCGCGGTCGACTGGCAGGTCCAGGTGCAGCCCGGCGCCGAGCCCGGCACGGTGATGACCCTGGTCCGCAGGACGCCCGACACCCGCGCCGCGCTGCCGGTCGGCTACGCCCACACCACCGGATTCACCGCCCGTGTACAGGGCAGCACCCAGACCACCGGCCCCGGCATGGCCCTCGGCCTGCCCGACGGCTATCGCCGGCTGTTCCCCGACGCCATCCGCACGCTGTCGGGCTCCCCGACCGGCGTCCTGCTGGCCCAGCAGTCCGCCTCCAACCTGCACGCAGCCCCCGGCGACACCATCGGCGTCCGGTTCCCCGGCATCGGGCTGAGGCAGGTGAAAGTGGACGGCGTGGTCGACCTGCCCCAGGCCGACTCCCTCTTCCAGACCGTCGGCGCCCCCAGCCAGTCCCAGCCCACGGCACCCCCGGACAACGTCGTCCTCCTGCCCGCCACTCGGTTCGCGTCCCTCACCCGGGGCGCCACCGCGGTCACCACGCAGATCCACGTGGCCCGTGACGACGCCCGTCTGCCCTCCGACCCGGCCGCCGCCTTCACCACCGTCACCCGCGCCGCCCACAACCTGGAGGCCCGCTCGGCCGGCACCGCCCTGGTCGGCAACAACGTCGGCGCCGCCCTCGACTCCGCCCGCCAGGACGCCCTGTACGCCCAGATCCTCTTCCTCTTCCTCGGCGTCCCGGGCGCCGCCCTCGCCGCCGCACTGACCGCCGCGGTCGCCTCCGCCGGCGGTGAGCGCCGCCGTCAGGAGCAGGGCCTGCTGCGGATGCGCGGCCTGCGCCCCCGCCAGATCACCGCCCTCGCGGGGCTGGAAGCGGCCCTGATCGGTCTCGTGGGCGGCTTGTCGGGGCTGGGCATCGCCGCGCTGACCGGCCGTCTCGCCTTCGGTGCCGCCTCCTTCGGGGCGAGCGCGGGCACCTGGGCCGCCTGGTACGGCATCGCCTTCGCCCTCGGCGCCGCCGTCGCCGCCGGGGCGGTCCTGGTCCCCGCCCTGCGCGACCTGCGCACGGTGACCGTCGCCGAAACCCGCAAGGAGTCCGACGCCCGCAGCACCCGCAGCCCGTGGTGGATGCGCTACGGCCTGGACTTCGCCCTCCTGATCGGCTCCTGGCTCGTCTTCCGCGCCTCCTCCGGCAACCAGTACGCCCTCGTCCTCGCCCCCGAAGGCGTGCCCAGCATCTCCGTGTCGTACTGGGCCTTCCTCGGCCCGGCCCTGCTGTGGGTGGGCGCCACCCTGCTGGTCTGGCGGCTCACCCTCCTCGCCCTCACCCACGGCCGCCCCGCCCTGGCCCGGCTGGCCCGCCCGCTCACCGCGACCCTCGCCGGCACCACCGCCGCCACCCTCTCCAGGCGCCGACGCCCGCTCGCCCGCTCGATCGTCCTGCTCGCCCTCGCCGTGTCCTTCGCGATCTCCACCGCCGTCTTCAACGCCACCTACAAGCAGCAGGCCGAGGTCGACGCCCGACTGACCAACGGCTCGGACGTGACGGTCACCGAACCACCCGGCGCCCATGTCCCGCCCAGCGCTGGTGCCGCCCTGAAGATCTCCGGTGTACGGCACGTAGAACCACTCCAGCACCGCTTCGCGTACGTCGGCTCCGACCTGCAGGACCTCTACGGCGTCCGCCCCGGCACCATCGCGCGGGCCACGTCGCTCCAGGACGCCTACTTCGCCGGCGGCACCGCGCACCAGCTCATGCGGAAGCTGGCCGAGCGTCCGGACAACCTGCTGGTCAGCGTCGAGACCGTCAACGACTTCCAGCTCTCCCCCGGTGACACCGTCAACCTGCGCATCCAGGACGCCCGAACCAAGGCCCTGCGCACGGTCCCCTTCCACTACGCCGGCATCGCCAAGGAGTTCCCCACCGCCCCCAAGGACAGCTTCTTCGTCGCCAACGCCTCCTACATCGCCAAGGCGACCGGCAGCGACGCCATCGGCGCCTTCCTCCTCGACACCGGCGGTACCCACCAGAAGCAGATCGCCGCGCAACTGCGCGGACAGCTAGGCACCAGCGCCACGGTCACCGACCTCACCCAGACCCGCGGCACCGTCGGCACCAGCCTGACCTCCGTCGACCTGGCCGGGCTCACCCGTATCGAGCTCGCCTTCGCCGTCCTGCTGGCCGCCGGAGCGGGCGGACTCGTCCTCGCCCTCGGCCTCGCCGAACGCCGCCGCACCTTCGCCATCGCCACCGTCCTCGGCGCCCGGACCCGCCAGCTGCGCGGAATGGTGCTCACCGAGGCGCTCCTCCTGACCGCGGCCGGCCTGGCCGGAGGCGCGGCGATCGGCTGGGCGCTGTCCGAAATGCTGGTCAAGGTCCTGACGGGCGTCTTCGACCCACCGCCCGCAAGCCTGTCGGTCCCCGGCGCATACCTCGCGCTCACCGCGTCCGCCGCTCTGCTCGCCGTACTGGCCGCAGCCCTGAACGGCATCCGCCGCGCGCGACGCCCCGCCGTCGAGGAGTTGCGCGACCTGTGAACAGCCCGCAGGCACAAGAGCTCGTGCCGATCGCACAGACCCCTCCTACGCTGACCATCATGGGCACGCCCGCCGTACCGGACCGCAGCCGCTTCCGCGTCCTCGTCGTCGAGGACGACGACACCATCGGGCGCCACCTGGAAACCGGCCTGCGCAGCAACGGCTACGCCCCCACCTGGAGCCGCACCGGCGCCTCCGCCCTTGCCGAAGCCACCCAAACCGCCTACGACGCCCTGCTCCTGGACCTCGGCCTGCCCGACCTCGACGGCTTGGACCTCGCCCGCACCCTGCGCTCCCGCTTCCCCGACCTGCTGATCGTGATCCTCACCGCACGCACCGACGACATCGACGTCATCGCCGGCCTGGACGCGGGCGCGGACGACTACCTGGTCAAACCCTTCAGCCTCACCGTCCTTCTCGCCCGACTCCGCGCCCACCTGCGCCGCCAGACCGCCACCTCGCCGGCGGAGCAACCGGTACGGCTCGGCGACCTCGTCCTGGACACCGCGGCCCGCCGCTGCACCCTCCACGGCGCCGAAGTCTCCCTGCGCCCCAAGGAGTTCGACGTGCTGGCCCTGCTCGCCCGGCGCCCGGGCGCGGCCGTCTCACGGGAAAACCTGATGGCCCAGGTGTGGGACGAGAACTGGTTCGGCCCCACCAAGACCCTGGACGTCACCATGGCCGGCCTGCGCCGCCGCCTCGCCCAAGCCGCGGACGCCTCCGGCCGCCCCTGCCGGCTGCCCCGCATCACCACCCTCCGCGGACATGGCTACCGGCTGGAGCGCTGCAGCTAGTGCTGCCGGACCCGCTGCGAAGGTCGCGGCCTCGGCCCGGTGCAGGGCCCGCTCCCGGTGCAGTTCCGCGCTCTGCTTCTCCGGTCCTCGGTGAGCGCGATGTAGCGGGCAGCGGACATGCGCTGACCTCCCACCCCCGAACGGCACAGTGCGGTCGGCGGTCCTCCTCCTGCCGCGCGACGCCCAGCCCCTCCGCCTCGTCGTCCTTGCTGATCCGGGTGTAGACCCAAGTGGCAGACTGCTTCCATGACGACGCACAAGAACCTGCTCGGCGGCCCGGACCCGACCTACCTGCCGGAGAACGAAGAAGCGTACCGCCTGCTGGGCGAGGAGTCCCGGTCTCCGTCCGAGGTCGCGGCGAAGCACCCCACGTTCTCGCTCGCGTGGGCGATGCTCGCCGACGACGCCTTCGAGGCAGGGCGAACGGTCGAGTCGTACGCATACGCGCGCACCGGCTATCACCGCGGTCTGGACGCGCTACGCCGGGCGGGGTGGAAGGGGCACGGCCCCATCCCTTGGAGCCACCGGGCCAATCGCGGATTCCTGCGCTGCCTCGCCGCCCTCGCTCGCGCCGCCGGCGAGATCGATGAGAAGGACGAGACGGAGCGTTGCTGGCAGTTCCTCAAGGACAGCAGCGCCGAGGCGTACGCCGAGCTGAAGCGGTAGAGAAGGGTGCTACTGAGTGCCGCCGTCTCGCGCTGAGCGACGGCGGCACAGTCATGTCCGCCGCGGTGGCCCTAGCCACCCAGCCGCTCCCCCTCCAACGGCGGAGCCGTGACGCACCCGTGTACATGGCACTCGGGGTGTCGGCACTCCGGAGCCGGGCGGCGGACCAGGGCGAAGGCCACGAGCGAACCGGCCACCAGCACCCCCGCGCAGATCGGCATCGCGCGATCGAACGCCGCGTCGAACGCCGTGGGCGACCGGTACGCCTCCGGGCCCATCCCCGCGAGCAGCGGCAGCGCGGCGACCGCGATCAGGCCCGCCGCCCTGGCCGCCGCGTTGTTGATGCCGCTGGCCAGGCCGGCCCGGGCGGTGTCCACGGAGGCGAGGACCGTGGCCGTCAGGGGGGCTACGAGGGTCACCATGCCCGCGCCCATGACCAGCAGGGCCGGCAGCACGTCCGTCAGATAGTCGGCGCCCTTCCCCACCCGCAGCATCAGCAGCATCGCCGCCGCGCAGAGCAGCGGGCCGGCCGTCAGCGGCAGGCGCGGGCCCGTGCGGTCCGCCAGGGCGCCCGAGCGGGCGGAGAAGAGGAGCATCAGGGCCGTGGTCGGCAGCAGGGCCGTACCGGCTTGCAGGGGTGAGTAGCCCGAGACCACCTGCAGTTGGAGCGCGGTGAGGAAGAAGAAGCCGCCGAAGGCCGCGTACACGCACAGGGTGACCAGATTGACCGCCGTGAACTGGCGCGAGGCGAAGATGTCCGGCGGGAGCATCGGGTCCGGTCGGTGCCGCTCCACCTGCACGAAGGCCACCGCCGCGACCACACCGGCCACCCCGGTCAGCGTCACCAGCAGAGAGCCCGCCTTCGCCTCGATCAGCGCGTACGTCAGCAGGGCCAGGGCCAGGGCGCCCAGTGCCGCGCCGAGGACGTCGAAGCGGGCGTGCTTGCCGGCGTCCCTCGACTCGGGGACGTGCCGCAGGGCCACCGGCACGCACAGCAGGGCCAGCGGGACGTTCAGCAGGAACACCCAGCGCCAGCCGGGGCCGACCACCAGCCAGCCGCCGAGGAACGGGCCGACCGCCGCGCCGATCCCGCCGAAACCGGACCAGAGGCCGACGGCCCGGCTGCGGTCGTCGCGGTGGAAGGACGACTGGATGATCGCCAGGGAGCCCGGGGTCAGGAGCGCGCCGCCGATGCCCTGCAGGGCCCGCGCGGCGATCAGCATGACCGGGTTCGGCGCCAGGCCGCACAGCAGCGACGCCACCGCGAACCACACCACACCCAGCACGAAGATCTTCCGCCGGCCGTAGTGGTCGCCCAGCGAGCCGCCCAGCAGGATCAGCCCGGCCAGCGTGACCATGTACGCGTTGACCGTCCATTGCAGGGCGGCCAGGCTCGCGCCCAGGTCCTGGCCGATGCGCGGGAGCGCCACGTTGACGACGGTCGAGTCCAGCAGCGCCATGCTGGAACCGAGGACCGTGGTGAGCAGGATCCACTTGCCCTGGGGCGAGGCCAGCCGGACGTCGGGCATGCCCCAGGTATACAGCGGCCCGGCGGCCGGGAACAGCCGCCGGGCGCGCCGCGGGAGAACGGACGTACCGCTTACTTGATCTTGTTGCCCGCCGAGCGCAGGTTCTGCGTGGCCTCGACGACACGCGCGGCCATGCTCGCCTCGGCCAGCTTGCCCCAGGTGCGCGGGTCGTAGGCCTTCTTGTTGCCGACCTCGCCGTCGACCTTCAGGACGCCGTCGTAGTTCTGGAACATGTGCGCGGCGACCGGACGCGTGAAGGCGTACTGGGTGTCGGTGTCGAGGTTCATCTTCACGACGCCGTTGTCCAGCGCGGTCAGGATCTCCTGCTCGGTGGAGCCGGAGCCGCCGTGGAAGACGAAGTCGAAGGGGGACGCCTTGCCGAACTTGGCGGCGACGCCGTCGTTCAGCTCCTTCAGCAGGTCGGGGCGGAGCACGACGTTGCCCGGCTTGTACACGCCGTGGACGTTGCCGAAGGAGGCGGCCAGCAGGTAGCGGCCCTTCTCGCCCAGGCCGAGGGCCTCGGCGGTGCGGATCGCGTCCTCGACCGTGGTGTACAGGGAGTCGTTGATCTCGTGGGAGACGCCGTCCTCCTCGCCGCCGGTCGGGGTGATCTCGACCTCAAGGATGATCTTGGCGGCGCGGGTGCGCTCCAGCAGCTCCTGGGCGATCTCCAGGTTGTCGGCCAGGGTCTCGGCGGAGCCGTCCCACATGTGGGACTGGAACAGCGGGTTCCTGCCGGCCTTCACGCGCTCCTCGGAGACCGCGATCAGCGGACGTACGTACCCGTCGAGCTTGTCCTTCGGGCAGTGGTCGGTGTGCAGCGCGATGTTGACCGGGTACTTCTCGGCGAGGATGTGCGCGTACTCGGCGAGCGCGACCGCGCCGGTGACCATGTCCTTGCTGTACTGGCCGCCGAGGAACTCGGCACCACCGGTCGAGATCTGGACGATGCCGTCGCTCTCCGCCTCCGCGAAGCCGCGCAGCGCCGCGTTCAGGGTCTGGCTCGAGGTGACGTTGATGGCCGGGTAGGCGAACTTGCCTGCCTTCGCCCGGTCGAGCATCTCGTTGTAGACCTCGGGGGTTGCGATGGGCATCTGTCCGCTCCTTGTGTTGCGGGTTGGGGTTGTGCGTTACGGCCCTGACCTAGACCTGAGGGTTTCGACGCCGTCGTCGTCCCCATCTTTCCAGACATGGACCGATGGTCCATGCGCCGGTCAAGTCCAGGTCAATCCGCGTCGTCAGTCCAGACCCAGTTCATCCTTCGAGAAGGCGAACCGGTACGGAACGCCCGCGCCGGCCTCGATCTTCTCGGCGGCGCCGGTCGCGCGGTCCACGATGGTCGCGACGGCGACGACCTCGGCACCGGCCTCGCGCACGGCCTCGACGGCGGTGAGCGGGGAGCCGCCGGTGGTGGAGGTGTCCTCGACGACCAGCACCCGGCGGCCCTTGATCTCCGGGCCCTCGACGCGCCGCTGCAGCCCGTGCGCCTTCGCCGCCTTCCGTACGACGAACGCGTCCAGCCGCTGCCCGCGCGCGGCGGCGGCGTGCAGCATGGCGGCCGCCACCGGATCGGCGCCCATGGTCAGGCCACCGACCGCGTCGAACTCCAGGTCGGCCGTCAGGTCCAGGAGCACCTGGCCGACCAGCGGGGCGGCCTCGCCGTCGAGGGTGATGCGGCGCAGGTCGACGTAGTAGTCGGCCTCAAGACCCGAGGAGAGGGTCACCTTGCCGTGCACCACGGCCTTGTCCTTGATCTGCTGCAGCAGTGCGCCACGTAC
Organism: Streptomyces sp. NPDC031426; assembly: GCF_055581585.1. Taxonomy (NCBI): domain Bacteria; kingdom Bacillati; phylum Actinomycetota; class Actinomycetes; order Kitasatosporales; family Streptomycetaceae; genus Streptomyces; species Streptomyces sp. NPDC031426. The sequence goes on from NZ_JBVIJE010000022.1 coordinate 86,660, forward strand.
GTCCGTCATGCCGACCAGCTTAAAGGCGCCGCCAGCTCCAGGTCGTCGTCGCCTCCAGCGGCTCCAGCGGGGTGACCAGGCGCGGGAGGGTGTTCAGGCCGTTGGGCGGGCCGGTCTGCGGCTCCACGCACACGGCCTCGGCCTGCTCGTCGTAGACGACCACCCACTCCTCGCGGCTGGTCACCTTCAGCTCCAGCTGCCCCGGCCAGGTGAGGGTGACGTCGACGCCGCCGGGCATGCCGAAGCAGTCGTCCCAGGGACCGGGCCTGGGGTCGATCCGGTTGCCGGTGGGCAGATGGTCGTCCCCGCGCTCCTCCTGCCAGGCGGGCTTGAAGTCGACCGTCACGTCTTCGCGCCCGAGGTTCCGGTTGAACCAGGGGTGCCAGCCGATCTGCGCCGGGAAGGAGTCGTCCCGCGCCTCCACCGACATCGTCAGCGTCAGGCCGTCCTCGGCGAGCGTGACGACGTGGGTGACGCGGCCGGGGTGCGGCCAGGGGTCGACCAGGTCGTACGTGATCACCGCCTCGTTCTCCGCGACGCGCGCGGTGCGCCAGGCGCCGTCGCGGGTGGTGCCGTGGATGGCGTGGGGCGGGGAGTTGAGCGGCATCTGGCGGACGGTGCCGCCGTCCAGGAAGCGGCCGTCGCGGGTACGGCCGCACCAGGGCACCATGGGGAAGCAGCCGTAGCGGGGCCCTTGCCTCAGCAGTTCCAGGGCGTTGACCTTGAGGCTGCTGATACGGCCGCCGTTGGTGGGGCTGAGGCGTACTTCCGCGTTGCCTGCGGTCAGCGTGATGTCTTCGTTACTCACGGGAAGACAGTACTTGGGGGAGATCGGGGTGCATCGCGCTCAACGGCGTTTGCGCAGTGCCCTGCTCACGACGATCGCCGACGCCACCACCAGGGCCGCCGCCGGTGCCGCCCAGCGCAGTGCCGATGTCGCCGTGACCGTCTGGGGTGCCGGAACCGGTGCATAACGGCCCCGTGGCGGCGCGTGGTCGACCTCCTCCGCGCTGCGGCCGATCATCGTGCGGCGGGCATGGGCGGCCTCGGCGGGGGGCTCGCCGGTGTCGGCGAAGTCCTCGGCGAGGCGGTCGGCCGCCGGGTCCAGGGACGGTGGCGGGACCTCGGTGTCGAAGACCGAGGTGCGCCCGGCCCCGGGCTCCGGCGCCTGTTCCTCCCCCTCCTCCGAGGCCGCCGGGGGCTCCACCGTCGCCAGGTTCTCCACGAAACGGTTCAGCAGGCGGGTCGCCGCCGCGTGCACCGCGTCCGGTGGCAGCTCCGCGATACGGCCGTCCGCGTTCGCCGCGCCCTCGACCGTGACCGTCGTACCGCCCTCGTCCTCCGCGAGGCGCAGGGTGAGGGCGAGTTTCACCGCGCCGGTGCCGCGGGCCTCGGTGGCGTCGGCCTCGACGGCGTACGTACCGTCGTCGTGGGCGACCACCCGGGCCGTACCCCGGTAGGTGACGGAGTGTCCCTGGACGCGGAGCTTCAGGCGTCCGGTGACCGGTTCGGCACCGGCGTCCTGTTGCAGGCCGGGGATCGCGCGGGCGATGCGCGCGGGGTCGGCGAGGGCGGCTCTGAGCGGTTCGAGCCCGACCGGGACGAAGACCTGGTGCTCCATGTCCGGTGAGCCTACCCAGCTGTGACCGGAATTCACCCTCACCTGACCAGCTCGTCAGTACCGCGGATGCACCAGCGTCGACGCGGGCAGCCCGCCGATCCGGGTCCGTTCGGCCGCCCGCGCGTCCGCCGTGAGGTCCGTCTGCGTCAGGGTGTGCGACGGCCCGGCGGTCAGTCGCAGCGGTGGTGGCGTGGACGCCGGGCTCGCCAGCAGGAACCCCCAGTCGTGCGGGGCGCCGGACGCGCCCGCCGAGCGGTCGGGGCCGGCCGGGAAGCCGGGGTCGTGGCCGAGGACGCGGTAGGAGGAGACGGCGAAGCGGGCGGCGCGCAGGGTCGCGGCGACCGTCCAGAAGACACGGGGGCGGGTGGTGACGGACCCGGCGTGGACGACGAGCCGGCCGCCGGGGGCGAGGACGCGGTGGGCCAGGCCGTAGAACTCCTGGGAGTACAGCTTGGTGCTGGCGGTGATGCAGGGGTCGGGGAGGTCGGCGATCACCACGTCGTACCGGGAGGGGGGCGCGCCGCGCAGCCAGCCGAGGGCGTCGGCGGTGGTGGTGTGGACGCGGGGGTCGGCGTAGACGTGCTGGTTGGCGGTGGCGAGGCCGGGGTCGTGGCGGGCCAGGCGGAGCAGGCCCGCGTCGAGTTCCACGACGTCGACGCGGCGCACTCCGCCGTGGCGCAGCGCCTCGCGGGCGGCCAGGCCGTCGCCGCCGCCGAGGATCAGCACGCGCGCGTGCGGGCCGCCGGACAGCGCCGGGTGGACGAGGGCCTCGTGGTAGCGGCGTTCGTCCCGGCCGCCGACGCGGAGCCGGCCGTCCAGGAAGAGGTCGAGGGGCTTGCCGTCGGTGCCTCCGGCGAGGACGACCTCCTGGACGTCGGTCTGTTCGGCGACCCGGACGTCCGTGCCGTAGACGGCGTGCCGGGCGGCGCGTTCGAACTCGTCGGCGAGGGCCGCCGCGGAGGCGAGGACGCCGAGGACGGCGAGGCCGACGAGGAGCAGGGTCCAGCGGGCCCGGCGGGTCAGGTCGCGGCGGAAGAGGCCGAGGACCAGGGCGCCGCCGGCGACGACGTTGACCGTGCCGGTGAGCAGCGCGCCCGTCAACTGGCCCAGGACGGGCAGGAGAAGGAAGGGGAAGGCGAGGCCGCCGACCAGCGCGCCGACGTAGTCCGCCGCGAACAGGTCGGCCACCGCGCCGCCCGCGTCCTGGTGCCGGATGCGCTGGATCAGCTCCATCAGCAGCGGGACCTCGGCGCCGATGAGCAGGCCGATGGCGAGGGAGAAGGCGACCAGCAGGCAGCGCGGGCCCTCGGCCCACATCCCGCCCCAGCCGCCGGTCCAGGCGAAGACGGCGTACAGCGCCATCGCACTGCACCCGCCGACCAGCGCGAGGACGGTCTCGATCGCGCCGAACCCGACTGCCGCGTGCCAGCGCAGCCGCTTGGCGCCGAGGGAGCCGACGCCCATCGCGAACACCATCACGGACAGCACGACGGAGGCCTGGGTGACCGAGTCGCCCATCAAGTACGAGGCGAACGCGACGAGTTCCAGCTCGTACACGAGTCCGCAGGCCGCGCAGACGAAGACGCACACGAGGACCAGGAACCGCCCGGTGCCGGGCCGGACGGGCAGCCGGGCGGGGGCTGTCCAGGGCGGCGGGCAACCCGGGGGCGCGGGGGCGTGCGGTTCGATCACTCTGCGACGTTACGTCACACGCGCGGCACGCTTCGTCACCCACACGTGTGGATCTGGGGGCAGTTGAGGTCCTGGGCGTTTATCTCCGCGCGGGCGTGCTCAGCTCAGGTGTGCGGTCGGCACCCGCACACCGACCCGGGTCCGGGTGGCCACCAACTGCCCGTCCTGCGGGTAGGCGTGCCAGGTGCGCCAGTGCACCTGGCCCTCGTGGCGCTGGGCCAGCATGGCGGTGAAGGCGTGCGGGCTGCCCGGGAAGACGCCGGCGAGGCCGTGCGGATGGTCGGAGACCAGGGCCAGCAACTCCTGGGCGCGGCCCGCGAACGAGCCGGGGGTGAGCACCTCGACGCGCGCGGCGAACTCGTACTCCCAGTCGCCGACGCGCTTGGCGACGCCGAGCGGCAGCGGGGTGCTGGAGCCCGGGATGCAGGCGACAGTCTCCGAACAGCGGCCGCGCTCCTCGTCCAGCAGCACCTGGTGGGACGCGCCGAGCAGTCTCAACTGGAGCTTGGCTCCGGCGAGTTCGAGGTCAAGGGTGGCCAGGGCCGGCAGCGGCTCGCGTCCCAGGGCCCAGGCTAGGTCGGCAGCGCGCGTATCGGTGTAGGAGGTGTTCAGGGTCGTGAGCATGGATCGGCTCCGCTAGCACGCGATGAGGGGGAGATCGGCCATGTCAGCCCAGCCGGCTCGGCCGGGTTGGGGAGTCTCAGGGACGTCCGAGGGGCTGCGTTGGCGTTTTAGAGGGAATCATGAACAGAGGCGCCCCCACAGCGTTTTTACCCAACTTCGCCGGGTTTCCATCCATCAGAGGGCTCCTTTGCTCAACTGTTCAACCATGGCGCACGCCTGGCGCGGCAAACGAACGGCGAGCGCGGAGACGTCAACGACGGACGCCGGGCGCGGGACACGTTCACGGCGAGCGCGGAGACGTCAACGACGGACGCCGGGCGCGGGACACGTGTGCCGTGGGCGCTGGGCGGCTGGTTTCGCCCGGCGGGCGACTGGCGTGGGAGACGTCAACGGCTGGCGCCGGACGCGGAGACGTGCACCGCGGGCGCCGGGCGGGCTGGTTCGCCCGGCGGGCGACTGATGCGGGAGACGTCAACAGCGGACACCGGACGCACGACACCTCAACGACGGATGCCGGACGCCGAGACCTCAACGGCGAATGCCGGACGCGGAGACGTGCACCGCGGGCGCCGAGCAGCTGGTTCGCCCGGCGGGCGCCTGGCGCGGGAGACGTCCACAGCCAACACCGGACGCACGACACGTCAACGACGGATGCCGGACGCGGAGACGTCAACGGCGGGCGCCGAACGCAGGACACGTCAACGGCGGATGCCGGGCGCGGAGACACGCGCCACGGGCGCCGGGCGGGCTGGTTTCGCCCGGCGGGCGCCTGGCGCGGGAGACGTCAACGGCTGGCGCCCGTCGGCTGTTTCGGTCGGCGGGCGCTCGGGGGCGGGCCGGATGCGGTTCCCCCGGGAGTCGGCCGCCCCGTGTCAGCTGCCTCCCCCGCATCCGCCGCCGCACGACGAGCCCCCGCCGCAGGACGAGCCGCCGCAGGAGGAGTGGCCCCCGCAGGAGTGACCGCCACCGCAGGAGTGACCGCCGTGGTGGCCCCCGTGGTGCCCGCCCGACGAGCCGGAGTCGGCGCTGCCCGCCCACCAGCTACGGCTGTCGTCGTATGCCGAGGACGAGGACGATGAGCGGTACGACCGCGACCTGCCACGGCCACTCTTGCCGAGCGACACCTTGCGCTGCCGGTTCCTGGTCCGCGCGCCCGCCAGCGCCGTGACGGTCACGAACGCGGCCACGACCAGGATGAAGATGATGCCCACGACCATGGCGTCACCCTCCTTCCGTTCCCCCGATGCGGCCCCCCGTGGACCGCGGTGCCCGGCAGATGCCCGGCCGTCCCCGGGCGCAAAGCAGAGTTGAGGAACTTCTGAGGGTCAACGCACGGAAAAGGCCCCTGACCTGCGCAGACGGGCAGGTCAGGGGCCTTCGAGGTCTCGCTGGGCCGTCTGTGGGCCGTGATCTTCCTCTCGGGCACGCTGCAAGGCGGCGAGGTTCATCGACCGCCGCGGGTCTCGATATGGACCCTCGTCAGCGCGAACAGGATCAGGAGGTCGAGTGTCATCACGGGGATGGCCCACAACGGGTAGTACGGAACGAACATGAACTGGGTGATCAGGCTGATCGCTGCCACTGATGCACCGGCCCCGCGACCCCAGCTCCGGCCTGCCAGGACTCCCAGGCCGGCAATGACGAGGGCCACTCCCATCACGAGGTGGATCCAGCCCCAGGACGTCAGGTCGAACCGGTAGGCGTACCGGGACGCGGCGAACAGGGTGTCGTGCGCGATTCCGGCTGCGCCCATCAGGATGCTGAGGGGCCCGCTGACCATCATCATGATCCCGGCAAACCTGGAGGCGTCGTCGATCGTTTCGCCGAGCCCCCCAAGCCCTTGCTGTCTCCTGTTCGGCACCGTTGTCATGCCAGCAGCCTTCCTGTGCAGCGCGGTCACCAAAGCACACCGCCCACGCGAAGCCAGCCACGCACCTCTAACAGGATGGCCGCAATCCTCCGGCACCGCGACTGCAACCCGCGTCGCCAACAGGGGATTGCCGCAGGTGTCGCGAAGGGCACACAGCAGTTCAGGGGCCGCGGCCGGCGGAGCGGTGTCCGGGCCGTCCGGGCCGTCGAGCCGCACCACGGCGTGGAAGTGGACCGAGCCGCGCTTCTGGAACTCGGCGACCTTGCCGAAGGAGACTCGGCACACCCCCCGTAAGGCCGTCTGCGTCAGGCCCGCACGGGCGGCGATCTCGCGGCGTAGGCAGATCGTGAAACGTCGCCACAGGTCCCCGGCGTGGTTGTTCCACAGGACCGCGCCCGCGTAGTCGTAGCGCTCCGGATCCAGGGCTGTGCCCAGGGCAGGGTCATCCTCGGCGTGGGAGCTCCCGCAGCGGCAGCGGCCCGAGTCAGGCCGGTTGTGCACGGGACCGAAGGACGGGGCGGTCAGAGTGGCGAAGACGCGGGGGTGATCCCGCACGGTGGCGGGGACGTCCTTGTGTTCGTCGGCGGTGATCCCGGCCCGGATGAGGTGGTACGTCTCTCCGGCGTAGGTCCAGGCGCAGGCGCAGGCGGGGCAACGGGACGCACGGCGATTGCCGCAGGCGACCCGAAGCATGCCGCCCGGCTCGTTCGCGGTGCTGTACGAGTAGAGGACGTCACCGGTCGTGCGGTCGCCGGTGACGGTCTCGCCCTGGAGACGGATGGGGTGGGCGCAGCCGCCGGTACGGCGGATCTGTTCCTGCCAGCGGTCGGAGCCGGGAGAGTTCGCCACCCGCAGCAGGTCGGCGAGGGTGATCGGGTCAGTGCCCAAAGAGGCCGCAGCACCGGCCACGGCCTCAGGGGCGACGGGGAAGCCGTCACGCAGCCACCTCCACGGCGACCACGGGCGAGGCGACGGGGAGCTCCCTCACCGCCGACGAGCCGAAGGTAGGGTCGGCCGGGCAGATCCGGTCGCCGTCGTGGGTGAGCACGCTCAGTCCGTCCACCGACACGCGGATCCAGCTGGGCGCGTGAGCACGGCAGCCGGGGCACCTAGTCGGACGGTCCAGCAGGTCGAGGCAGGAAGGGAACAGGCTCATGCGGTCACCTGCCCAGAGCGCATCGAACCGTTGGGGTTGTGGCCGGGGCAGTTACGCGCCGTGCATGTGGTCGGGTCGTCCGGGTCGAGGCACTCGGTGATCCAGCCGGAACCACCGCAGCGGCAGGCGCCCGCGGGCGGCCTGCTCGATCCTTGGCGGCCTGTGTCATGCGGCAGGGCCCCCAGACCGTGAAGGCGGAGGCGAGCCGTTCGGCCCGGTCCCAGCGCCGCCCGCTAGGGAACCGGCTCTGGTGGGCCTGGTCCAGCTCCCGCGTGGTCAGGTCGGCCAGCCGGAGCAGCCGGTAGCCGTAGACGTACGCGCGCCGAGCGGTGCACTTCGGCGAGGCCGAGTCGGGCAGCACCCTGGAGGATCCAGGCGATGACCGCCGCGTAGCTCTTGCCGGTCGCCTTGTAGGCGGTCGGCATGTCCGAGGGCGAGCGCCGAGAAGATCCGGGACAACGCGGCCCTGCCGACATCGCCGTTGTCCGCCCCTGGGGCACGGTCGGCCGGATCGCCGCGAACCGTGACGGGTCGCCCGAACGGAGGCCCTGCATTGTTACAGAACCCATTGGGCCGTTCGAAGGAGTCGAGGCCGCGAGACGGCCAAGAGCGTCGCGAGCCGACAACCGCACTTTTCCCTGCTCCCGGCGTGCTTCCGAACCAGGACGGGGCCGGCACCCGAACCCCTCCCCGGCATGAATGGCCCATACAAGCGAGAGCAACAGATATATCTGCGCCTTGTAACGCGGAACCGTTCCCTCGTCCGGTGTCGCGGCGAAGGTCCACAGTGTGGGTCCTCGGCACAGAGCCGGGAATTTCCGGATTTGCACACCCATCCCCGCCAGGGATGGTGTGCACGAACGTGAGGTGACAGATTCATGTCTGTTTCTCGTACGACGGCCCGCCTGCTCGCCACGTGTGTGGCTACGGGCGCCCTCGTCGGCGCGGCCGCCATGCCGGCCCTGGCCGCCAGCGGCGCCCAGGACCGTGACTACGGAAGGAGCTACTCGCTCGGCCACAGGATCGACCACGACCACGACGGCCGCTTCGGCGACTGGGACCACGACCGGGGCTGGGGCTGGGGCTGGGACCGGGATCAGGATCGGGACTGGCGCTGGGGCCGGGACCACGACCGGGACCACGACCGCGGCTGGCACCACCACTGGGGCTGGCACCACGACCGGGACTGGCGCCACGACCACGGCTGGCACCAGGACCGGGACTGGGACCGCTAGCCCGTCCTGGAGGCCGTGTCGTGACGCGGAGGCCCACACCCACTGCCTCCCGTCGCCGTAGCCGGCACGACCGCTAGACCCAACCGGAGGGCCGAAGCTCCTTGCGGTCTTCGGCCCTCCGACCACGCCCGTCTGACGTGCCATGAGTTCTTCGCCTACTGAGCACCCTCCAGGGCAGCTAGACGCCGCTCACACCGCCAAACTTCGTGAGTGTTGCCGTTCTCGATGCCGCCACAGGGACCAAAACCGCCGTCGGCTACCTCCGTGTAGAGGCGGCGGAGCAGCGGCGGGAGTGGGTAACCGATGATGCGCTCTGCCTCCGCCAGTGCCTCCGCAGATGCGGGTGCCGGCGTGAGCAGACTGTCGCGCCATTCCGTTGGGCGCCCCGCCTGAACGCGGGCCTTGACGGCCGCCAGCACCTCGTCATCGGTCACGCTGATGATGATCGCAGATGCCTGTGCGGTGCAGCAGCGAAGTACAGCAACCATGCCGACCGGGACCAACCGCACACGCCCCCAGTAGCCAGTCTGACCAGCCCACCAGACCTCAGCGGCCTCCGTGCCCATAGTTCGCATCGAGGGGGCCAGGCAACGCGAACCACTAGCGGCCCCGGGGTATCTCTGGGGCCGTCTGTGGGCCGTCCGGGGGCGGCCGACGACGACAGACGACGACAGCCGAGGACATCCCCTCCCCTGGTGAGCGATGGCGGGTTGGGTATCGGCGCAGGCGCCCATCAGCGAAGCAGTGTTGAGGAACTCCAGAGCTTGGGCGCAGGATGGCCGCCATGACCTCCAGCGCACGCCCCCACCTCAATCGCCGGCTCGCCGAGTTCGGTACGACGATCTTCGCCGAGATGTCCGCGCTCGCCGTGGCGACCGGGTCGATCAATCTGGGCCAGGGTTTTCCCGACACCGACGGCCCGGAGGAGGTCAGGGAGGCTGCCGTACGGGCGCTGCGCGACGGCCGGGGCAACCAGTACCCGCCGGGGCCGGGCATCCCGGAGCTGCGCACCGCGATCGCCGCGCACCAGCTGCGCCGCTACGGGCTGAGCTACGACCCGGACACCGAGGTGCTGGTCACGGCGGGCGCGACGGAGGCGATCGCGGCCGCGCTGCTGGCGCTGGTGGAGCCCGGTGACGAGGTCGTGGCCCTGGAGCCGTACTACGACTCCTACGCGGCGAGCATCGCCATGGCGGGCGGCACGCGCGTACCGGTGACGCTGCGGCCACACGTCGAGCAGGGGGCGTCCTTCCGCCTGGACCTGGACGAACTGCGCGCCGCCGTCACCGACCGCACCCGGCTGCTGCTGATCAACACCCCGCACAATCCGACCGGTACGGTCCTCACCCGCACGGAGCTGGCCGCGATCGCCGAGCTGGCGGTCGAGCGGGACCTGCTGGTGGTCACGGACGAGGTGTACGAGCACCTGGTGTTCGACGACACCGGGCATCTGCCGCTGGCGTCCTTCCCCGGGATGCGCGAGCGCACGGTCACGATCGGCTCGGCCGGCAAGACGTTCTCCTTCACCGGCTGGAAGGTCGGCTGGGTGACGGCCGCGCCGGAGCTGGTGAGCGCGGTCCGCGCGGTGAAGCAGTTCCTGACGTACGTCTCCTCGGGCCCCTTCCAGTACGCGGTCGCCGAGGCGCTGGCCCTGCCCGACTCCTACTTCGCGGAGTTCCGCCGGTCCATGCTGGCCCGCCGCGACATCCTCGCGCAGGGCCTGACGGAGGCGGGCTTCGAGGTCTTCGTCCCGGCCGGCACGTACTTCATCACCACCGACATCCGCCCCCTCGGCGAGAAGGACGGCTTCGCCTTCTGCCGCGCCCTGCCGGAGCGGGCCGGCGTCGTGGCCATCCCCAACGCCGTCTTCTACGACGACCGGGAGGCGGGGGCGCCGTTCGTGCGGTTCGCGTTCTGCAAGCGGGAGGAGGTGTTGCGGGAGGCGGCACAGCGGCTGACCACGATGCGGCGAGCCTGAGGCGTGTCATGGCCGCCGTGACGCCGCGGTCCCGCGTCAAGTGCGGCCTCCATGACCTGCAACGGGGGCCGAGCCGGCGCCGGTGACGTGCTCGGCCTGGGGCTCGTGTCGGTGGTGTTCTTCGGCGAGATCGGGACCGGCCGGCCACGGCCCAGGTCGGCCCCCTGGTGCACTCCAGCACGCGCTGTGGTGGGTCACCGGGATCAGGGGCCGGCACCTTCCCCTCGGTGTGCCGGCGTACTCGACACAGGTGAACCCACCCCGCACTCGGCGGCCACCTGCTCGCTTCGGCGGCCAAGCCCTTGCAGGGTGCTCAGATGTGACTCGCGCCAGCACCACCCTCGCCCCGCCCGTAGCCGCGCCGAAGCCGGCGCAGCGCGACCGCACCCGGCCGTCCCGCGTACGAGCGAGCGGGATCGCCGTGGGCCTCTTCATCGGCGTCCGACTCACCGGGGTGGCCGTGCTCGCCCTCGTCGCGCACATCGCCGGGCGGCATCCCCTGGCCGTGCTCGGGCGGTCCTGGGACTCCGTCTGGTACCTGGGCATCGCCGCCCACGGCTACGGTCACGACCTGCCCTCCCACGACCCCGGCCCGCACAGCGACCTCGCGTTCTTCCCGCTGTACCCGGCGCTGCTGCGGGCGGTGACCGCGCTGGCCCCGGTCGGCGGCGGCACCGCCGGGCTGCTGATCTCGTGGAGCGCGGCCGCCGTGGCCGCCGCCGGGATGCACGCGGTCGGCTCCCGGCTGCACGGGCCGGCCACCGGTGTCGCGCTGGTGCTGCTGTGGGGGCTGCTGCCGCACGCGGTGGTGCTGTCGATGGCGTACACCGAGCCGGTGCTGACCGCGTTCGCGGCCTGGTCGCTGTACGCCCTGCTGGCCGGGGACTGGCTGTGGGCGGGCGCACTGGCCGCCGGCGCGGGGCTGGCCCGGCCGAACGGGTCCGCGGTGGCCGCCGCGGTGCTGGCCACGGCCGGGGCCGAGGTGTGGCGGCGCCGCGGCAAGGTTTCCCACAGGCTGTGGACGGGCGCGGCGCTCGCCCCGCTGGGCTGGACCGCGTATGTGCTGTGGGTCGGGCGGCGCAAGGGTGATCTGCTCGGCGGCTACTTCGAGGTGCAGCGGCGCTGGGGGTCGACGTTCGACTTCGGACGCGGCGCGCTGCGGTTCCTGCGCGCAATGCTGCTGCACGGCAGCCAGTTCGTGTTCCCGATGGCGCTGGTCCTGGTCGCGGCGGCGACGGTGCTGTACGCGCTGCTGCTCCTCGACCGCGCTCCGCTGCCGCTGCTGGTGTTCAGCGGGATGCTGCTGCTGATCGCGCTCGGCGGGTCGGGCTTCTTCGAGTCCAAGCCGCGGTTCCTGCTGCCGGCGTTCCCGCTGCTGCTGCCGCTGGCCCAGCCACTGGCGCGGACGGCGAGAGCCCGGCCCTGGCACGCGACCGTAGTGATCGCGACCCTGGCCGGGCTCAGCTATGTCTACGGCGCGTACCTCGTGGTGTACGCGCAGGCACCGCTGTAGGCGGCGGGACGGGGCCTACTCGCCGTCGTCCTCGGGGTTCTCGGGCTCGTCCGCCTCGTTGACCTCCTGCTCCAGACCGAGCTGCTCGACGAGCCACCGGTCGAACTCGATCGCGGCCCGCACCCAGCTGACGGTCGAGGAGACGAAGTGGTTGATGTCGACGCCCGTGCCGATCAGCATCTGGGCCTCGCCGATCAGCCGGACGGTGCCGTCGTCGTGGGTGTGGGTGTACACCTTGGGCCACAGGGTGCGGCGGTTCCAGTCGTCGACGGACTCCAGCAGCTGCGGCTTCTCGTCGATCTTGTGGGGGCGGTCGTAGAACGTCCGCACCGAGAAGACGGCCTGCTCGGCCTCTCCGCGGAACATGAAGTAGGTGCGGAACTGCTCCCACGGCGCCGCGAGGTCACCCTCCTCGTCGACGACGTACTTCAGCTCCATCTGGTCGAGGAGCTGCTTCACAAGATCCTGATCCGGGACGACGGGGCCCGCCGGTCCTTGGGGCTGCGGTTCGGGCTGGCCCCCGAAGTTCGGAATCGAGGACGGGTCGATGCTCACCGTGTATTTCCCTTCGTGCGGATTCCGCCATCCTCCCCCACGGGGGGAGGGGGGAGGCAAGCCCCGACGCCCGCCTGTCCGCCGTGGGCTGACATGATCCGGCTGGTCGGGTGGACGGCCGGTGAATGACGGGCCCCCGGCCGGCGCCGGACGCCGTCACGGTGGACGTGCCGTACGAGGACCCGGGGCGGGCCCTCGTACGGTTCACCCCGGTCACCGGGTGGGCGTCACAGCGTCTTCCCGGTCGCCGGCCCCACCAGCAGGCCCTCGCCGAAGCGGTCGACGCGGACCGTGTCGCCGTCCTTGATCTCGCCGGCGAGGATCTCCTTGGCGAGGCGGTCGCCGATGGCGGTCTGCACGAGGCGGCGCAGCGGGCGGGCGCCGTAGGCCGGGTCCAGGCCCTCCTCCGCGAGCCAGGCCAGCGCCTCGGGGGTGACTTCCAGGGCGAGCCGGCGTTCGGCCAGCCGCCTGCCCAGGCGGTCGATCTGCAGCCGTGCGATCTGCTCCAGCTCGGGCTTGGTCAGCGCCGAGAAGACCACCAGGTCGTCCAGCCGGTTGAGGAACTCCGGCTTGAAGGAGGCCCGGACGACCTCCAGTACCTGCTGCTTCTTCTCCTCCTCACCGGTGACCGGGTCGACCAGGAACTGGCTGCCCAGGTTGGAGGTGAGCACCAGGATGGTGTTGCGGAAGTCGACCGTGCGACCCTGACCGTCCGTCAGGCGGCCGTCGTCCAGCACCTGGAGCAGGATGTCGAAGACCTCGGGGTGGGCCTTCTCCACCTCGTCCAGGAGCACGACGGAGTACGGGCGGCGGCGGACGGCCTCGGTGAGCTGGCCGCCCTCCTCGTAGCCGATGTACCCGGGAGGCGCGCCGACCAGGCGGGCCACGCTGTGCTTCTCGCCGTACTCCGACATGTCGATGCGGACCATGGCCCGCTCGTCGTCGAAGAGGAAGTCCGCGAGCGCCTTGGCGAGTTCGGTCTTGCCGACGCCGGTCGGGCCGAGGAAGAGGAAGGAGCCGGTGGGGCGGTCGGGGTCGGCGATGCCCGCGCGCGAGCGCCGTACGGCGTCGCTGACCGCGCATACGGCCTCGCTCTGGCCGATGAGCCGCTTGCCCAGCTCGTCCTCCATGCGGAGCAGCTTCTGCGTCTCGCCCTCCAGCAGGCGGCCGGCCGGGATGCCGGTCCAGGCGGCGACGACGTCGGCGATGTCGTCGGAGCCGACCTCCTCCTTGACCATCGTGTCCTTGGCGGCCTCCTCCTCGGCCTCGGAGGCGGCCTCCAGCTCCTTCTCCAGCTGCGGGATCTCGCCGTACAGCAGCTTGGCGGCGGTGTCGAAGTCGCCGTCGCGCTGGGCGCGTTCGGCCTGGCCGCGCAGGTCGTCCAGGCGCTCCTTCAGCTCACCGACCCGGTTGAGGGACTGCTTCTCCTTCTCCCAGCGGGCGGTCAGGCCGCGCAGCTCCTCCTCCTTGTCGGCGAGGTCGCGGCGCAGCTTCTCCAGGCGGGCGACGGAGGCCGGGTCGGTCTCCTTGGCGATCGCCAGCTCCTCCATCTTCAGCCGGTCCACGGCGCGCTGGAGTTCGTCGATCTCCACAGGGGACGAGTCGATCTCCATGCGCAGGCGCGAGGCGGCCTCGTCGACGAGGTCGATGGCCTTGTCGGGGAGGAAGCGGGAGGTGATGTAGCGGTCGGAGAGGGTGGCGGCGGCCACCAGCGCGCTGTCGGCGATCTGCACCTTGTGGTGGGCCTCGTACCGGCCCTTCAGACCGCGCAGGATCGCGATGGTGTCCTCGACGGTCGGCTCGGCGACCAGCACCTGCTGGAAGCGCCGCTCCAGCGCCGGGTCCTTCTCGATCCGCTCCCGGTACTCGTCCAGGGTGGTGGCGCCGACCATGCGCAGCTCGCCGCGGGCCAGCATGGGCTTGAGCATGTTGCCCGCGTCCATGGCAGAGTCGCCGCCGGCACCGGCGCCGACGACGGTGTGCAGCTCGTCGATGAAGGTGATGATCTGCCCGTCGGAGTCCTTGATCTCGGCGAGGACGGCCTTCAGCCGCTCCTCGAACTCACCGCGGTACTTGGCGCCGGCCACCATCGCCCCGAGGTCGAGCGCGACCAGCCGCTTGTCCTTCAGCGACGAGGGCACGTCACCCTTGACGATCCGCTGGGCGAGCCCCTCGACCACGGCGGTCTTGCCGACGCCCGGCTCACCGATGAGCACGGGGTTGTTCTTCGTACGGCGGCTCAGCACCTGCACGACCCGCCGGATCTCCTGGTCCCGCCCGATGACCGGGTCGAGCCGGCCCTCGCGGGCGGCGGCGGTGAAGTCGGTGCCGAACTTCTCCAGGGCCTTGTACTGGCCCTCGGGGTCGGCGGTGGTCACGCGGCGTCCTCCCCTGGCCTTCTTGAAGGCCTCCAGCAGCTTCTTCGCGTCCGCACCCTGCTGCTCCAGCAGTTCGCCGGCCCGGCCGCCCTTGGCGGCGATCCCGATCAGCAGATGCTCGGTCGAGAGGTACTCGTCGCCGAGTTCCTTGGCGCGCTCACCGGCGTCGGCGAGCACGGCCAGCAGCTCTCGGTTGGGCTGCGGCGGCGCGACGGTGGACCCGGCCACGCTGGGCAGCGTGGCCAGCAGCTTCTCCGCACCGGCGCGTACGGCGGCCTGGTCCGCCTCGACGGCGGCGAGCAGGTCGGTGATGTTCTCGTTGTCCTGCCCGGCGAGCAGCGCCAGCAGCAGGTGGGCAGGCGTGAGGTCCGGGTGCCCCTCCGTCACGGCCCGGTTGCTGGCCGTGTTGATCGCGTCCCGGCTCCTGTTGGTCAGCTCGGCGTCCACTTCGTCCGTTCTCCTCCTCGGCCACACTCTCCACTGCTGACTTAACCAGCGTACACAAAGTTGAGTCTATTCCGCTCAAGTAGGACCGGAAGGCCCTGCGCGGGCTAGGTTGCGGGCATGGCGAAGCACTCTGAGCAGTACCTGGAGTTCTGGCGGGAACGTCATCTGTGCACGTTGACGACGCTCCGCCCCGACGGCAGTCCGCACGTGGTGCCGGTGGGGGTGACGTTCGACGCGGAGACCGGCCTGGCCAGGGTGATCACCAACGGGACCAGCGCGAAGGTACGGCATGTGCGCGCGGCCGGAGCCGAGGGCGCCCGGGTCGCGGTGTGCCAGGTGGACGGCCGGCGCTGGGCCACGCTGGAGGGGCGGGCGAGGGTGCGGACGGAGCCGGAACGGGTCGCGGAGGCGGTACGGCGCTATGCCGAGCGCTACGAGCGGACACCGGGGCCGAATCCGGCGCGCGTGGTGATCGAGATCGAGGTGGAGCGGGCCCTGGGGAACGCCTGAGGCGACCGAAAACTTTCAGCCACCCTGGGCGCGCGCGCATACCGCGAAATTCCACAGAATATCCCCAGAAAACTGCAGCGGGGGGGGCGGGGGTGGGGGGGGGGGGGGGGGGGGGGGGGGGGGGGAAAGGGGGGGGGCTTTTTTTGGGGGGGGGGTGGGTAAGGAACGC
>NZ_JBVIJE010000022.1:102416-124784 GCF_055581585.1 Streptomyces sp. NPDC031426
ACCTCCCCCCCCCCCCCTCTCCCCCCCCCCCCCCCCCCTCCCCCCCCCCCCCCACCCCCCCCCCCCCCCCCCCCCCCCCCCCCCCCCCCCCCCCCCCCCCCCCCCCCCCCCCCCCCCCCCCCCGCTGCGGGGGGAAGCACCTGAGCGATCTTTTACGACGGGGGAATCGCGTCAGGCACTGCGGGGGGTGGCAGAGATGGTCCTCAGGTCACGGTCCGTCGGCTCCGCGAGCCGGTGGTCCCGCTGGTCAAGATTCACAAAGATCATTCCGTACCGGACGGCACACCGGACCGGCTGGGGCGCGCCACGCGGCTTGCGCAGGCACCGGTACGCCCGCACGTCCTCGTCCTCGTCCCGCGTCACGACGACCGGCTCACCGAACACGGTCACCATCAGCGAGTCACCGCTGTGGGGGATGGCGGTGACCAGGTCGATGAAGTGCCAGCCGGAGCGGTAGGCGGTGGCCATTTCGCGACGGAAGGACCGGTCGTCGGGTGGAGTGGTCATGCCGTCGCGTCCGCCGGAGTCGACCAGCCGACGTCCGACGGGCTGCCGCCGGGCGCGACGCCCCAGCCGACATCCGTGGGGCCGGCGACGATGCCCCAGCCGACGTCCTGGGCCGTGGTCTGTTGGGTCTTGGTCGTGCTACCCCAGCCGACGTCAAGAGGACCAGCCGCACCGCTGGCCAGCGCGACTACGAAGGCAGTGGCAAGCACCGAGCGAAGCATTCTCTTTTTCATGGTCGGCTTCGTCCTCACTTGATGGCTTCCTCTCCCCCGTGTGACAAGACGATGGCTCATTCAGGCACGTCAATGCCACACAGGAGATGCATCATGTTCCTGCACGTTCAGGACCCTGGGGGGTGGAGATTTGCCAACTAAGCGCACAAAACCGACACATCCTCACGGCATCACAGACCTCTGTGCCGACGGTTCGCGTCTCTACGCCAGTGCCCTCAGTTCCGGACGTATCTCCCGGGACGAGGCCGAGAACGCGCCCTGTCTGCTGGAGTTCGCCCTGCTCCACCCCGATCCGGACGACCCGGGCTGGCTGCGCCCGGTTCCTCCGTCCGTCGTGCTCGCCCAGCAACTGCAGCCCCTGGAGCGCGAGATCCAGGACCGCCGGCGGGCCACCCTGGAACTGGCGGACACCTTCCAGCCGTTCCTGGACATCAGTGCCCAGAAACCGGCGACCACGCACGCGATCACCGTGCTGGAGGGTATCGACCGCATCCACCAGGCGCTCGACGTGGCGATCGCCGAGGCTCGCACCGAGGTCCTGACCGTGCAGCCCGGAGGCAGTCGCCCGGAGCACATCCTCAGCCAGGCGCTCAAGCGCAGCAAGCCCCTGATCGAGCGGGGCATCTCCATGCGCACGCTCTACCAGCACACCGTGCGGCACAGTCAGAGCACGTACGCGTACATGGACCAGATGGCCGGCGCCAAGGTCGAGATCCGCACGCTGGAGGAGCTGATCGAGCGGCTGATCATCTGTGACACGTCGGTCGCCTTCATCCCCGCCCAGGACGACCGGCAGATCGCCCTGGAGCTGCGCCACCCCGGTCTTGTGCAGTACCTCATCAGGGTCTTCGAACAGCTCTGGCAGCGGGCCACCCCGCTGATGGACGAGGTGCCCTACGAATCCACCCCCGAGGGCATCACCGGCGTCCAGCGGTCCATAGCGAAGCTGCTCATCGAGGGCCATGTCGACGAGGCGATCGCCCGCCGGCTCGGCATGAACGTCCGCACCTGCCGGGCGCACATCGCCAAGCTGGCGGCCGCCCTGGGCAGTGGCAGCCGGGCCCAACTCGGCTTTCTCATAGCCCAGTCCGGCATCCTCGACCGCGAGAGCTGACCGTGGTGCGGGAAGAGGACGGCGCCGCGGCGAGCGGACCGCCGCACCGCGGGCACGGTGTGGAGGACCTGTGCGCGGCCGGGGCGTCGCTGTACGAGCGGGCGGTGCGGGAGGGCCGGGTGCGCGCCGAGGACGCCGTACCGGCTCCTTGTCTGGTGGATTTCGGGCTGCTGCATCCCACGGTCGACGACCTCGCCTGGCTGGAGCCCGTCGCGCCCGTCGTCGCGCTGCGCCGGCTGCTGCGGGCGTCCGAGGACCGCATCGCGGAGGAACGGCGGCGCGGTGAGCGGCTGGCCGAGTCGTTCGAGTCGCTGCTGCGGATCGGCGACCCCCGGGGCCCGGCCACGGACACCCCGACGCTCCGGGTCCTCAGCGGGCTGGAGCGCATCAACGGCGCCCTGGACCAGGCCCTGGCCGGCACCTCCGGCGAGCTCCTCGCCATCCAGCCGTACACCGGCCACTTCCGCATCTCCCCCGAGCGCCGCGCGATGGCCCTGGCCCGCGACCAGGCGCTGCTGGACCGCGGGGGCCGGATCCGCACCCTCTACCAGCACACGCTGCGCCACGCCCCCTCGGTCCTCGCCCGCTACGAGGCCCTGGACGGCGATGTAGAGGCGCGCACCCTGGACGAGGTGACGGAGCGGCTGATCGTCGTCGACCGGGCCGTCGCCTTCGTACCCGCGAGCGCGGACCAGTCGCTCGCCCTGGAGGTCCGCCACCCCGCTCTGGTCTCCTTCTTCGTCACGACCTTCGACCGTCTGTGGCGCCTGGCCACCCCCATGTACCCCGAAGCCGCCCAGCCCCCCACCCTGAACGGCGTCACCCCCCGCCAGCGCGCCATCGCCGCCCTTCTGATCGAGGGGCACACCGACGCCGCGATAGCCGCGCGGCTCGGCATGAACGTGCGGACCGCCCGGCTGCACATCGCCAAGCTCGCCGCCACCCTCGGCAGCGAGAACAGGGCTCAACTCGGCTATCTCATCGGGCAGTCCGGGATTCTCGACCAGCAGGGAGAGGTGGACCGGTGACGCATCGGGAGCACGGGGTCGAGGAGTTGTGCGCCGCCGGGGAGAAGGTGTACGAGCGGGCCCTGCGGGAGGGGCGGATACCGGTCGGCGACGCCGCCGACGTGCCCTGCCTGACCGACTTCGGGCTGCTGCACCCGGTCCTGGACGACGTCGGACAGCTCGAACCGGTCGCGCCCGCCGCGGCCCTGCACCGGCTGCTGCGGGCCTCCGCGGCGCGGGTCGCCGAGGAACGGCGGCGCGAGGACCGGCTGGTGGAGCGGTTCGAGTCGCTCCTGCGCGTGGAGGTGCGCAGGACGCCGGGCACCGGCACCGAGCCGGCGATGCTGCGGCTGCTCAGCGGCACCGAGCAGATCAACCGGGCGATCTCCGACGCGATGGTGGACGCCACCGAGGAGTCCCTGACCATCCAGCCGCACGCCGGCCTCACCGGCCCGCGCGGCGAGGCGGCCCGGGACACCGCCTTCGGGCGCGATCAGGCGCTGCTGGACCGCGGCGGCCGGATCCGCACCCTCTACCAGCACACCCTGCGCCATGTGCCGGAGGTGTACGGGCCGTTGGAGCACTTCCGGCGCGGGGACACGGAGGCGCGCAGCCTCGACGAGGTGCCGGACCGGCTCATCGTCATCGACCGCAAGGTCGCCTTCCTCCCCGCCGACGACGACGGCACCCTCGCCCTGGAGGTCCGCCACCCGGCGCTCATCAAGTACTTCGTGACGACCTTCCACCGGCTCTGGCGGCTCGCCACGCCGATGTTCCCGAAGGCGGTGCAGCCCCCGTCGGTGAAGGGCGTGACACCCCGCCAGCGGGCCATCGCCGCCCTCCTCGTCGAGGGCCACACCGACGCCGTCATCGCCGACCGCCTGGGCATGAACATCCGCACCGCCCGGCTGCACATCGCCAAGCTCGCCGCCACCCTCGGCAGCGACAGCCGGGCCCAGCTGGGCTATCTCATCGCACGCTCGGGGATTCTTGATCAGGAGCCGTGAGCGCCGCGGCCGGCAGCCCGGAGCCCCGGTGTCCGTCCAGGCCCACCTGGGCGATCCGGACGCCCAGCTGGGTGCGGCTGGCCGCGCCCAGGGTCTCCGACAGCCGGGCGATATGGGCGCGGCAGGTGCGCACGCTGATGCCGAGCCGCTCGGCGATCACCGCGTCCTGATGGCCCTCGGCGAGCAGCGCGGCGATGGACTGCTCGCGGTGCGAGATGCCCTCGATGCCGGTGTCGGGCAGCGGGGCGGTGAGCGGGATGGCCAGGCGCCAGAGACGCTCGAAGACCGTCACCAGGTACTCCACCAGGGCCGGGTGGCGCAGCTCCAGGGCCATCGTGCGGTCGGCGTTCGCCGGGATGAAGGCCACCGTGCGGTCGAAGAGGATCAGGCGGTCGATGACCTCGTCCAGCGTCCGGGCCTCCACCGTGTCGCCCATCAGCTCCAGGTAGTTCAGCAAGCCCTGGCCGTGGCGGGCCACATGGGTGTAGAGGTCGCGCATGCGCACGCCCCGGCCGCGCAGGGCCAGCGCCCGGTGCAGGCCCTCCGTCAGTTCCGCCTCCCGGCGGATGCCGCCCGGCTGCACGGTGAGCACCTCGGTCGTGCAGGCCTCGGTCGCCTCGTCCATCGCGGCCTGGATCCGGGAGAGCCCGTCCAGCACCCGGATCGCGCTGCCCTCGGCCGGTGCGGCCAGCGCGCCCAGCTGACGGCCGAGCCCGGCGTACCACTCGAAGGCGGCCACCGCCGAGCCCACGCGTTGCTGGCTCTCGCTGACCTCGTCGTAGACCCCGCGCAGCAGCCTGGTCATGACCTCCTGCGGGGAGGTCGGCACCAGCCAGTCCATGTCGTCGGGGTCCGGGTGCAGCAGGCCCAGTTCCAGCAGACAGGGCACCGCCTCGGAGTCAGTGCGCGGCACGCGCCCCCGGCGTACGGCCCGGGAATAGATCCGGTCGCCGGCCGCGCACAGTCGGTCGGCGCCGTGTGGATGCTGCTCCGCCCCGCGCCCGGCCATCGGCCATTTCACCCCCGGTGTGCTGTCACTTCCGCAGCGCAACTATGCGCGGGCGCCGACCGGGTCCGCAACACGGCTCTCCGCAACAGGGCGGCCTTAAAGCGCAGTTATGTCCGGGTATGGGGCAGGCTCCGCCCCTCGCATTGCAACAAGCTGATGGTGGTGGGACGGACTGCGTCACGGCATCGTTGGTCCCGCTTCCCCCGGGTGTCACCTGAGCACCGGACACCCGGAGCGGCCCTGGCCCGGCACCCCCCGCCCCGCCGGGGCCGCGCCCCGCGCCCACGGGGGTGGCGCGAGGCGCTCCGCGCCCCTAGGGACTGCCCTCAGGGGCGCGGGGGAACGCCCCCTACTTCAGACCGAGCGTCGCGCAGGCCGCCTTGTACTTGGCCGTGCAGATGTCGCCCACCGTGTAGATGCCGTCCGCGATGACCGTGGACTTGATGTTGCTCTTGGTCAGGGCCGTCGGCTGGATCAGCTTCGACGGGATGTTCTTGTCGGTGGGGCTGTCGACCTTGTCCTGGGTGAGCGCGTCGAACTGGATGTCCTGACCCTGGACCCTGGCGACGGCCATCTGCGCGGCGGCCTCGGCCTCGTCCGGGTAGGGCTTGTAGACGCTCATGAACTGCTCGCCGGCCACGATCCGCTGGACCGCGTCGAGTTCGGCGTCCTGGCCCGTGATCGGGGGCAGGTTCGTGACGCCGGCCGCCTGCAGGGCCTTGATGACACCGCCGGCCATGCCGTCGTTGGCGGCGTAGACGCCGGCGATGTTGCTCTTGCCGATCACGGCGATCGCCTTGGCCATCTCGGTCTCGGCGAGCTCCGGCTTCCAGTCCGTGGTGTCGTACGACGCCGCGACCGTCACCTTGCCGGTCAGCTCGGAGAGCGCGCCCTGCTTGAACTGCTTGGCGTTGGGGTCGGTGGGCGAGCCGTTCACCATGACGATCTTGCTGGAGGTGTCGGCGCTCGGCCCGAGGCCCTCCAGCAGGGTGCGGCCCTGCACCTCGCCGACGAGCTCGTTGTCGAAGGAGACGTAGGCGTCGATCGGGCCCTCGGCGAGACGGTCGTAGGCGATGACCGGAATGCCCGCATCCTTGGCCTTCTTCACCTCGGGTGCGATGGCGTGCGAGTCGACCGCGTCGAGCATGATGATGTCGACCTTCTCGTCGACCATCTTCTGCATCTGCGAGGCCTGCCGGGATGCGTCCGCGTCGGCGTTGGCGTACTCGACCTTGCCCTGCTTGCGGGTGAGCTGGGCCACCTTGTTCTGGATGATGGGGTAGTCGAACTTGTCGTAACGGGTGTTCGCCTTCTCCGGCAGCAACAGGCCCACGGTGATGTCGTTGCCCTTGCTCGGGCTCGCGCTCGCACCGTCCCCCGTCGCTCCCAGCACGCCGCATCCGGCGAGCGAAAGGGTCATCGTGGATGCGGCCACGGATATGGCGATACGACGCATTCGAGGGCTCACTTCATGTGCGTTCCGGACGTAGGGCTGCTATACGACCCAGGTGTCTGAAAAGACAACGCGGAGGCCACACCCGGCGTCAAGCAGAACCACTTAACGAGTCCGCAACACCACGCTCTGCTGACCCTGTGAAGGAGGCACGGAATCACCTCCAAACACTCTTTACGGACCCTCCATTCAAGGAGAGTTCATGGGTCGGCAAAGATCGGTACAACCAACCCGGTCCTCCGCGAGTCATGATCACCGGCGGCCGTGCGCCGCTTTCCCGACTCGGCCAGAGGACCGAATGAACCCAGCCAGACGCGGGGCCGCCACGGCCGTCGCACTCGCCACCGCCGGTACTTTGCTCAACGCGGTCACCCTGCCCGCCTCCGCCGCCACGACGTGCGCATCGCCGGTCTACAAGCGGACGTTCTACGCGAACACCACGTTCTCCGGCACTCCGAAGAAGACGGACTGCGACACCGTCGTCGACCAGAACTGGACCGGTGCGCCCGTCACCGGGCTGCCGAAGGACAACTTCGGCGTCCGCTGGACCGTCACGCGCGACTTCGGCTCCGGCGGACCCTTCACGTTCGCCGTGTCCGGAACCGACGGCATCCGGGTCTACCTGGACGGCGTCCGCAAGGTGGACCTGTGGTCCAACACCTCCGGCACACGCGCGAAGACCGTCAACGTCACCGTCCCGTCCGGCAAGCACACCCTGCGCGTCGACCACGTCAACTGGACTGGCACCTCGAGCGTCAAGTTCGGCTACACACCGCGGACTTCGCCGGACGTCGACAAGGTCAGGCCGCTCGCCCCGACCGGACTGTCCTGGGACTACTACACCGGTGACCCGGACGGCATCCACGCTGTGCTCAGCTGGAGGGCGAACAAGGAGATGGACCTCGCCGGGTACCGCTTGTACCGGCGGGTGGCCGGCACGAGCACCTACACGCGGGTCGGTACGACGACGGTGCCCCGCCTCAGCGAACGGCCGCCACAGACCGGGCAGTCGTACTACTACGAGGTCCGCGCCTACGACAGGGCCGGCAACGAGTCCACCGGAAGCGCCGACCAGGGCCCGATCCCGTCACGGGACCTGACACCGCCCCCCGCCCCGAAGCTCACCGCGACCGGCTCCGAGGACGCCAACCGGTTGTCCTGGACGGCCGTCAAGGACGCCGTCACCTACCGGGTGTCCCGCAAGGCCGCCGGCGACGCCTCCTTCACCGTGCTCACCGACACCACGGACACCGGCTACACGGACACCAAGGCGGCGTACCGCACCGCCTACGACTACAAGGTCAGCGCGATCGACGCGCACGGCAACGCCGCCGAGTCCGCCGTCGTGAGCGCCACCCGGACCATCACGCCGCCGCAGGCCGTCACGGCGAGCACCGGCAGCGGCGAGGTGGTGCTCGGCTGGACCCAGCCCGCGGACACCACCGGCTACACGGTCCGCCGCGCGGAGGCCTCGGCCGACGGCTCCCGCACCTGGCAGACCATCACCTGTGGTTCGCCCACGAGCGGCACGGACGCCGACGGCAACACCGTGCGCGGCTGCACGGACTACTCCGGCCGCCGCGGCAACACGTACCACTACACGGTGCTGCGCAAGGACTCCTCCGGCCGCTGGTCCGTGCCCTCCGCCGAGGTCACCGCGACCCGGCCCGGCGACGAGACGCCACCACCGGTCGTCACCGGCGTCGCCGCCGAGCCGCTGGAGTACGGCATCCGCCTGTCCTGGCAGCCCAGCACGGCGCCGGACCTGGCGTCCTACCGCCTCTACCAGCAACAGGACGAGTCCTACGACCCCGAGTACCTCGGGGAGGTGAACGCGTCGACCACGCAGACCCTGCTGTCCTGGCCGGCCGACGGCAAGTCGTACCGCCTGTTCGTCGTGGCCGTGGACGTCTACGGCAACTCCCTGACCTACCAGGACGATCCGGACGTCAAGGACTGGAGCGTGCCCGTCGCCTCGGTCCCGGTGACCGCGCTCGACCTGCGGCCCACCTCGGTCCCGGACGCCACGGCGGGCTGCCGGACGACGACCTGGAGGCCCGCGAGCGGGATCAGGGTGGAGCCGTGGTGTCCGTACGAGGACACCTCCTCGGTGACCGGCTTCCACGTCTACCGCTGGGACCGCGCCGAAGCCCGGTTCGTCCGGCTGACCGAGACCCCGGTGGCCAAGAGCCGGGACGGCTGGTTCTGGACCGACACGAACGCCCCGGCCGGCACGACGGTCTACTACATGATCTCCCTCGTCCGGGCGGACGGCACCGAGGCCTTCGCCGAGACCGACTACGCCATCACCCCGCCGAGCGGTTCCTGACACGCCGAAGGGGCCCGCGGAAAGACCGCGGGCCCCTTCACCGTGTTCCACTCAGTCCTGCTGCCGCTTCGGCCGCCACACGACCAGCGCGCTGGTCTGCTGGACCTCCTGGTACGGGACCAGGTCGCGGCGGTAGGAGGCGTGGACGGCCGCCTCGCGCTGCTGCATCGCGGCCGCCGCGCCGTCCAGGGCCGCCTCCAGCTCCACGACCCGGGACTGCAGGGCGGCGACCTGGTTCTCCAGTTCGATGATGCGCTTGATGCCGGCCAGGTTGATGCCCTCGTCCTGCGACAACTGCTGTACCTGGCGGAGCAGTTCGATGTCGCGGGCCGAGTAGCGGCGGCCCCGGCCGGCGGTGCGGTCGGGGGAGACCAGGCCCAGGCGGTCGTACTGGCGCAGCGTCTGCGGGTGGAGTCCGGAGAGCTGGGCCGCCACCGAGATGACGTAGACCGGGGTCTCCTCGGTCAGTTCGTACGGATTACGCCGACGGCCGTCCATCACTCTCAGTCTCCCTTCGCGGCCTCGAACAGCTCCGCCCGCGGGTCCTCGCCCGCGGTCGCCTCGCGATACGCCTCCAGTGCGTCACGAGCCTTCCCCGACAGGTCCTTGGGAACACGCACCTCGACGGTGACCAACAGGTCGCCGCGAGTGCCGTCCTTGCGGACCGCGCCCTTGCCCCGGGCGCGCATGGTGCGGCCGTTGGGCGTGCCGGGCGGCAGTTTCAGGGTGACCGCGGGGCCGCCGAGGGTCGGTACCCGGACCTCGCCGCCGAGGGCCGCCTCGGCGAACGTCACCGGCACGGTGACGGTGAGGTTGTCGTCCTTGCGTCCGAACACCGGGTGCGCACCGACGTGCACCACCACGTACAGGTCGCCCGCCGGTCCGCCGCGCTCGCCGGGCGCGCCCTTGCCGCGCAGCCGGATGCGCTGCCCGTCGGTGACGCCGGCCGGGATGCGGACCTGCATCGTGCGCGAGGACTTGGCGCGGCCGCTGCCCTTGCACTCCAGGCAGGGGTGCTCGGCGATCAGGCCACGGCCCTTGCAGTCGGGGCAGGGGTCGGTGAGCGAGAAGCCGCCGCCGGAGCCGCGGGCGACCTGCCCGGTGCCGACACAGGTCGGGCACACGCGCGGTGTGCCGTTCTTGTCGCCGGTGCCCGAACAGGCCTTGCAGGGTGCCTGGGAGGACATGCGCAGGGGCACCGTGGCGCCCTCGATGGCCTCCGTGAAGCTCAGCGTGACCTCGGTGTCGATGTCCTGGCCGCGCCGCGGCTGGGTACGGGTCGTGCCCGTGCCGCCGCGGTTGAACAGTCCCCCGAAGACGTCACCGAGTCCGCCCCCGAAGCCGCCGCCCTGGGTGGTGGTCCCGCCGCCTCCGAAGAGGTCGCCCAGGTCGAAGTTGAAGGAGCCGCCGGCGCCCGGCCCGGGGCGGAAGCCGCCGTTGCCGAACAGGGCGCGAGCCTCGTCGTACTCCTTGCGCTTCTTGGGGTCGCCGAGGACGTCGTTCGCCTCGGAGATCTCCTTGAAGCGCTCCTCCGCCTTGGCGTTTCCCTTGTTGGCGTCCGGGTGGAACTCGCGGGCGAGCTTCCGGTACGCCTTCTTGATCTCGGCCTCGGTGGCGTCCTTGGGGACGCCGAGGACCTTGTAGTAGTCCTTCTCGATGAAGTCCTTGGTGCTCATCCCCGACGTCCCTCCTTCCCCTTGAGTGTCCTCACGTCAGCCCTCGTCCGGGCCACCGTTCTCCTTGCCATCAGCGGCGCCGGCCTGCTTCGCCTCGGACGCCTTGTCCTCGGCGCCCTCGGCCTTGACGGTCTGCGCGCCGGGCTGCGGCTCGGCGACGGCCACCCGCGCGGGGCGGATGGTGCGCTCGCCGATGCGATACCCGGGCTGCAGGATCGCCACGCAGGTCGTCTCGGTGACGTCCGGCGCGTAGCTGTGCATCAGGGCCTCGTGGATGGTCGGGTCGAAGGGCTCGCCCTCCTTGCCGAACTGCTGCAGGCCCATCTTGGCCGCGACGGTCTCCAGCGACTCGGCCACCGACTTGAAGCCGCCGACCAGTTCGCCGTGTTCCCGCGCGCGGCCGATGTCGTCGAGCACGGGCAGGAGCTCGGTCAGGAGGTTCGCGATGGCGATCTCCTTGACCGTGATCCGGTCCCGCTCGACCCGGCGGCGGTAGTTCTGGTACTCGGCCTGGAGGCGCTGGAGGTCCAGCGTGCGCTCGTGCAGCGCCGTGCGCACCTGGTCCAGCTGGGCCACCAGACCCGCGGTCTCGTTTCCGTCCCCGGCCGGGGCCGCCCCCTCCTCGGGAGCGGCCTTCGGCTCGGCGTCGTCGGGGGTCGCGCCGGAGGGGACGTCGGGCTTCTCCTCGAAGCCCGGGGTCTCCTCCGTCACGCGGCACCGTCCTTGCGCTCGTCGTCCACGATCTCGGCGTCCACCACGTCGTCGTCAGCGGCCTTGCCGCCCTGAGCGGCGCCCTCGGGGCCGCCCGCGGCCTGGGCGTCGGCGTACATGGCCTGGCCCAGCTTCTGCGAGACGGCGGCGACCTTCTCGGTGGCGGTGCGGATCTCGGCGGTGTCCTCGCCCTTGAGGGCTTCCTTCAGCTCGCCGACCGCGGCCTCGACCTCGGTCTTGATCTCGCCGGGGACCTTGTCCTCGTTGTCCTTGAGGAACTTCTCGGTCTGGTAGACGAGCTGCTCGCCCTGGTTGCGGGTCTCGGCGGCCTCGCGGCGGCGGTGGTCCTCCTCCGCGTACTGCTCGGCCTCCTGGCGCATCCGGTCGACCTCGTCCTTCGGCAGCGAGGAGCCGCCGGTGACGGTCATCTTCTGCTCCTTGCCGGTGCCGAGGTCCTTCGCCGTGACGTGCATGATGCCGTTGGCGTCGATGTCGAAGGAGACCTCGATCTGCGGGACGCCACGCGGCGCCGGCGGCAGACCGGTCAGCTCGAACATGCCGAGCTTCTTGTTGTACGCCGCGATCTCGCGCTCGCCCTGGTAGACCTGGATCTGCACGGACGGCTGGTTGTCCTCGGCCGTGGTGAAGATCTCGGAGCGCTTGGTCGGGATCGTGGTGTTGCGCTCGATCAGCTTGGTCATGATGCCGCCCTTGGTCTCGATGCCGAGGGACAGCGGGGTGACGTCGAGCAGCAGGACGTCCTTGACCTCGCCCTTGAGGACACCGGCCTGGAGCGAGGCGCCGATGGCGACGACCTCGTCCGGGTTCACACCCTTGTTGGCCTCCTTGCCGCCGGTCAGCTCCTTGACGAGCTCGGCGACGGCAGGCATACGGGTGGAGCCACCTACGAGGACGACGTGGTCGATCTCGTTGATGGAGATGCCGGCGTCCTTGATGACGTTGTGGAACGGCGTCTTGCAGCGCTCCAGCAGGTCGGCCGTCAGCTGCTGGAACTGGGCGCGGGTGAGCTTCTCGTCCAGGTGCAGCGGGCCCTCGGCGGACGCGGTGATGTACGGCAGGTTGATCGAGGTCTCGGTGGAGGAGGACAGCTCGATCTTGGCCTTCTCGGCGGCCTCACGGAGGCGCTGCAGGGCCATCTTGTCCTTGGACAGGTCCACGCCGTGACCGGACTGGAACTGCTTGACCAGGTAGTCGACGACGCGCTGGTCCCAGTCGTCACCACCGAGGTGGTTGTCACCGTTGGTGGCCTTCACCTCGACGACGCCGTCGCCGATCTCCAGCAGGGACACGTCGAAGGTGCCGCCACCGAGGTCGAAGACGAGGATCGTCTGGTCGTCCTTGTCGAGGCCGTAGGCCAGCGCGGCGGCGGTCGGCTCGTTGACGATGCGCAGGACGTTCAGGCCGGCGATCTCACCGGCCTCCTTGGTCGCCTGACGCTCGGAGTCGTTGAAGTACGCCGGGACGGTGATGACCGCGTCGGTCACCTTCTCGCCCAGGTAGGCCTCGGCGTCCCGCTTCAGCTTCTGCAGGATGAACGCGGAGATCTGCTGCGGGTTGAAGTCCTTGCCGTCGAGCTGGATCTTCCAGTCGGTGCCCATGTGGCGCTTCACCGAGCGGATGGTCCGGTCCACGTTCGTGACCGCCTGGCGCTTGGCGACCTCGCCGACGAGCACCTCGCCGTTCTTGGCGAAGGCGACGACGGACGGCGTGGTCCTGGCGCCCTCGGCGTTGGTGATGACGGTGGGCTCGCCGCCCTCCAGAACGCTGACGACGGAGTTAGTCGTGCCCAGGTCGATGCCGACCGCACGTGCCATGGTTGATTCCTCCAGCTGACTTGAGTGGAACGGACTCAAGTGTGCACGACGGCCCCCGCCCGGTCAACAGACCTGAGTCGAGAGGGCTCAAGTCTTATCCGTTCCTAACACGCAACCGGGCGCTGACCTGCGTCGATGGCATCCGCCGGGGTTGCTGGACAGGGACACGAAGGAGGACGCCGACGATCAGCACCGTCCCTCCGGCCACCCATGCCACGGCCCCGTCCCCCGTCCACCCGGTGTGCACGAGCACCCCCACGAGCACCGAGGCGAAGGAGCCCGCCCCCAGCAGAACGACCGAGCCCTGCGGCGTGAGCCCGAGCGGCCGCAGCCGGTGTACGAGATGGTCGGGGCCGCGCCTGACCAGCGGACGCCCGGCCAGCCGCCGGGAGAGGACCACGAGGACGGCGTCGGCGAGGGCGGGCGCGCCGAGGCAGAACATCACCCCCGCGCTCGGCTCGAATCCGTACCCCGCGCGCGTGAAGACGAGGGACGACGACAGCAGGAACCCGGTGAACAGCGAACCGCAGGCGCCGAGCCCGATCCGCGCGGGATGCCAGTTGTGCATCAGGAAGCCGGTGAGCGCAGCGGCGAGGACGCTCAGCAAGGCGGCGAGCCCGTCCATCAGTTCGGCGGCCGCGCAGGCCCCCGCCCCGAACGCGGTGACGACCCCGACGGTCCCCGCGAGACCGTCCGCGTGATCGAGCCCCTTGAAGGCGAAGGAGGCGAGGACGATCCAGCCCACGGCGAGCAGCCCGCCCGGCACACCCGTCTCCTGGTACGGCACCACGTAGGCCGCCGCCACGGCCGTACCGGCGACGAGCACGCGCGCGCGGATCCGCCAGACGTCACCGGCCAGGCCCAGCGCGGCGAGCGCGGCGGCGGCGATAAGCAGCCGGTCGACCCCGTCCCCGAGCGGCGCGATCGCGGTCCGCTGCCCCACCCAGGCGACGAGACAGGTGACGGCCACCACGGCGAGCCCGCCGAGCAGCGGCAGCCGTCGCTGCCGGCGCCGGTCGAGGATGCCGGCCCGCAGCGCGGGCACCCTGAGCAGCGCCGAGAGTACGGCGGCGAGAAGCAGGGCGGCGGTTGCGGCGGCGATCCCGTAGAGCACGGCTCTAAGGTAGGGGCGAATGTAGCAAATCGGTATGAATAACACGATCTGATGACCCTGGGATGATGCTCGTCACCCCGCACGCGGCTGCATCCCGAAGGAAGATGGGGGTAGTCTCAGACGGACTACATAAGTTACCGCTTAGTAATGTCTGTCAGCTCGGTTAACACGAGGCCGCCTCAGGAGCCCCAATGCAACTCGCCGCGATCATCGTGTCGCTGGTCCTGATCGTGGTCGGCGTGGCACTGTTCGGCCGCGCCCTCCTGCAGATCTACAACTTCATGCGGCTGGGCCAGTCGGTTCCTGCCGGAACGCGGACCAACGACCCCGCACAGCGCACCATGACCGTGGTCAGGGAGTTCCTCGGCCACACCCGGATGAACCGCTGGGGCGTCGTCGGGGTGGCGCACTGGTTCGTGGCGGTGGGCTTCTTCACCCTGCTGCTGACGATCGTCAACGCGATCGGGCAGCTGTTCAAGGCGGACTGGATCCTGCCGGTCATCGGCGAGTGGGCGCCGTACAACGTCTATGTCGAGTTCATCGGCACCATGACGGTCGTCGGCATCCTCGTCCTGATCGCGATCCGCCAGCTGAGCCACCCGCGCACGCCGGGCCGCAAGTCCCGCTTCGCGGGCTCCAACTTCGGCCAGGCGTACTTCGTCGAGGCCGTCATCCTGATCGTCGGCGTGTGCATCTTCATGCTGCACGCCCTCGAAGGCGCCCAGCACCACGTCGACGGCTACGAGGCCTCCTTCTTCATCTCGTACCCGGTGGTGTCGTGGCTGAAGGGCATGGACGTCTCCACGCTCCAGAACCTCACCTACTTCTTCGCCGGCCTGAAGATCGCGACCTCCTTCATCTGGATGATCGTGGTCGCCCTGAAGACCGACATGGGTGTGGCCTGGCACCGCTTCCTGGCGTTCCCGAACATCTTCTTCAAGCGCAACGCCACCGGTGAGACCTCCCTCGGCGCCCTGCTGCCGATGACCTCCGGCGGCAAGCCGATCGACTTCACCGACCCCGGCGAGGACGACGTCTTCGGCGTCTCCCAGGTCGAGCAGTTCTCCTGGAAGGGCCTGCTGGACTTCTCCACCTGCACCGAGTGCGGCCGCTGCCAGTCGCAGTGCCCCGCCTGGAACACCGGCAAGCCGCTCTCCCCGAAGCTGCTGATCATGTCCCTGCGGGACCACGCGCACGCCAAGGCGCCGTACCTGCTGGCCGGCGGCGGCAAGACCATGGAGGGCGAGGAGAAGGCCTCCGAGGAGCAGCTCGCTTCGGTGCCCGCGGCGGCGCTGGCGGAGGCCGAGCGCCCGCTGATCGGCACCGCCGAGGAGAACGGCGTCATCGACCCGGACGTGCTGTGGTCCTGCACCACCTGCGGCGCCTGCGTCGAGCAGTGCCCGGTGGACATCGAGCACGTCGACCACATCGTCGACATGCGCCGCTACCAGGTCATGATCGAGAGCGCCTTCCCCTCCGAGGCGGGCACGATGCTCAAGAACCTGGAGAAGAAGGGCAACCCCTGGGGCCTGGCCAAGAAGCAGCGCCTGGAGTGGACCAAGGAGGTCGACTTCGAGGTCCCGGTCGTCGGCAAGGACATCGAGGACCTCACCGAGGTCGAGTACCTGTACTGGGTCGGCTGTGCCGGCGCCCTGGAGGACCGCGCCAAGAAGACCACCAAGGCCTTCGCCGAGCTGCTGCACATCGCGGGCGTCAAGTTCGCGATCATGGGCGGCGACGAGAAGTGCACCGGTGACTCCGCCCGCCGCCTCGGCAACGAGCCCCTGTTCCAGGAGCTCGGCATGGAGAACGTGGCCGCGCTGAACATGGCCTTCGGCGAGGAGACCGACGAGGACGGCAACGTCACGCCGGAGTCCAAGAAGCCGAAGTCCGCGAAGAAGATCGTCGCCACCTGCCCGCACTGCCTCAACACGATCGGCAACGAGTACCCGCAGCTCGGCGGCGACTACGAGGTCATCCACCACACCCAGCTGCTGCAGCACCTGGTGGACGAGGGCAAGCTGGTCCCGGTCACACCGGTCGAGGGCATCATCACCTACCACGACCCGTGCTACCTGGGCCGCCACAACAAGATCTACACGCCCCCGCGCGAGATCATCGGCAAGGTCCCGGGCCTGCGCAACGAGGAGATGCACCGCCACAAGGAGCGCGGCTTCTGCTGCGGCGCGGGTGGCGCCCGGATGTGGATGGAAGAGCGCATCGGCAAGCGCATCAACAACGAGCGCGTCGACGAGGCGCTGTCGTTGAACCCCGACATCGTGTCGACGGCCTGCCCGTTCTGCCTGGTCATGCTCACGGACTCGGTCAACGGCAAGAAGAACGAGGGCAAGGCCAAGGAGTCCATCCAGGTCGTGGACGTGGCCCAGCTGCTCCTCGACTCGGTGAAGACCCCGGTCGACCCGGCCGGCGAGCCGGAGAGCGAGAACGAGCCGGAGCCCGCGCCGGTGAAGTGACACCGGCCGTCCCGGTCGTACGGCGCCCCCTGCCCCGCACAGGCAGGGGGCGCCGTCGTTCCACCCCGGCGGCTGAGCCCGGCTGTCACAAACCCGGCCGCTGCGCTGTCCTGCTGCTGTACGGAAGCAATACAGCGAACGGAGACAGTGATGAGGATCGTGGTTGTCGGCGGTACCGGGCTCATCGGCTCGCAGGTGGTCGCGCTGCTGCGCAACAGCGGTCACGAGGCCGTGCCCGCCACTCCCTCCACCGGAGTCAACGCCTACACCGGCGAGGGCCTGGCGGATGCGCTCAAGGGCGCCGACGTGGTCGTTGACGTGTCGAACTCCCCCTCCTTCGACACCGAGCCGGCCCTGGACTTCTTCACCCGCTCGGCGCAGCACCTGTTCGCGGCCGAGAAGGCGGCGGGGGTCCGCCACCACGTCACCCTCTCCATCGTGGGCGTCGACCAGGTACCCGACTACGGCTACTACCGGGCCAAGGCCGCCCAGGAGCGGGCCGTGCGCGACAGCGGAGTGCCCTACAGCCTCGTGCGCGCCACCCAGTTCTTCGAGTTCATCGCCCCGGTGATGGACATGTGCACGGAGGGCAAGCAGGTCCACCTGCCGTCCAACCGGCTGCGCCCGATGGCCTCCGCCGACGTCGCCGCCGCCGTCGCCGACGCGGCGCAGGGCGAACCGTCGTACGGCATCCGGAACATCGCGGGCCCCGAGGTGCACCGGCTCGACCGGCTCGGCGAGCTGACCCTGACAGCCAGGCCGGACGGCCGTTCAGTGGTCACCGACGAGTCCGCGAGCCCGTTCGCGGGCATGCCCGACGTCCTCACCGGCGACGACACCGCGCACCTCGCGACCACCCGCTACGAGGACTGGCTCAAGCGAAGCTGACCGATACGCCCCCGACCATCCGTACAGGACGGGATTGGCAGATCCGTTCCACCGGCCCGATCCGAACGCGTAGGTCAGGGACCCGGGGTTCGACTCCACCTGGAACAGATCCGCCCATCGTCTACGCCCCCTTGGGCCCCGCCTGCTGCACCACCTCGAAGGACCACAGGGTGGAGCCGGAAGCCGCGGGCTTCGGGCGCTCGGCGCCCTCTCCGCCCTGGTGCGCGGCCTTCATCGGTCCCTCCAGCCACGCCTGGAAGGACTCCTCGTCACGCCAGCGCGTGTAGACGAGGTAGGTGTCGGTGCCCTCGACGGGACGCAGCAGCTCGAACCACTCGAAACCGTCGGAGCTCTCCACCGCGTGGGCCCGGGAGGCGAACCTCTTCTCCAGCACCTCCCGCTGCTCGGCGGGGACGGTCAGCACGTTGATTTTTACTACGCTAGGCACATGACACCTCTCGTCAAACGGGGCTCCGACTGGACCCCTAATCTGGACCATGTGCGCGCAGTGTCCTACATCCGACAGTCAAGGAAGCGTGAGGACGACTCCGCGTCGTCCCCCGAAGCACAGCGGACCAAGTGCGAGGCGCTGATCACGGCCAAGGGTTGGGACAACGCCGGTCACTTCGCTGACGTTGGCAAATCCGGCTGGGACCCCAAAGTGCTCCGCCCCGCGTTCGAAGAGATGATGTCCGCCGTTCGCGCCGGACACGTAGACGCAGTGGTTGTCTTCTCGCTGTCCCGGCTCACCCGACAGGGCGCCCTCGAAGCGATGCTGATCAACGAGGAACTTGCCAAATACGGCGTACTGCTCGTCAGCGTCGAAGAGCCCTACTTGGACACGTCTACTCCCATGGGCGTTGCGATCTTCGGCCTCATCGCTGCGCTGGCTCAGCAAGAGTCAGACCTGAAGTCGGCGTACATCACGGCGACTAAAGAGACCCTGCGCGCTGCTGGCTCCCACGTGTCCGGCATGGCCCCGTACGGCTTCCAGTCGAGCCGTGAGCCGCGCGGGGACCTGGTGGTGGTCAAGCTGGTCCCGGACCCGGCAGAGGCACCGCACGTGCGCCAGATGGTCGAGTGGGCGTTGTCCGGCGTAGCCGCATCTGCCATTGCCCGCAGGCTGAACACAGACGGCGTGCCGACCAAAGCGGCGGACATGACAGCGCGCGTGGCCGCCCGGCGGGGCAGGGGCATAAGTGAGCCGCTGGAACGCACCGCGTGGGTGTCCTCGACCGTGCTGCGCATCCTGCGTGATCCTCGCCTTGCTGGCTATGCCGCTGAACGCCAGGGCACCAAGCAAGTCATTCTGCGCGACGATTCCGGCGCTCCCCTGATAGCACATGAGGGCATCGTTCCCGCAGACGACTGGTGGCGCCTTCAGGATGTTCTAGACGGCCGTACGCCGCAGGTTGTGAGGCAGGGTGGCCGGTCTGTGCCGTCGCTGCTCGGCGGGGCAGGGATGCTGTTCTGTGAGGTGTGCGGATCGTCCATGGTGACCGACCGACGCAACGGCAAGCAGCTCTACCGGTGCAACCGGGCCCAGTCCGGCGCTGTGCCGGGACATGGTGGCCTGGCCATCAACATGGAGACCGCCGACGATGTGGTCGCCCGCACCGTGTGGACGCGCCTGACTGCGCTGGACCCCGAGGACCGCGAAGACCTGGAATGGCTTGGGGAGGCAGCGCGCCGATTTGCTGCCCAGGCAGACACGGGCGAGCGACAGGCCGAACTAGCCGCCACGCGGGCTGAGTTGGAGCACGTATGGGAAGCCCTCCGCACGCTGTACGCCGACCGGCAGGCAGGGCTGTACGCCGGGGCGACCGGCACGGCCATGTTCGCTGAATCCGTCGAGCGGCTGACTGCCCATGAGGCTCGCGTGAGTGAGCGCGTAGCTGAGCTGGGTCGGGATGAGAGCGGCACCGTGGCCATCCCCTCGGAGTGGACGACCCCGGAGGGCGACCCCATCGGGCCGGAGTCGACGTGGGGCAGTTGGGACCTGGAGCAGCGACGTAGCTTCCTGGCATTCTTCCTCGACCGCATCACCATCGCTAAGTCCGTGGGCCGTGGCCGGAACGCGAACACAGAGGATCGGGTGACTGTGCACTGGGCAGAGACGCTAGCCAAGTAGGCGCCTGAGCGCCATTCACGGCCCGTTGTCGGTAATCCCCGGTGGCGGGCCGTTCGGCTCTCCTAGAGGTGCGGGTGCCCTCCTGAGCTGCTGCCGGCGGCTATGTCTAGAGTCAGGCATGGTGTCGCACTTCGATTCGGGTCTGCCGCCCGCGCCGGTACTTCTTCGGCAGCTGGGCCAGGGCGACGGGCGGCACTGATGTGGTCGGCGGCCGTGTTCGAGCCCGCGTTGCCCGGCCTCAGCAGGGCCGCCACCGGCTCGCCGGTTCCGCCCGGCCCGTGGCCGACGAACCCCATCAGCGGGTGGTGGCCTTAGGTCTTCTTCCAGGTCGGGGCAGCATCCTGCTTGTCCGAGTGCGCAACGACCAGCACTCCGTCCAGGTCCACGGTCACCCGCCCGTCGGCGTCCGGAGCCCGACCTGCAGCCAACTTCCAGACCTGGTTGCGGGCTTCGGCCCGAGCCGCGCGGATCGCGGTCAGTGCGTTCCCGTCGGCGGTGGCGAGGGCGTCGATCAGGCGGGAGACCGTCGGGTCGGAGGCCACCGGTCCGAACACGGCCGGTTCGGACCGCAGCAGTGCGACGTCGGCGAGGCAGTCTCCGCCGAGCGCGACCGCCAGCGCGAGGTCCAGGAGAACCTTGCCCGGGTCGTGGACGGCCCGCGGTTTGCGCCAGGGGGCGAGCGCTGCGGAGGTGGCCCGGTCAAGGCCGATCCTGCGGGCCGTTTCGACCAGCAGGACCGAACCGGCCTGCGAGACCACGGCTCGGCCGTCGTCCCGGACACGGACATGGGGGTAGGACCCGGTAGGCTGCTTCACCTGGAAAGTGCCTCCGACAGGGGCGGGAAAAGGGACCTCAGCAATCCTCATTGTCGCTGGTCAGAGGCACTTTTCGCCTACCTGACCGCCTGTCGGACAGCCCGCTTCATGAAAGCGCGAGGCTAGAACCCGAACCACGTCCGCCAGGCACTTCAGGAACAGCTGCCTCCCATCCTCCGTGCGCCCTGGCAGTGCCATGAACCCTTGCGCGGCGCTCCCCGCGCCTCTCGCAGCCGTCTCGCTTCCGCGTCAACAGCCAACTGTCCCTACCCCTGTCCCGCTGACCCCCTATCGGCATACGGGGGTCGCGCGGTTCGCCGCAGGTCAGCGCTATGTGCTTACCTTGACCACTTCATTTTCTTCACCACACTCATGCCACCATCCTGACCCACCACCCTCGCGCTCCGCCGCCACCCCGGGGTGTCGCCGCCAGTCGAACACGTGCGACCCCGGTTCAGCCGACCGAAGCGCCGTTGCACTGCGAGCCGGTGGGGGACTGGAAACCCTGGAAATCCCCTGGACCGTCCCCTGACGGTCCCTTAGGGGATGTCACAGGTCGGCCGCAAAGCCGGGCCCGGACGCCCGGGCCCGGCACGTCACTCTTTGAGACCAGGTACGTTCGATGACGTGGCTGGATTCAGGATCGGACGCGGGGGCCGGGACAACCGCACCCCTCAAGGACAGCAGGCGCCGCAGGGACCGTCGTACGGCCGGCCCGGACCGCAGCACGGTCAGCCGGGGCCGTCGTACGGACAGCCCGCGGGGCCCGCGTACGGCTACCCGCAGGCGCCGCAGCGGTCGTACCCGCAGCCGGGACAGCGGTCGTACCCGCAGCAGGGGGGTCGGCCGAGGCAGCAGTCGTACGGCCGGCAGGGCCAGTCGTACGGATATCCGGGTCCGGCCGGTGACGGGCCGGAGTACTTCGGGGACGACGGCGGCTACCCGGGCGGCGGCGCTCCCGGTCGGGACCCGTACGCGGCCGACAGCCCGGGCCACACCCAGGCGTTCTCGATCGACGAGGCCGCCGCTTACACACAGGGTGCGACCTACCAGGCCGGCTCGGCCGCGGCGCCCGCCGCACCGCCGGGCCCGCCGCTGCACTGGAAGGAGCTGCTGAAGGGGATCGTCCTCTCCCCCGACCAGACCTTCCTGCGCATGCGGGACTACACGATGTGGGCCCCGGCGCTCATCACCACGTTCCTCTACGGCCTGCTGGCCGTCTTCGGCTTCGACGGCGCCCGCAAGGACGCGATCGGCGCCACGCTCTCCAACGCGGTGCCGATCGTGCTGATCACGGCGGTCGTGATGGTGCTCGGCCTGTTCGTCCTGGGCGTGGTCACCCACACCCTGGCCCGTCAGCTCGGCGGCGACGGCGCCTGGCAGCCGACGGTCGGCCTGTCCATGCTGATCACGGCCCTCACGGACGCGCCGCGGCTCCTGGTCGCGATGTTCGTCGGCGGCGACGCGACCTTCGTCCAGCTGCTCGGCTGGGCCACCTGGATCGGCGCGGGCGCCCTGCTGACCCTGATGGTCTCCCGCTCCCACGACCTGCCGTGGCCGAGGGCGCTGGGGGCCTCGGCGATCCAGCTGATCGCGCTGCTGTCGATCGTGAAGCTGGGCACGTTCTAGTCCCTCGTCCCAGTCTCCTCTGATCGCAAAAGAGCTCCCGGCACGACAGCCGGGGGCTCTTCTAAATCATTGAGTGCCTGCCCTTGTCATCCCGTCCCTTAAAGCCCGAGATTCGTCACCAGGGACGACGAAAAGTCGATCGCGTGAAGTCGCTTTTCAACTTACCGGCCTGTTGTCCGGCGGGGCAGGCCGGCCGGACAACAGGCGCGCACGTAAAACAGTCCGGCGACCGGGTGCCTGTGCACCAGCGGCCGCCGGACTGTGAAGTTCAGCCGTTGTTGTTATTGTTGTTGTTGTTCGCGGCCCCGCCGCCGTTGTTGTTATTGTTGTTGTTGTTCGCGGCCCCGCCGTTGTTGTTGTTATTGTTGTTGTTGTTCGCGGCCCCGCCGCCGTTGTTGTTGTTGTTGTTGTTCGCGGCCCCGCCGTTGTTGTTGTT
>NZ_JBVIJE010000022.1:124881-135536 GCF_055581585.1 Streptomyces sp. NPDC031426
GTTATTGTTGTTGTTGTTCGCGCCTCCGCCGTTGTTGTTGTTATTGTTGTTGTTGTTCGCGCCTCCGCCGTTGTTGTTGTTATTGTTGTTGTTGTTCGCGCCTCCGCCGTTGTTGTTGTTATTGTTGTTGTTGTTGTGACGGTGGCCCTTCTTCTTGCCGTTGTTGTTGTTGTTGTTATTGTTGTTGTTGTTTCCGCCTCCGCCGTTGTTGTTGTTATTGTTGTTGTTCCCGCCTCCGCCGTTGTTATTGTTGTTGTTGTTGTTTCCGCCTCCGCCGTTGTTATTGTTGTTATTGTTGTTGTTCCCGCCGTTGTCGCTCGGCACCATTGCGTGAGCGGCCGTAGGCGCCGGGGCGGCGAAGGCGGCGGTGGGTACCAGGGCGCCTCCTGCGGCCAGCGCGGCCGACGCGGTCAGCACCGCAGTACGCTTTGCGATCTTCTTCAGCATGGTGATCCCTTTTCGATGAGTGCGGATTGGGCGCCGATCAGAGCCCAATTCAATTGCGGAGGATGTTCTCCGAGGGAGTCATCCGTCCGACCTGATGACTCAATTACGCCCCGGCACTCCGCCCGCGTCATTCCCCGAAATCTCGGGACTTGACAGACGACGGCGACCTGCTGTTTCCTTCGCCCTCTCAGGCCGGTTTGTGCCGCGAGAACCGGGAAACCGCGCGGGCCTCTTTCGTCAGCATGCTCTGCCGCAGCCGGGGGACACATCGGGTGGACACCCCAAGTTCCACCCCGGCACAAACCGCCTCGCACCCCAGATTTCCGCCGCAACGCCCCACCTGCCGGTCTGCCTTGATCGTCTGGATCTTTTGCGCAGCTTCCGCCACAGAGGGAAACTGACCGGTGATGGACCTGCTAGAGCGAGAGGCCGTGCTCCAGGACCTCACCGGTCACCTGCGGGATGCCGTGAGCGGCCCTGGGCGTATGGTCCTTGTGCGCGGCGAAGCCGGCATCGGCAAGACCAGCGTCGTCAACCGTCTTGCCCAGCTGGCCGATCCCCATATCCGGGTCCTGGCCGGCGCCTGTGACCCGCTGGCCACCCCTCGCCCCCTGGGCCCGCTGATGGACCTGGCCCCGTACTTGGGCCGGGCGGCGCGCACCGCCCTGACCGGGGCGCTTACCGGCACCTGCCGTTTCGACGAGGTCTTCGACTGCCTCCTCGCCGACCTGAGCTCCTACCCCAGCCTGCTGATCGTGGAGGACGTCCACTGGGCCGACGAGGCCACGATGGACCTGCTGCGTTACCTGGCCCGGCGGCTGCCGAGCGTTCCGGCGCTGGTGGTGGTCACCTACCGCGACGACGAGATAGGCCGCACCCACCACGTGACCGCTCTCCTCGGCACCCTGGCCGGCTATCCCTGGGTGCACCGCCACGACCTGGCCCCGTTGAGCCGTCGGGCCGTGGCCAGGCTGGCCACCGGACACGCCGTCGACGCCGAGCAGCTGTATCACGTCTCCGCCGGCAACCCCTTCATCGTCACCGAGATCCTGGCCGCCCCCGCCGAGTCCATCCCCGCCACGGTGCGCGAGGCCGTCGCCGGCCGCCTGGCCGGCCTGTCGGCCGCGGCACGCGGGGTCGTCGACGTGCTGGCCGTCCTGGGGCGCCGGGTCTCGCTGCCGCTGCTGGCCGGCATGCTGCCGGCCCCGGAGGAGGCGCTCGACGAGGCCGTGGCCTGTGGAATCGTGCGGACCGACGGGCAGGTGACCGAGTTCCGCCATGAGCTGACCCGGCTGGCGGTACTGGAGTCCGTCCCCGCCCCCTACCGTCTGCGGGTGCACCGGCAGGTGCTGACGGCGATGCGGTCCCGCCCGGTCGCTGCGGACGATCTGGCCCTGCTGGCCGATCACGCCGAAGGTGCCGGGGATCCGACCGCCGTACTGGAGTACGCGCCCGCCGCGGCCGCCCATGCCGCCGAGCTCGGCGCGTACCGGGAGGCGGCCGCCCAGTACGCCCGCGCCCTGCGGTATGCCGACCACCTGACGCCCGACCAGCACACCTTCCTGCTGGAGGGCCATTCGCAGGCCTGCCTGCTGTCCAGCCGGCTGGACGAGGGGGTCACCTCTCGCCGCAGGGCGGTGAAGCTGCGCCGTGCCCAGGGCGACCGGCTGCGCGAGGGCGAGGATCTGCGCTGGCTGTCGTGCTGGCTGTGGCCGGCCGGGCGGACCGCCGAGGCCAGACGGACCGGTCTGGACGCGGTCCGGGTGCTGGAAGGACTCGCGCCGAGCCGGGAGCTGGGCCGGGCCTACCTGAACCTCTGCCAGCTGGCCTGCTACGAGCACGAGGGGGTGGCGGTGGCCGCCGCCTACGCCGACAAGGCGATCGATCTGGGCGAGCGCTTCGGCGATGCCGGGGTGGTCGTCCAGGCCCGCTTCCATGCCGCGGCGGCGCGCATGCTGAGCGAGGGGTCCGGCTGGGAGGACTGCGAACGGGCGGTGTCCAGCGCGATGGCGCAGGATCTGCCGGAGGACGCGGGTTTCCTGGCGTTCAACATGTGCTGGTTCACCGCGCTGCAGCGGGACACCGCACAGACCACCGCGGCCGTGAAACGGGCGGAGGCCTATTGCCTCGATCGCGACCTGCTGTCGTACCTGCTGTGCACGAAGGTCTGGGGCAGCTGGGGGCTCCTGAACCGGGGCCTGTGGCCCCAGGCCGCCGATGCCGCCCAGAGCGTCCTGTCCCATCCCAGCTCACCACCGGTCGTCCGGGCCCTCGCCCTGACCGTCCTGGGCCTGGTGCGCGCCCACCAGGGCAAGGCCCCGGTGTGGCCGCTGCTGGAGCAGGCGGCGAGCCTCGTCGACTCGAACTGCCTGCTGGACACGGGCCTGGGGTGGGAGGCCCGGGTCGAGGCGGCCTGGCTGGCCGGTGACCATGAGCTGGTGCGGACCGAGGCACAACGCGGTCTGGACGCGCTGGCGGACCGTACCCACCCCTGGCTGTCCGGTCCCCTGGCCTGCTGGATCCGCCGCGTCGGAGGCACACCCCCACAGGTGGCCGCGGCCGGACCCCACGCGCTGGAGCTGGCCGGCGACTGGGCCGGCGCCGCCGCCGAGTGGGACAGGCTCGGTTGCCCGCACCACGCCGCACTGGTCCGCCTGTCCGGCGACGCCCCCGCGCTGCACCAGGCTTTGACCGCCTTCGAGGCCCTCGGCGCCCGGCCGGCCGTGGCGCGCACCCGCGCGGTGATGCGCACCCTCGGCGTCCGCCCGATCCGGCGTGGCCCGCGGGCGGCCACCCGGGCCAATCCGTACGAGCTGACCATCCGGGAAATGGATGTCCTCAAGCTGCTGCACGAGGGCCTGTCGGATGCCGAGATCGCCGCTCGTCTCTACATCACCCCGAAGACCGCCGGGCATCACGTGGGCGCGGTACTGAGCAAACTCGGCGTCCACACCCGCCAGGAAGCGGCCCGCAAACTCCACCATTCCGAGCGCGGGTGACGAGAGCGCGGGTGATGAGAATGCGGAAGGCGGCCCTGCGAAGCGTCGGCCTCGTGGCCGCGGCCGCCGCCTCCTGCTGTACGGCGCTCGGCACATGGGGCGCGGCAACGGCTGAAGCAGGTGCCCTGCCACCGCAGAACCCACAGTCCGCACCGATGAAGTCGGAACTTCGGTGTTACGCGACACAGCGCAATCCGAATGCGACGGTCTGCTACCGGTATTCATGGAAGGCCGAGTACCGGCACGGCGACGTGGTCTATGTCCCGATCCTCATCCAGGTACCCACGCCTTCGCCTCCGCCGTCCGTGACGATCGTCGACAGCCTGAACGACATCCGCCCGACCGACACGGGTTGATCGCACCTCAGGCGTCAAGAACCTGCCCGGCCCGCTGCACGACGGGCGGCTCGACGCTCCAGGCTGACTTGACTCGATGACGATAGTGACCTGACCCCTGCTCTGGAGGCAGGGGGAGGCCCGCACGTGGCACGCAAGGTGGGGATCTACACCCGCATCTCGCGGGACGACGAAGGCGAAGCGCTCGGTGTCGCCCGCCAGCAGCAGGACTGCGAGCGCCTAGCGGATCTCCGGTCGTGGCAGGCCGTGAAGGTCTACGAGGACAACGACGTCTCCGCGGTCAAGCGCAACGTCGCTCATCAAGCCCCGGCTGCGCTCCGCTCCGCCGGGCGCGCTTCCCGGCTCCGCTCCGCACGACGCTCCTGCCTTCGACCCGCTCCGCGCGGGCTGCGCCGACGCGCGCCCACTGGTGGATAGGGCCGGTGGCCATGAGCCGATCACCGCGTACGGGACGGTCAGAACACTGCCTCCGGCGGGGGATCGGCCGGCACCGGGATGGAGGGGGCGCCGTTCACGACTGCAGGCCCGTAGTGGCGTGCGCGGGGAGCTCCCATCCCGTCCGCCGTCGACCCAGGCAGAGCCGAGCAGACGCGGCCCCTGGCGTCCAGGTCGTTCGTACAGTGGCGCGCTCCACCTGGACGCCAGGAATCGCGCCCGCTCCACGGTGTGTGGGTCGACGGCGGACGGGATGGGAGCTGGGGAGGGTGGTGGGTGAAGGTAGATCGTTGACCTCGGCGCGCCAGGTATCACTGCCGACGTCCCTGATCAGTCAGGCGGGGCCAGGGTGAGCTGGGCCCGATGGAAGTCGAAATGCTGCGTGGGGTACCGGTAGACGTCAGCCAGGGTCATCACATCCTTGAAGAACGGATCCCACCGCGTCGGAAACCGCATCATGCGCGCCAACTCGGCCTCTGTCTCGGCATCCAAGCGGCGACGAAGGGCCGCGACAGTGCGATCAAACTGCGCACCCATGCGGCGGTGGTTGAAGACTCGCGCACCGCCCACCGCCCCGAGATAGTTGATCACATCGAACGGGCGGGTAGACGCGTCGAGCAGACGAGACCAGGCTCTACTCACGCCCAGCGGAAGATGGCCGAACATGCGTACCAACGGAAGCAACGCCCGCACGACCATGTAGCCGAAGAGCATGTGAAACAGCAGTTGCTCGTTGTTCCACCGCGTCCCCTGGCTCGGGCGACGCAGGTCCTCGGCCGCAGCGGTATCCAAGAGTCGATGGAACGCCACGCTCGCCTGCCGCAGCTCATTATGGACGACTTGCCGGTCCATTCGCCCCTCCTGCCTGACCATCGTGCATCGCCACATGATGACGCCTACTGGGCGGCCTGGCACCAGACTCATGGCTTCCCTTTAGGGGCCGTTTCTGGAGCCTTAAGGGCGCCTAGGCCGGGGGAAGC
Organism: Streptomyces sp. NPDC031426; assembly: GCF_055581585.1. Lineage (NCBI taxonomy): Bacteria > Bacillati > Actinomycetota > Actinomycetes > Kitasatosporales > Streptomycetaceae > Streptomyces > Streptomyces sp. NPDC031426. The sequence continues at coordinate 130,099 of NZ_JBVIJE010000022.1, forward strand.
ACCATAGGCAAGGTGGAAGGGCGGGAGAACGGCGCACGTGCCCCCTGGGCGGCAAGGTTTGTCTGGGTGTTGAGACTCCACCGACCGCGTGAGTGGTGACCCGCTCCGAGGCCGTGACCGGTCCCCGCTCCGGTCGCGGCCTCGCTGGTGTGGAGGTTGGTCATCAGCGGGTCAGCAGCAGCCACCCGCGGCGACCGGTTGCTTCGGGCTGGTGTCGGCCTCGCCGGGGCTGGCGCAGCAGGTACTGCCCTGCTGCTTGGCCAGGGAGTCGGCGTCTGCCTTGACGACGTACACCTCCCAGGGCTCCTGGCCGGGGCCGTGGACCCAGACCTTGTCCTGGAGGGCGTAACAGCAGGTGGTGTCGTTCTCCACGTCGGTGGCCAGGCCGGCCTCGCCCAGGCGGGTGGTGGCGGCGTGGACATCCTCGGTCGACTCGACCTCGACACCGAGGTGGTCCATGCGGGTCGCCTCGCCGGCGGTTTCCTCGATCAGGACCAGCTTGAGCGGGGGTTCGGCGATGGCGAAGTTGGCGTAGCCGTCGCGGAGTTTGGCGGGCTCGGTGCCGAACAGCTTGGTGTAGAAGGCGATGGACGCGTCGAGGTCGGGGACGCGGAGGGCGAGCTGTACGCGGGACATGGCGAACCTCCTTGTGTGGGTGTGTTCAGCAGCCGCCGGAGGCGGCCGGGGCGCCGAGGCCGATCTGCAAGATGGACGGGGCTGCGCAGCACCCGCCTCCCTCGCTGTTCTGGGCGGCGTCGGGGTCGTCGAAGAGGCCGGCGCCGCCGCATACCCCGGTCTCGGGGAGGGTCAGCTCAACGCGCTCAGCGGCTTCGCGATCTCCGGCGATGGCGGCGGTGATGGAGCGGACCTGCTCGTAGCCGGTCATCGCGAGGAACGTGGGGGCACGGCCGTAGGACTTCATCCCGACCAGGTAGATGTCCTGCTCGGGGTGGGACAGCTCGTGCACACCGTGCGGGTAGACGGTGCCACAGGAGTGGACGTTCGGGTCGATGAGCGGGGCGAGGGAGGTCGGAGCCTGGAGGCGTTCGTCGAGGCCGAGGCGGACCTCGGAGAGAAAGGACAGGTCGGGGCGGAAGCCGGTGAGGACGATGGCCTCGTCGACCGGGTCCAAGTGGCGGCCGTCCTCGGCGAACAGGATCAGGCAGCCGTCGGTGTCTCGTTCGACGGCTTCGGTGCGGAACCCGGTGGCCGCGCTGGCGTGACCCGACTCGACGGCAGCCTTGGCGCGGAGGCCCAGTGCACCTCGGGCGGAAAGCTGGTCGGCGGCTCCGCCGCCGTAGGTGTTCGCGCTGATGCCGCGGCGCAGGATCCACACGGCGTGCGTGCCGTCCTCCTCCTTGGCAAGGTCGGCAAGGTAGGCGAGAGCGGTGAAGGCGGAGGCGCCCGAACCGACGACGGCGGTGCGCTTGCCCGCGTACCGGGCGCGGACGGCCGGGTCGTGGAGGTCGGGGACGCGGTAGGAGATGCGGTCGCTGGCCGTCTTCTCGCCAAGGGCGGGCAGGCCGTCAGCGCCCATCGGGCTGGGGATGGACCAGGTGCCGGAGGCGTCGATGACGGCGCGGGCAGTGAGGCGCTCCTCGGAGCCGTCGGCGAGCCGGATGTGAACGGTGAAGGGCTGTTCGTCGCGGCCGGAGTCGACGATGCGGTCGCGGCCGGCGCGGGCGACGCCGGTGACGGTGGCGCCGTAGCGGACCTTGTCGCCGAGGGTGTCGGCGAGCGGCTGCAGGTACTTCTCGGCCCAGTCGCCGCCGGTGGGGTAGGTGGCGCCGTCGGGTCGTACCCAGCCGGTCGGGGCGAGCAGCTTTTCGGCGGCGGCGTCGGTGACCTCGGACCAGGGGGAGAACAGCCGCACGTGCGCCCACTCACGGACGGCGGCGCCGGCGGACGGCCCGGCTTCGAGGACCAGCGGTTCGAGGCCGCGCTCGACGAGGTGGGCGGCTGCGGCGAGGCCGATGGGCCCGGCTCCGATGACCACGACGGGCAGCTGGTCGGTGGTGGGCAGGTTCACGGGTCCCCTTTGCTTCGACGTTTGTCGATGGCTTGCGCGGCCAGCATGGCACTTGGTTAGGCAAGCGTCAATATAGACATTCATCGAATCGAAGGCCGGAGTGGCGCGCCGTATCGCTATCCATCCGTCCCGCGCTCGGCGCAGCCTGGCGCACCCTGGGCAGCCTGGTTCGACATGTGTCAACATAGAAGCATGTCGAACATCAAGGTGCTGCCGCTTTTGGAGCCCGAGGGCTCCAGTGCCGTGGCGCCGTGCTGCCCGCCCCTCACCGAGCGTCCGCTGACTGCTGATGAGGCGGAGAAGACCTCTCGGATGTTCAAGGCGCTCGGTGATCCGGTGCGGTTGCGGCTGTTCTCGCTGGTCGCCTCGCACGAGGGCGGCGAGGCGTGCGTGTGCGACATCTCCGACGTCGGTGTTTCGCAGCCGACCGTCTCTCACCACCTGAAGAAGCTGAAGGACGCCGGGCTGCTGACTTCCGAGCGGCGCGGTACCTGGGTGTATTACCGGGTGGAGCCGTCGGTGGTTGCCGCGATGGGGCAGATGCTCGGAAGTCTCGGCTGAGCCAACCACCGACGGGAGCTACTGAGGCGGGAGAACCGGGTCGCGTTCGGCTATCTAGTCTGCGAGGTCCTACTGCTCCTTAGCCGTCCGGCCGGGCAGGAAGATGACTGCCACCAGCGCCAGGCCGACCACGGCGCCGACGAGCTGCATGCCGATGAAGGCCGCGACCGAGCCGGGCGCGATGCCCGCGAAAGTGTCGGTGAAGGCTCGACCGATGGTCACCGCCGGGTTGGCGAAAGACGTGGACGAGGTGAACCAGTAGGCGGCGCCGATGTACGACGCGACCGCTACGGGCGCGAAGCGCAGCCGGTCGGTGCGTGCCAGGCCGAAGATCAGCAGGATCAGCCCCGCCGTGGCAACCACCTCGCCCAGCAGCAGATGCCCCGCCGAGCGGTCGTGGGTGGACCACTTGACCAGCGGTTCACCGAACATCGCGTCGGCCAGGACGGCACCTGCGATAGCCCCGATGATCTGGGCGGGGACGTAGGCGGCCGCCTCGCGCAGGGTGACGCCGGCGCCGCCGCGTCGGGCGGTGAACCACTCGGCGAGAGTGACGGCAGGGTTGAAGTGCGCGCCCGACACCGGGCCGAGCAGGGTGATCAGCACGCCTAGGCCGAAGACCGTGGCAGTGGAGTTGGCCAGCAGCTGGAGACCGACATCCTTGGTCAGCTCGGTGGCCTGTATGCCAGAGCCGACCACGACCGCGACGAGGGCCGCCGTGCCGACCAGTTCGGCGGCAGCCTTGGCGAGCAGCGGAGGAGTCTGAGGCGGGGTGGCGCCCGGGGCAGGCTGCTGCTCAGCGGCGGGGGCCATGGCGTCCCCGGCTCTGTCGCGCTCGGTGGCCTCGGTGGCGGTCAACAGGACTCCTCGGTGCATGCGGGATGGCGGCGGGATACGGCGATGGACGGGCGCCGGGGCAATCAGGGGCAGGACCGCTTGACGCTGTTCTCGGCGGTGGCGCGCGCGGTCTCCGCGAGGTCGGCGAACTGACTGGCGAGCGAGGCGATGACGTCGGGCTTGAGCCGGTAGTAGGTGAACCGGCCGCACGGCTCCGTCTCCACGACTCCGGCCTCGCGCAGCACCTTCAGATGGTTGGAGAGGTTGGTCTGTCTGGCCCCCGTCTCCTCGATCAGATGCGTGGTGCAGAGCGTCTCCTTGGCCAGCAAGGTGACGATCCGAAGGCGGAGCGGGTCGGCCAGAACCCGCAACAGATCAGTGTCGACTGACGTCAGCATGGACTGATAATCTCACATCAGCTCGGGCTGATACCAGCCCGGGCTGATCCCTGGGACCCGCATCCCCACTGCTGTGGGGACCCACGCCCCGAAGGGGGTTCCCATGACCGCATCCCCGCCCCCTGTCATGCCCGACGAACGCCTCGCGGCCGGAATCGCCCGCTTCGCGGTCGGCTACCGCGGGCACTTCTCACCGGAGACCATTCAGCGCCTCGTCATCGACTCCTACGAGCGCCTCGCCGACCACGCCCGCGTCCGCACCCATCTGGTCGTGCTGGCCGAGCACCTGGCTACCGAGCGGCTGGACGCCCTCGCGCACGTCCAGGGCGCGCCGGGCAGTGGCCTGCCGCGCGTGCTGTTCGTGTGCAGCCACAACGCCGGACGCTCCCAGATGGCTGCCGCCCTGCTCGCCCACCGCGCCAGCGGGCATGTCGTCGTCTCCTCCGCGGGCACCCACCCTGCCGCCGAGGTCGAACCAGCCGTCGCCCAGGCCCTCACTGAGGCCGGCGTGGATCTCACCGATGCGTTCCCCAAGCCGCTCACCGACGAGGTCGTACGGGCCGCCGACATCGTCATCACGATGGGCTGCGGCGATGCCTGCCCCGTGATGCCGGGCCGCCGTTACCTGGACTGGCCGGTCACCGACCCCGAGGGCGCACCGGTCGCCGTCGTGCGCGCCATCCGCGACGAGATCGACGCCCACATCACCGAGCTGCTCGCGTCCCTCCCGCGCACCTGAAGCCACCTCCAACCCCCTTGATCCACTTACGAAGGAAGAACCGATGTCCTCCAGCCCGCTCGCCTCCGTGCTGTTCGTCTGCGTACACAACGCCGGGCGTTCGCAGATGGCCTCCGGATTCCTCAATCACCTCGCGGGCGACCGGATCGAGGTCCGCTCGGCCGGCTCCCTCCCCGGCGACCAGGTCAACCCGGCCGCGGTCGAGGCCATGAAGGAGGTCGGCGTCGACATCTCCGGCCAGAAGCCGAAGATCCTGACCACGGAGGCCGTCCAGGCGTCCGACTACGTCATCACCATGGGCTGCGGCGACGCCTGCCCGATCTTCCCCGGCAAGAAGTACCTCGACTGGGACCTCGAAGACCCCGCCGGCAAGGGCGTCGAGGCCGTCCGCCCCATCCGCGACGAGATCAAGACCCGCATCGAGGCCCTGATCGCCGAAATCGACGCCCAGCAGGAGGCGTGACCATCCCGGTCTGAGCACCCCTCGGAAGTCGGAGGGATGCGGTGTGTGTGGAGGGTCCTGGTGAGGTCAGGGGCTCGCTACACCTCGGCGCACCAGCGGTCAAGCAACCTGTTGGTGTCTGACACCAACGCCTGACACCAACAAGCCCGGACGAGCACGGACCGGCGTGGACACTGACGGGCGCGAAACCGCCTCACCGCCGACGAGCGCCTGCATCAACGGTCCGGAGTGATCGACCTGATAAGGATGAGCATCTTTCGGTAAGTGCCAGGCCTACCAAGCGCCCGCTACAGGGTCTTCAAGACGCACTCCATGGCTAGCTACTTGCCCCTGAAAAAGTGTTTTGCCTGGTGACCGGGCTGGCGCTGCAGGATGGCGCTGTGCGGCCGCCCGGTCGGTGGCATGTCCCTC
>NZ_JBVIJE010000023.1:0-34464 GCF_055581585.1 Streptomyces sp. NPDC031426
GGCGCATCAACACCCGCATCACCCAGCGCCTGCACCAACACCGCAGACACCGACACACCAGCAGCCTCGTCCAACGCCAGCAAAGACAGCACACCCGAGACACCCGCACCCGAAGACACCGCCGACCGCAGTACCTCGGCAACCTCATGCCGCTCCAGCCCCGCCGACAGCGTCACGGTGCACACATCCACACCCCGGGAGGACAACACCGCCGCAACGGCCCCGGCCAGACCGGCGTCCACACCCTCATCCGGCACGACCACCAGCCACCTACCGGAGACGACACCAGCCGCACGCCCGGCCACCGGCTTCCACACCACCCGGTAACGCCAGCCGTCCACCACCGACCGCTCACGCACCTGCCGCCGCCACGCCGACAACGCCGGCACGACCTCACTCAACGGCTGCTCGGCACCAACCTCCAACTCCGAAGCCAGCGACTGCACATCCCCCAGCTCCACCGCCTCCCAGAAACGCGCGTCCACCGAACCGGCTTCGACCGCAGCTGCGGAGTTGGCAGCAGGAACGGCCGGAATCTCCAGCCAGAACCGCTCCCTCTGGAACGCGTACGTCGGCAACTCCACCCGACGCGCACCCGTCCCCGCGAAATACGCCGCCCAGTCGACACCGAAGCCCCTGACCTGCACCTGGGCAACAGCCGAAACAAACGCTTCCGCCTCAGGACGGCTCCTGCGCAGCACGGGCACGAACACATACCCGTCCCCGCTCACACAGTCCTGAGCCATCGCCGACAGCACACCGTCCGGACCCAGCTCGACAAACGCCGTAACGCCCTCGGCCTCCAGCACCCGGACACCGTCCAGGAACCGCACCGCCTCCCGCACATGCCGCACCCAGAACTCCGGCGCACAGATCTCCTCGGCGCCCACCACAGAACCGGTGAGGTTCGAGACGAGCGGAATGCGGGGAGCCTGGAACTCAAGCACCTGCGCGATGCGCCGGAACTCCGCGAGCATGTCGTCCATGTGCGGCGAGTGGAACGCGTGACTGACCGTCAGGCGCTTCGTCTTCCGGCCCAGCTCCTCGAAGCGGGCCGCGATCTCCAGTACCGCGTCCTCGTCACCGGCGACCACCACGGAGGTCGGCCCGTTGACCGCCGCGATGCTCACGGCGTCGGTCAGGTACGGGGTGACCTCGTCCTCGCTCGCCTGCACCGCCACCATCGCACCACCGGACGGCAGCTCCTGCATCAAACGGCCACGCGCGGCGACCAGGGTGCAGGCGTCCTCCAGCGACAGCACACCCGCACAATGCGCCGCAGCGATCTCACCGATCGAATGACCGGAGACGAAGTCCGGGCGCACTCCCCACGACTCCAGCAGCCGGAACAGCGCCACCTCGACCGCGAACAACGCGGGCTGCGTATACGCGGTGTCGTCGATCAGCCCGGCGTCGGACGAGCCCGGCTCGGCGAACAGTACGTCGCCCAGGGGGCGTTCGAGCTGCTCGTCCAGGTACCACAGCGCGTCGTCCAGCGCGTCGGCGAAGACCGGGTACTCCTCGTACAGCTCCCGGCCCATCCCCAGCCGCTGGCTGCCCTGGCCGGTGAACAGGAACGCCAGCTTGCCGCCGGCGCGTGATCCCCTGATCGTGCCGGCGGACGAGTCGGCACTCGCCAGGGCGCTCAGCTGCCGCAGGAACTCGCCGCGGTCACCGGCGACCAGCACCGCCCGCTCGTCGAAGGCGGCACGACCGGTGGCGAGGGAGTAACCCACGTCGACGAGGTCCACGTCCTCGTCGGCCAGCAGTTGTGCGCGCAGACGGGCAGCCTGGTCCCGCAGCGCGTCCGCTGCCTTGGCGGACAGCACCCACGGCACGACCGAGGGGACACGGGCCGACGGGGTCTCGCCCCGCTCCGCCTCGGCGATCGCCGGCGGCTCCTCGAGGATGGTGTGGGCGTTGGTGCCGCTCATTCCGAAGGAGGACACGCCCGCCCGGCGCGGGCGGCCGGACTCCGGCCAGTCCTGGGCCTCGGTCAGCAGCTCGACCGCGCCGGCCGACCAGTCCACGTGCGGCGTCGGCTCGTCGACGTGCAGCGTGCCCGGCAGTACGCCGTGCCGCATCGCCATCACCATCTTGATCACACCGGCCACACCGGCGGCCGCCTGCGTGTGACCGATGTTCGACTTGATCGAGCCCAGCAGCAGCGGCCGGTCCTCGGCGCGCTCCTGGCCGTAGGTGGCCAGCAGCGCCTGCGCCTCGATCGGGTCGCCGAGCCGGGTGCCCGTTCCGTGGGCCTCGACCACGTCGACGTCCGCCGGGGAGAGCCCGGCGTTGGCCAGGGCCTGGCGGATGACGCGCTGCTGGGAGGGGCCGTTGGGGGCGGTCAGGCCGTTGCTGGCGCCGTCCTGGTTGATGGCCGATCCGCGGACGACCGCCAGCACGGGGTGGCCGTTGCGGCGGGCGTCGGAGAGCCGCTCGACCAGGAGCATGCCGACGCCTTCGCCCCAGGCGGTGCCGTCGGCGGCCGCGGCGAAGGGCTTGCAGCGGCCGTCGGGGGCGAGGCCGCGCTGCCGGCTGAAGGCGATGAAGGAGCCGGGGTTGGCCATGACGGCCACGCCGCCGGCGAGGGCGATGGAGCATTCGCCGCTGCGCAGCGCCTGGACGGCGAGGTGCAGGGCGGCCAGGGAGGAGGAGCAGGCGGTGTCGACGGTGACGGTGGGACCCTCGAAACCGAAGGTGTAGGCGATGCGGCCGGAGGCGACGCTCGCGGCGTTGCCGGTGACCAGATAGCCTTCGATGCCTTCTTCGGCCTCGTGGAGGCGGGGGCCGTAATCCTGGTTCTCCGCGCCGACGAAGACGCCTGCCTGGTGGCCGCGGAATTCACCGGGGTCGATTCCGGCGCGTTCGAACGCCTCCCAGGAGGTTTCCAGCAGCAGTCGCTGCTGGGGGTCCATTGCGAGTGCCTCGCGCGGGGAGATTCCGAAGAATCCGGGGTCGAACCGGTCGGCGTCGTGCAGGAATCCGCCTTCGCGGGCATAGCTCGTGCCGGGGTTGTCGGGGTCGGGGTCGTACAGGCCGGAAATATCCCAGCCGCGTCCGGCGGGGAATTCGGAAATCGCGTCGGTGCCGGAGAGTGCCAGCCGCCACAGGTCCTCGGGCGAGTGCACGTTTCCGGGGTAGCGGCAGCCGATTCCCACGATGGCGACGGGCTCGTCGTCCGCGGCGCCGGCGGCGTGGATGCCGGCGCCGGCGGGCTGCGGGGTCAGGCCGAGGATCTCGGTGCGCAGCAGGCGGGCCAGGGCGGCCGGTGTGGGGTGGTCGAACGCGAGGGTGACCGGCAGCTTCAGGCCGGTGGCCGCGGTGAGCCTGCTGTGCAGGTCGACGGCGGCGAGCGAGTCGAAGCCGAGGTCGAGGAAGGGGCGGTGGGGGTCGAGGGCCTGCGGGGCGTTGTCCCGCAGGGCGGCCCGCACCAGGGTGACGACCCAGTCGGTCAGCTGCTGTTCCTGCTCGGCCTCGGCCAGACCGGTGAGCCGCTCCCGCCAGGACGGCCGGTTCTCGGTCGTCCGGTCCGGCGCGTCGTTCGGACCCAGGTCCTTCACGTCGCTGTGCTCGGGCGTGAAATCCTCGGATCCACTCATCAACGCGCTCCATTACCCTGACAGACAGAATCCAACGACCATTTCACAGCCTGCCATGGGTGGGGTGCGCGAGAAACCCCTCCAAACCCCCTATGAACCCCTATCTTCGGGTGCCGGACAAGGGTTCTGCGTCGGTGCGCAACGGGAGTTCCCTGCGTTTCGCGACGATCGCCGAGGGGGGTGTTCCGGAGGTATTTCCGTTGCCTTGACGGCTTCCCGGCACCCCGCCGAGAATGCACTCGACAAGGACGAAAAGTCAAGAATACGACTGCAATTCACCAGTCAGAAGGGAGCGCGTGCTCATGCGCGTCCTGTTCGTCGCCTATCCGGCCATCGGCCATGTCTTCCCGACGGTTCCGCTTGCCTGGGCCCTGCGTGCGGCCGGTCACGAGGTGCTGGTCGCGACCGGGTGCACCGGTCTGGAAGCGGCCAACGCCGGTCTGCACGTGGCGGATGTCGCCCCGGGCCTGGACATGGAGAGCTTCTTCCAGGAAACCGTTCCGGACCTGCTGACGCGGGTGCGGAACCCGGAGGGTCCGGATCCGATCGCCGGCATCCAGCTGTTCGCCCACCTCAACGACCATCTGACCGACGCGATCGTACGCACCGCGGAGGACTTCCGCCCCGATCTGGTGGTCTACGAGCAGATCTTCGTCTCGGCGCTGATCGCCGCTCGCAAGCTGGGCGTGCCCGCCGTGCAGCACAACTTCGGTTTCGCGCGCGGGGCGGACATCCGTGCGATGACCGTCGCCCAGCTCGGCGAGACCATGCGCCGGCACGGTGTGGAGGGGGTGCCCGAGCGGGTCACGACCCTCGACATCGCGCCGCCGAGCATGGTGGAACCCGAGCCGGACGGCTGGTCGATGCGGCCGGTGCCGTACAACAGCGGTGCGGTGCTGCCGGACTGGGTGCTGCGGCGGCCGGAGCGGCCGCGCATCGGTGTCACTCTCGGCACGGCGTCGGTCCATGTCACAGGGCTGGGTCCGGTCCAGCGGCTGCTGGCCGCGGCCGAGTCGGTGGACGCGGAGTTCGTGCTGGCCCTCGGTGACGTCGACACCACTGCGCTCGGTGAACTGCCCGCGAACGTGCGGGTGGTGGGCTGGGTGCCGCTGACGATGCTGCTGCGCACCTGCGTCGGCGCGGTGCACCACGGCGGTTCGGGGACCACGCTGGCGGCGCTGAACGCCGGTGTGCCGCAGATCGTCCTGCCGGACGGCGCGGACCGTTTCGTCAACGCGGCCGCGGTGCACGAGCGCGGCGCGGGCATCAGTGCCCGGGCCGAGGACATCGACGCGCAGTTGCTGCGGCAGCTGGTGGCGGACGACAAGATGCGCGCGGTCGCGGCGGAGGTGCGGGAGGAGATCGAGGGCATGCCCACTCCCGCGCTCGTGGTGCCGCGGCTGGAGGAACTGGCCGCCGGCTGAGTCCTGCGGACACCGGAAGCGGAGGGGCGACGGGGGAGTCGCCCCTCCGGTTCCCGGGGGAGGGACAGATGGTCTGTGGGGTCAGCGGCGCCGGTGGCCGCGCCGGGGGGCGGGCTGTCGCTCCAGGAAGGGCGCGAGCAGTCCGGGTACGGCCTCTTCGGCCAGGGTCAGCCCGTCCGGCACGGCCACGTCGCGGACCTTGTAGCAGTGGTCGCCTGCCGCCGTGGCGGCTCCCAGGGTGAGCAGGCCGGCGCGCCGCTGGAAGAAGGACCGCGACACGCTCCAGCCGATGATCGCCTCGCGCTGCAGAGCGACCGTGCGGTGCGAGAAGGTGCCGTAACGGGTCACCAGATAGCGGCCGTGCAGGCCGTGGCCGAGGGTGCGGTAGGCGTCGCGGGCGAGCGTTACGGTGACCGGGAGGAGCAGCACCGCGCAGGCGGCGGCCACGTAGAGCAGCGGTGTCCACAGCAGCGCGCCGAGCACGGCGGGGACGGCGGTGATCAGCGCCGTGACGGTCAGCCCGCGATTGACGCGGCGGCGCAGGGCGACGCGCGGATGCGGCCGGAGGCGGGTGACCGTGGTGGGCGACTCGTTCTCGCCGAGTACGTCGGCCGCGACCCGGAGTGCCTCGGCGCGCGGTGCGGGGGGTGTGAGCATCCGCCGTTTGCGGTTCTCGTCCCGGTCGCCCAAGCCGCTGGCGACGGCGTTGAGCCGGGCGCCGCCCGCCCAGCGCAGCAGCATGGTCTCGCTGAGCTCCACTCCGCGCAACCGGCGTTCCTCGATGGTGACGGACCGGGTGACGAGCAGTCCGCGCAGCACTCGGAGGGTGCCGGGGTCCTCCCGCTCGAGGCGGTATCCGTACCAGCCCTCGGTGAAGGTGGCGGTGGAGCCGATCATGCCGAGGACGACGAGGATCAGCACGGTGACCAGGATTCCGAACCACAGCGGGACGGACCCGTAGCGGTGCTCGATGTCCTTGACGAAGCCGAGTTCGAGCGGGTCGATGCGCATCTCGTGCAGCGTGCGGTAGACGGTGCCGACGCCGAGCAGGACACCGCCGACGCCCCAGATGGTCAGGGGCGCGTAGCGGATCCAGGACCAGTCCAGGTCGGCGATGGTCGCGTCGTGTTCGTCGGCGACGTGTCCACGCACCATGTCACGGCGGCTGAGCAGCCGTTGCCTCAGTTCGGCGCCCTGTGCCCGGCTGACGCCGTCGAGGGAGAGCCGTCGGCTGGAGGCGGAGGTCTGGTCGCCGGTGCCGATACGGACCGAGGTGAGTCCGAACAGGCGGTGGACCGGGTTGGCGGTCAGGTCGACGCCGCGGATCCGGTCGAGCCGGACGGAGCGGTGGCTGCGGAAGAGCAGTCCCGAGCGCAGTTCGATCTTCTCGTCGGTGATGCGGTAACGGGTCGTCAGGAACCGCATCAGACCGATGCCGGTGATCACCAGGGCGGTGATCGCCAGGGAGCCGAGAGTGATCAGTGCCTGCAGGTTCAAGGTCCCGCCGGAGACCAGCAGGGTGCCGGCGCAGGACGCGACCGGCGCGGCCAGGACGCTCAGGTGGACCAGGATCAGGCGGGCGTTGAGCCGCTGCCAGGAGTCGGCCGGTTCCATGGCCGCCGTGCGGTCCACCGCGGTCTGCTGGGTCATGTGGCGTCTCCGGGCGCGGCCTGCGCGTACTTGGTGAGGTGCTCGACGACGTCGGTGGCGACCCGCTGGTCGAGCCCCTTGATCTTCACCGCTCCGGCGCTGGAGGCGGTGGTCACCGTCACGCCGGACAGTCCGAACATCTGCTGGATCGGTCCGCGCAGGATGTCGACGGTCTGGACCCGGGCGAGCGGGACCACGCGCCAGCGCTGCCACAGCCAGCCCGAGGCCGCGTAGACGGCTTCGTCGGTGGTCTCCCAGCGGTGCACCCGGTAGCGCCAGGCCGGCATGATCGCCATGTAGGCCAGGCCGGGGACCAGCGTCGCCGCCAGGCACCAGCCGAACCAGGTGCGGGCCGGCGGGATGAAGAGGTAGAGCACCGCGAACACGATCGGCAGGGGCAGTGCGAAGATCGACGACTGCGTGGTCCACCAGGCGATGGCCCGGCGCTCGACGCGATTGCGCGGCGGCCGGAGCCTCACGTCATCCATGTCTTTCTGCTTCCAGTCCGGGAGGGGCGGCCGGCCGTTGGGCGGCGGTCACCGCGTGGCGGTGTCGGCGCGCTGTTCGGGCCGGCTGGGGACGGTGGTTTCGGCGCCCTCTGCGTTCAGCCGGCGGCGACGGGCCAGCAGGACTCCGGTGCGGGCCAGCACCATGGCGAGCGACATGAACACGAAGGCGTTGGCGTAGACGTCCTGCCCGCTGAGCTTGTAGTCGATGCTGAACTTGATGATGCCCTGGGGGAACCAGTGTTCCGTGCCGTAGGCGAACAGCACGCGGCTGCTGGACAAGACGATCCAGAGCACAGCGTATCCGATGCCTCCGCGGGTGTAGATCTCGCCCGAGGCCTCACGGTGAGCGGGGAGGAGTGCTCCGGCGATCAGGCCGCAGATGGCGCCCACTCCGATACCGGCGAGCTGCAGCGACACGTCGTTCCCGGCCGTCGGCAGCGAGTGCACGAACAGCGCGATGACGATGGCGACCGCGAGGAGCGAGCGCAGCATGCGCATGTTGGTGACTTTCCTGCGCCCCAGGTCGGTGGCGAGAATGATGGTGAGGATCGTCGCGCTGGCGATGAGCGCAGTGAGGAACGGGCTCATGTGAGGTGTGGCCTTTCGTGGTGGCGCTCATCTGCCTGCGCCGTTGCATCCCAACGTAGGCCGGGGTGGTGCGTCGCCGGGACGACCGACCGGTTGAACCGGCTGTCCACCGACCGGTGGACACGGCGGGGGGCCGCAGGTGGTACGACTTGTGCTGTGCGCACTCACACCCAGGTGAACGTGGCGGAGCGACGTGGCGGCCGGCCGCCCGAGGCGGGCAACCGGTGGTTCGCCCTGTGGGACGGCTACTTCGCCATCAGCTACGCCGTGACCACTGTGCTGCTGTTCACCACCAGCGGTGACCAGGCCTACCGGGCCATGGCGATCGGCGCCCTGACGCTGGGCGTGCCGTGGTACGCGGCGCTCGGCCGTGGCCTGATGGTGCACAACACGGGCCACCGGAGCTTCGGCCCGCGCAATGTGGTCTTCGGGGTCGGTCTGTTCCTGCTGTTCACGGTCGCCACCGCGTGCGACATCGCCGCGTCGTTCGCGTTGTTCGCCGTGGTGCCCATGCTGATGATGGCGCTGTCCACCACCCCGGCGATCGCGGTGGTGCTGCTGGCCAACCTGGTGCCGGTGACGGTGGTGTGGCTGACCGGCGGGCAGATCGGCGCGGTGCTGCCCATCTCGCTGCTGGGCATCGCGCTGTCGGTGTTGCAGGGGCTGTGGATCACCCGGGTGGTGCGGCAGAGCAGGGAACGCGCCGAGCTGATCGAGGAGTTGCGGCAAAGCCGCGAGCAGTTGGCTCAGCTGTCCCGCGAGGCGGGGATCGCCGCGGAGCGCGAGCGGCTGGCCCGGGAGATTCACGACACGCTGGCTCAGGGGCTGACCAGCATCATCAGTCTGGTGCAGGCCGCGGAGTCGGAGGTGGCCGAGTTGCCCGAGCTGGCCTGCAGGCATCTGGAGTTGGCCGGGCGGGTGGCGAAGGACAGTCTGGTGGAGGCGAGGGAGTTCGTCGCCGCGCTGACGCCTCCCTCGCTGCGCGAGAGTTCGCTGGCGCAGGCGGTCCAGCGGCAGGCGGACAACCTGGTGGCGCAGACCGGGCTGACGGTGCGGTGCCGTGTGGAGGGTCCGGAGGTGCCGCTGCCGATGGCGGTCGGCGTGGTCCTGCTGCGCACGGTGCAGGAGGCCTTCGCGAATGTGCGCAAGCACGCCTCGCGGGCCCGGTGCGTGGACGTGGTGCTGAGCTATGCGCCGGACAGGGTGGGGCTGCTGGTCCGTGACGACGGTGAGGGTTTCGAAGTGCGCCTGGACGACAAGGGTTTCGGGCTGAGCGGCATGCGGGCACGGGTGCAGGAGATCAACGGGGAGGCCACCGTCAGGAGCCGGCCCGGCCGGGGCACGGCCATCGAGGTGACGGTCCCGTTGGCGGCTGCCGGGGAGCTCGCCGATGAGCGATGAGAAGGCGGACGGCAAGAAGATGACGAAGCACACCGAGCCGGCGGCCGGGGGCGGCCTGCGGGTCCTGCTCGCCGACGACCATCCGGTGGTACGGGAGGGACTGTGCGCCATCCTGGAATCCGCGGACGGCATCAGCGTCGTCGGTCAGGCCGGCTCCGGGGAGGAGGCGGTCGCGCTCACGGCCCGGCTGGAACCCGACATCGTGCTGCTGGACCTGCGGATGGGCGGCATGGACGGGGTGGCCGCCACCGGGCACATCCTGCGCCAGTGCCCGCGCACCAAGGTCGTCATCGTCACCACGTACGAGAGTGACGCGGACATCCTGCGCGCGGTGGAGGCGGGTGCCGCCGGGTATCTGCTCAAGGGCAGCAGCCGGGCGGAGCTGATCAACGCGGTGCTGGCCGCCGCCCGGGGTGAGACCGTGCTGACGCCGTCGCTGGCGGGCAAGCTGGTCCGGGCCCGGACGGTGGACGTCCCGCAACTGTCGGAGCGCGAGTGCGATGTGCTGCGCCTGGTCAGCCAGGGACTGACGAACGCGGAGATCGGGCGGAAGCTGTTCATCGGCGAGGCGACCGTGAAGACCCACCTGCTGCGGGCCTACCGGAAGCTGGACGTGACCGACCGGACCGCCGCCGCCGTCACCGCGTTCGAGCGCGGGCTGTTGTGACGGCGGCGAGGTCCTGGAACGGCCGGCCCCGGCGGTGGGCCGCATGGCCCGGGCGGGGGTCAGGCGATACCGGCGAGACTGCTGTCGGAGAGCTTGGACGGCAGGTCACGGCGCCGTTTTACGTTCAACTTCCGGTAGATGCGGGTCAGATGCTGCTCCACGGTGCTCACCGTGACGTAGAGCTTGGTGGCGATCTCCCGGTTGGTGTGCCCGTGTGCGGCGAGGACGGCGACGCGCGACTCGGCCTCGGTGAGGGCCTCGGCCTCGCGCGAGATGTCACCGTCGCGGCCGCCGGCCGGATCGGCGTCGGCGTCGCCCGGCATCAGCTCCTGGCACAGCGGTTCCGCGCCGCAGGCCTTGGCCACGTGCCACGCCTTGCGGACCAGCAGCCGGGCCCGGTTGAAGTCGCCGAGCGACCGGTAGCTGTTGCCCAGTTCGCCCAGGGCAGCGGCCAGGTGCAGCCGGTCGTCGCTGTTCTCCAGGATCTCCACGGACTCGTTGAGCAGCTGCAGCCGGCGCTTGACCTCCACGGTGCGGGCCAGGACGAGGAGCTGGGCGCCTCGGGTACGGCTGGGGGCCGCACCGCCGCGGCGAGGCTGCCGTTCGGCCAGGGCACGGGCTCGCTCCGGTTCGCCGAGGGCCAGCCACGCCTCGGCGGCGTCGACGCGCCAGGGCACGAGTTCCGGGGCGTCGAGTCCCCACTTCTCCATCAGCCTGCCGCAGGTCAGGAAGTTCTCCACGGCGGCGTGGTAGCGGCCGGTGGCCAGATGGCAGCGGCCCCTGGCGCGGATGTACTGCAGGCCCAGCAGGGTGTCGAACAGCGCTTCGGGCACGGGCTGCTCCAGCAGGACCACGGCCTCGTCGTGCCGGCCCATGCCGACTTCCGCCTGGATCAGCGTGCTGAGCGGGAGCGCGATGCCGATGCCCCAGCTCTGCAGCGAGATCAGCGACAGGGCGGCGCGGGCGTGGTGCGCGGCGCCGGGGAGGTCGCCCTGGCGCAGCGCGATGTCGCCCCGTACCGCGGACAGCAGCGCCTGCCAGCCGGGCGCGCGCCGCGTGGAGCACTCGCCGAGCAGCCGCTCGCACCAGGCCAGCGCCAGGTCGGCCCGGTCGGCGTAGATGAGCGCCAGGAGCGAGAAGACCAGCGGCTGCAGGGAGTTGTCGCTGATGCGGTGCCGCTGCAGCAGGCGCTGGGCCTCGGCGACAGCGTTGTCGCCGAGGGTGCCGGTCAGTGCGGCCGAGATGGCCGAGGCGGCCAGAGCGTGGGCGTCATCGACGGTGCCGCAGCCGCCGGGGCCCGCGTCCCGGCGCGGTTCGGCTTCCGGGAGAACCGGTTCCAGCGAGGGGCTGATCATCGTCAGCCAGCGGCGCGCGGACTCCAGGGCGGCCGCCTGGTGCGCGGGCGGCTGCTCCGAGCCCTGGGACAGGGCGTGCACCACGTCACTCGCCTGGCCGAGCCGTCCGGACCATCCGAGGTAGGACACCGACGTGGCGAGGTCACCTCCGGGCAGCCGCTCCGGGTCGAGTTCGGCCGTCAGCTGCGGCAGATGGGCCTCGGCGGCTGCGGGGTTGAGCCGCCACACCAGGCTGACGAGCCGGGCCTTGATCGCCGTCCGCGTCACGCGGTCCCGGCAGGCCTGGTGGGCCAGTTCCAGACAGCGCAGCGCCACCTCGATGTCGTCGTCGATCAGTGCGTACTCGGCCGCCTCCTGCAGGACCGGGATCATGCCGGGGTCGACGTCCTGCCGACCGCACAGCAGGTGCTGGGCCACCTCCAGGGCCGAGGCGCCGTCGCGGTGCAGGAGGGCCGCGGCCCGCTGGTGCAGCGACGCGAGGGTCTGGGGCGGCGTGACCTCCAGAACGGCGGCGCGGGCCGACGGATCGCGGAAGGCTCCGCCGTGGAGCACCGCGCACCGGACGAGGTCCTGCACACCCTGCTCCGCCTGCTGGGCCTGGATGCCGAGGACCTGGCCGAGCAGGGTGGGCGAGCCGGCGTCGCCGAGCACGGCGACGCCCCGGGCGACGATCAGCATGTCCGGCTCGCCGCGGTGCAGACAGTCCCGCACGGCCTGGGCGTACTTGTCGGCCGGTACGACGCGCTGGAAGGGTTCGTTGCGATCGGCGGTGCCCTGGCAGTCCTCGAGCAGCGCACGCAGCAGCAGCGGGTTGCCGCCGGTCATGGCGTGGAACTCCGGGGCCAGCCGGGCGGCCAGCGCGGGAACGAAGTGGCCGGCGATGACGCCCGCGGTGCCCTGCGGGGACA
The DNA here is from genome assembly GCF_055581585.1 of Streptomyces sp. NPDC031426. Lineage (NCBI taxonomy): Bacteria > Bacillati > Actinomycetota > Actinomycetes > Kitasatosporales > Streptomycetaceae > Streptomyces > Streptomyces sp. NPDC031426. The sequence continues at coordinate 12,105 of NZ_JBVIJE010000023.1, forward strand.
GCATGCCGACGTGGATGCGGCTGCAGTGCGGCTGGCGCAGTAGTTCGGCGTGGAACACGAGCTGTTCCTGGCGCAGCCGGGTGGCCTCGGTGAGCACGATCAGGATGTGCGCCTGCCGTATTCGCCGGGCCAGATAGAGGAGAAATTGCAAAGATTCTTCGTCGGAGCAGTGGACATCGTCGATCGCGATGACGATCGGATGTTCATGGGCGAGTTGCAGAAGGGCCCAGGCGGCATAGGGCATGGGCCGCATTCGGTCACGCTGGCTCGTTTCGTGTGCGGCCTCGTCCATCAGTCGCAGCGCCTCGGCGCGGACTTCGGGGGCCATTGACGTGTGGTCAAAAATCTTTCTCAGGATGCCGAAGGGCAAAGCGCTTTCGGCGCGAGAAGCAGTCGCGTCGAGCAGTATCGCGCCCTCGTCGATCGCCTGCTCGGTAAAGGCTTGCAGTAGTTCGGTCTTGCCACTGGCGACCGGGCCGCTGAGCAGGGCGACGCGGCCCCGTCCGGTGCCGGCGCTGAGCAACTGCTCGTTCAGTGCGCTCAGGTGGCTCTCTCGTTCGACCAACTTCGATGACAAGGTCATTTTTATCCCCCGAAAACCGCTGTCCGCCCGAATCACTGAGTGGGGCAGGACGCGGCGGTGGTGTGCTGAAGAGCGGTGACTTCTGGGGCGGCGGAATGCATGCGAATCGGGCATCGCGGGCCTGATCGCAGCCGGGGGACCGCTGGTCAGCGCGGTCCCCCGGGGTCAGGTAAGGGAAGCGCCCGCGCTGGGAAGGGAGGTGCTGAGCGTTTCCGAGACGATCTTCAGGATCTCTTCCTGGTGGTTCGCCAGGAAGAAATGACCGCCCGAGAACACACGCAGGTCGAAGGCCCCGGTGGTGTGACCGCGCCACGCCTCGGCTTCCTCCAGGCTGGTCCTGGGGTCGTTGTCGCCGGTCAGCACGGTGATTGGGGCGCTCACCGTGAGCCCGGGAGCGGCGCGGTAGTTCTCGATCGCGGTGTAGTCGCTGCGGATCGCGGGCAGCACCATCCGCAGGATCTCCTCGTCGCCGAGGATCTGGGCGTCCGTTCCGCTCAGCAGCCGCATCTCCTCGACGATTCCGTCGTCGTCACGCCGGTGGACGTTTTCGTCACGGTACCGTGAAGGGGCCCGGCGGCCCGAGGCGAACACGGCGAGAGGCACGAGGCCGAGGTCCCGTTCCAGACGCCTGGTCACCTCGAAAGCAAGCACTGCTCCCATGCTGTGCCCGAACAGCGCCACCGGGCGGTCCAGCCACGGCTTCAGCTCGGCCGCGATCGCGTCCGCGTATTCACCGATGTCCTCGACGGCCGGATCCATGCGGCGATCCTGTCGTCCCGGGTACTGCACCGAGACGACATCCACCTCGGGAGACAGCGCGCGTGACATCGGGAAGTAGAAGGGTGCCGACCCGCCGGCGTGCGGGAGGCATACGAGACGCACTCCGCTCTCCGCAGCGGGGTGGAAACGGCGTATCCATCGGCTGGGGTCCTGGAATTCACCCACTGCACCAAAACTCTTTCCTGAGATTGTCTGTCAGCGACAAGGACGACCCTCCTGTGCCGGTCTCGAACACGGTCATCGCTGCCGAATCTTTTCCGGCACTTCCTGCCGTCGCCTCGACCAATCCATGTCTAGCAGAGGGCTTGATCTAGGGGGTACCCCTAGGTTTGGAGCCGCGCTCCGCGGGAACCGACCGGGGCACTGGGGCTACTGGTGGTTCCATTTGGCGACCCGTGTTCGATGTAGCGTTACTCACACCCCTGTCGGCTCGATGCACGCCTGCCGGACGAGCGCGGTGACGCGTTCCAGTGTCGGTTCCCGGAGAATTTCGGGCAGCCTGGCCATGAAGGCCTCCTCGGCGGCGGTGTCGAGCAGTTCGCGGCCCACGCCGGCGAGCATCGCCAGGAGCGACAACGAGTCACCGCCCAGTCGGTGGAAGTCGGACTGCCCGTCCAGCCGGGACCGTTCGACCCCGAGCGTGCGCGCCCATGTCTCGGCCACCGCCTCCGCGACCGGGTCGGCGGGGAAGGCCGCGTGCGGGGCGTGCACGCTGCCGTCGGGCTCGCCCCCGAGCGGGTCCGGCAGGGCCCGTACGTCCACCTTGCCGCTGACCGTGTACGGCAGTTCGGGCACCACGACCAGGGCGGCGGGAATCATGTGGGCCGGCAGCCGCTCGGCCAGGTACCCCCTCAACTCCCCAGTACCGACTGCTTCGTTCACCAGCAGGTAGCCGTACAGTGCCTTGCCCGTGTGGCCCGCCGCCGCTCGCGCAACCACCACGGCCCGGTCCACCGCCGGGTGCTCCTCCAGCGCCCGCGCCACCTCGGCCGGCTCCACCCGATGACCACGTATCTTGACCTGGTCGTCGATGCGCCCGACGAACTGCAGCTCTCCTGACGGCAGGACGCGGGCCAGATCGCCGGTGCGGTAGACGCGGGTGCCGTCGGCCAGGCTGGGGAAGCGTTCCCGGTCGAGGTCGGGCCGGCCGAGGTAACCGCGGGCCAGCTGGGCACCGCCGAGATACATCTCGCCCACCTCGCCGGGTGCGACGAACCGCCGCTCGGCGTCGAGCAGGAACACCGTGGTGTTGTCCGCGGGCAGGCCGATGGGTACGACCGTCCCCTCGAGGTCGGTCTCCTCGTCGTAGGTGTGCGCGGTGCAACCGATGGTGGCCTCGGTCGGCCCGTACAGGTTGATGATCCGGCACTTCGGCCCGAACATCTCCTGGGCCCGGGCGGCGACCTCCACGCGCAGTTGCTCACCCACCACGACCACGCTGCGGTAACCGTCCGGCGCGATGTCCAGCCCGCCGATCAGGTCGAGGTGGGAGGGGGTCAGGTTCAGCATGTTGGCCCGCGTCCCGGTCAACAGGCGGCGCAGCGACAGGTGATGGGGGTCGTCCCGCATCAGCACCACCTCGCCGCCCGTCAGCAGCGGCAGGAAGACGGAGGTGCCGGAGACGTCGAAGGAGGGGGAGGTGAGCAGCGGCAGGCAGGTGTCGGCGTCGACGCCGAACTCGCGGGTGGCCCAGTGCACGTAGTTGAGCAGATTGCGGTGCTCGATCTGCACCCCCTTGGGCCGGCCGGTCGACCCGGAGGTGTAGATGACGTAGGCAAGGTCGCCGGGGTGGGTCTCCGCGTCATCCGGCCGCGGGTCGTCCGCCGGGGCACCGCCTGCGGCGAGGGCGTCCAGCGGCAGCGTGCGGCAGCCGACCGGGAAGCAGTTGCGCTCCTGATGGGGGGCCTCGGCCAGGCACAGGGTGCTGCCCGCGTCCGTCAGCAGCTCGGACAGGCGCCTGTCCGGGTGTCGCACGTCCAGCGGGAGATAGCAGGCGCCCGCCCTCAGGACGCCCCACAGGCCGGCGATCGACGCCACCGTGCGGCCGGCGAGCAGTCCGACCACCGTGCCGGGCCCCGCGCCCAGGCGGCGCAGCTCGGCCGCGACCGCGTCGGCGCGACGGCTGAGCTCCAGGTAACTCACCTCGCCCTCCGGGCCGCTCAGTGCGGTGCGGTACGGCGTGCGCTCGACCTGCTCGCGGAAGAGCCGTACCACCGAATCCTCGCCGGGCAGCGGCTGTTGCGGGCGGTTGCCGGCCCAACGGCGGTGCGCCCGGGGCGAGAGCGCCTCCTCGACGGTGTCCAGCAGCGTGTCGGCCCGGGCCGCGACGTCAGGACCGTCGTACCAGCTCACGGTGATCTCCGTGCGGCCGGGAAGTTCCACGAGGCCGATCTCGGGCGGGCCGCCGGGAGTCATGCCGCCCAGCGCGTAGACCGCGGTGGCCCGGAATCCGTCGGCGCTGAAGTCGTCGGGGTCGACGGCGCCCAGGTGCGAGACGCAGGCCCGACCGCTGTACCGGTCCGCGTCGGCGGCGGCGCGGTCGAGGTGAGCGATGCCCTCGCGCAGCACCGGCAGCGGCAGCTCCATGATCGCCGGATCGGTTCCGCCCGCCAGGTCCCGGTGGTCCGCCAGGGCGGCCAGCAGCCGGCTCTGCACCTGCTCCCAGCCGTCACCCGCACCCACCTCCAGGTCGACGGCGTGAGAGAGGACGGCGGTGGACCGCAGGTCCGGCAGGTGACGGCGCAGATCCACCGGGATGTGGAACCGGCCCGGGCCATGGGCGGCCGCGACGGCCGCCGCCACCTTGGAAGTGGCCGCGAGATGGGTGCCGTCAACGGTGCGGCGGCGCCACAACAGGCCCCCGTGCTCCCGCGGTCGGGGACCGAGCGGCGAGCGGAACGACAGTGCGCGGTCGGTGGCGCGGGGCGGTTCGCCGTCCGGGTGCAACCGCCGCAGCAACTCCTCGACGCCGTCGTCGGCAGCACCCATCGGGTCCTCGCCGCGCAGCGCACGGAAGACGTCGCGCGCCCACATCAGCAGGCCGCGGCCGTCCATCACGGCGTGGTCGGCACGGAACACCACGGTGGCCGGGCTGCCGGGCACCAACAGCACCTCGCCGGTCGCGGTCAGCTCGTCGAAGGGCTCTCGCAGCGCCGGAGCGTCGAGCCGTGCCGGGTCGAGGGAGCCGGCCTCCAGCACGCGTACGGCGGGGGCCACGCCGCCGTCCACCCAGCGATCTTCGTGCCGGACCAGCCGGACCCCGCGATGCACGCGGGCCGCCGCGGCGACCGCCGCCGTCAGCCGCCTCGGCGAGATCGTCCCGTCGCCCTCGACGAGGTGATGCATCACCCGCAGCTCGGGCTCGATGCCGAGAAAGGCCCACTCCAGCGGAGCCACTTTCCTCACGAAAGATGCCAACTCAATCACTTCTCCCCCATTCGACGGCGCCGGATGCGCACGGCGAAGGCGCCCCGCCCGCCCAGGACAGACGCGAGGTGTTCTCCATACATCCACGTCTAGGCCATCACCGCAGCCACGACAGCCCCTAGCGCCCGCCGTTTCCCGCACCTGCCACCCCTGTGATCCCCTGTGGAGGCGCCTCACACCCGAACGCAGCCTTCGGCGCCCCTTCCCCCTGCCGGTCCCCCTTCCCGGGGGCGGCTGCAGCCCGTTGACAGCCGCTCACCCCGTTCCTACAGTCAGCCTGGCCGTGCCCTCCGCCGGGGTCATCGCCACCGCCACGTACGACAGCGGCAAGGCGTCGGCCGAGCGGATCCTGCGCACCGGCCGGCTCGACGGCCCGGCCCGGCCCGGCGCGAGCGGCACGCGGCCCGGCGCCGACCGTGCCCCGAAAGCGACCGCCTCCGCCGCCGCCCTGGCCGGCACCGCACAGCCCGGCGCCTACACCGGCAAGGGCTTCGACACATGCGCCGCCCCGAGCACCTCCACGATGAACGCCTGGGGAGCCTCCCCCTACCGGGCCGTGAGCGTGTACATCGGCGGCAACACCCGCGCCTGCGCCCAGCCTTCTCTCACCTCGTCATGACTGAGCCCCGTGACCGGCAACGGCTGGCACCTGATCCCGACGTACGTCGGCTCGCAGGCGCCCTGCACCTCCTTCGGCCACACGGTCTCCACCGATCCGGCCACCGCCCGCAGCCAGGGCACCGCGGAGGCCGACGACGCCGTCGCCCAGGCGCAGGCGCTCGGGATCCCGGCCGGCAGCGTCCTCTACAACGACATGGAGGGCTACGACAACACCAACTCCTCCTGCAGCACCGGCGTCCTGAACTACCTCTCCGCCTGGACTGGCGAACTGCACGCGCGCGGCTACCGCTCCGGTTTCCACTCCAGCGCCGGCTCCGGCATGCGCTACCTGGCCGCCCAGTACACCACCGGCGCCTACACCTTGCCGGACCACCTCTGGTTCGCCTGGTGGAACGGCGTCGCCGACACCGACGCCGGCACCTACGTGCCCGCCGCCGACTGGGCCGGCCACCAGCGCATCCACCAGTACTTCGGCGGGACCGACGAGACCTGGGGCGGCGTCACCGTCAACATCGACGGCGACTACCTCGACGTCGACGGCGGAGGCAGCGTTCCCCCGCAGTCGGCCAAGTCCTGAGTGGGCACCTTCGCCACCGCGCCGGTGTGCGCCTCGCCGACCGGCACCGCCCGGACCGGCACCCTGAACGCGGGCACCAACCACGTCTACTGCAAGATGCGGGGCCGTCAGATCGGTGAAGCCACGAGCTACGACCACTGGTGGCTCAAGACCGACCCCGGCGCCGGACCGGCGGCCCAGTACGTCGCCGCCTACTACCTCACCCGCTGGGGCAACGACGAGGCCAAGGACAACAACGGCACCTTCATCCCCGACTGCTGACCACCGCCTGCCCCGGCGGGCCACCAGTGATCGCCGGAGCAGGCGGAAGAGTGACATCCATCACAGCGGTCTCGGCATCTAGGCCTCCCGCATAGTAGATGCGGCTCCGATGACATAGGGCATTTGTCCGGCTTGCCGTCCGCGCGAACGGTTCGTCGGGCCAGGACGCGACGCCCGCTCGGCGCCTCCCCCTATCCGCCCGATCTGCCTCTTTTCTGACGGGGCACCAGACATCAGCAAACGTCGCGGAAGCGAACCCGACATCTCTTCGCTCGGCTGACAAGAGCCCTCTGGGCCTACTAGGCGCGGTAGTGGAAGCCGCCCTTTGCGCTCCTTGTGAAGCCCTCCCGAAAATGAGCGCCCCGGCATCCACGAACGAGGTTGACGAATGGCCAAGCATCGCAAGACGCAGCACTACCGGCGCATAGTCGTCGCCGCCGTCGCCATCGGAGCCGTGGGCGTGCCCTCCGTCGCCCTGGCCTGCTCCGACTGGCCGCACGGCGGAACGGACCAGGCGGACGTCGCGGCGACGAGCACGTCCCCGCAGCCGGAGCACCACGGTCACCGGCACCACCACCATCACCACCGCAACGGCCACCACCACACCGGCACCCCGCCGGCCACCGCGTCCCCCACGCACCGGCCCACCGCGCAGCCGAGCAGCAGCACGCACAAGCCCCAGCCGACCGCTGCGCCCAGCACCCCCGCGGCCCCCAAGCCCACCGCCACGCCGAGCACCCCGAAGGCCACCCCCACCGCCTCCTCGGCCACCGCGCGCGTCGTGCAGCTCGTCAACGCCGAGCGCGCCAAGGTCGGTTGCCATCCCCTGACCGTGAACGCGGAGCTGACCAAGGCGGCGCAGGCCCACAGCGCGGACATGGCGGCCCACCAGAACATGTCGCACACCGGGTCCGACGGATCGTCCCCCGGTGACCGCATCACGCGGGCCGGCTACAGCTGGAGCGCCTACGGCGAGAACGTCGCCTACGGGTACGCCACCCCGGAGCAGGTCATGACGGGCTGGATGAACAGCCCCGGACACCGGGCCAACATCCTCAACTGCTCGTACAAGGAGATCGGAGTCGGTCTCGCCCAGCCGGGCAGCTACTGGACGCAGGACTTCGGCACCGCCCGGTAGCCCCATCGCCCGGTAGGCCCACCGCAGATCAGCCGCCCGCCAGCGGGTTCGGCAGCGGCAGGTAGCGGGCGTCCGCGCCGTCCGCGCCGGTCCAGCGCAGCAGCAGGTTGGTCTTGCCGGGCAGCGTGGGCGAGCCGAGCAGCGCGGGGATCTCGGGCAGATCGTGCCGGGCGAACTCGCGGCGGACGGCGGGCCAGGGGTCGAGTGCGGGACGGTGTTCGGCGAGGGCGGCGGCGACCTCGGTGAGATGGTTGACGACCAGGCAGTACACCAGCCGCTCCCACCCCGCCGCCCGGGTCACGTCCGGCAGCAGCTTCGCACCCTCGGCGTCCCGGTACAGCACCTGGACGGGCATACCGGCCGCGTCCACGGCGACGAGGGTGTTCTGCAGATGGGCCTCCAGGACGACCCCATGGTCGTCGAACGCCGTGAGGGCGGGCGGCACGACCTGGCGCAGATAGGCTTCCCACCAGGCCGCCGGGTCGGCCGCGGTGGCCGGCGGACTGCCGTCGAAGCCCTCGGCGAGCCCGGCGGCGAGCAGCGGAGTGGTGCCCGGCAGCAGATGGCCGCGCAGGCCGTCCCGGACCAGGACGGCGAGTTCCTCGAAGGCGAAGGAGGCCGTGCGGTAGCCGCGGTCGCTCAGCCAGGCGGCGGGCGGTCCCATGGCCGCGAAGGCGTGCCGGGCGGCCATGTCCGTGCGGCGCAGCTTTCGCAGGTCGTGGCGCCACAGCCGGCGGATGTCGTTGGTGATGCGGACGTCCAGGCTGAACTTCAGGAACAGGTCGCGCCGGGGCTCGTACACCGTGCGGATCGCCGCCGTCGGCCAGGTGTCGAAGGCGGTCGTGCCGAGACGGAGCAGGCGGCCGTCGGCGAAGGCCTCCGTCAGCTCGCTGCCCACCAGGTCCAGCTGCCAGGGGTGGGCCGGCAGCAGCCGGTAGCCGGGCGGGACCGGGCCGAGCGCGTCCAGGGCGCTGGTGTCGCCCTCCTCGGCCACCTGGTCCTCGCGGACGCCGAGCAGCACCAGTGGGAAGCGGGCGTGCGCCTCGGGGGCGTACGGCAGCCAGGAGGCGACCGGGCCGCCGCCGCGCGCCTTGGGCGCCGGGTGGTACGGGTGGCCGGTGATCAGGGACTGCTCGGAGCGCAGATACGGGTCCGCGGGCGCCGCGGCCCGGGCGCGGGCGGTGAGCAGGGCCGCGACCGCGTCCCGGCTGTCGATCATCTCGGCGGGCAGGTCGCCGCCCGGCAGCCCGGTGTGCCGGCGCAGCTCCTCGGCGACCAGTTTGACCAGCTCGGTGTGGCCCACCCGGTGCCAGGTCCCGGCCGCGCACACCTCCGGGTCTGCGGGGCGCCGGCCGGCCCGCACGCGCAGCAGCCGCCCACTCGGCAGCCGGTGGACCCGTGGGTCACCGGGGTGGCCGAGCGGCTCGGCCACCTCGCGCAGCAGGCAGTTCAGCAGGGGCGCGGCCGCGTAGGCGTCGGCCAGGCGGCCGACGGATCCGGTGGGGTCTGTGAGGTCCACGCGATCCATTCGTTTCGTCCGGGGTGGTCGCGATCAGCCGGGGTGGTCGCGATCAGTATGTCTGTCGTCGCCGACAATCATCCTCCGTGCCGCGTGTACCCGAGGAGCCGACCGTGCACCGTCCCCCCACCGCCGAGACCCGGGTCGCCGAGGAGCTGGCCGCCGTCCGGCCCGGTCTGCTGCCCCGGTTCACGGCGGAGCTGCCGGGCGCCCGGGCCGCGGTGCTGACCCGGCTGTGGCGGGCGCTGGCCCATGAGCCGCTGCCGTGGGTCACCGGCCGGGTGCACGGCGCCCACAGCCTCGCGCTGCGGCTCGCCGACGGCCGGACGCTGTACGGGCCGCACGCGGACCCGTACGCCACGAGCGCGTACGTCACCGGCGTCCGCCTGGACCGGGAGCGCCAGGTGGATCCGGCCGGGCTGATGACCGCCCTCGGGGTGCCGCACGGTGCCGCGTTCGCGGCCGAACTGGACGGCAGCGTCGCCTCGTTGGCGCTGTCACGGGCCGACGCGGATCACCCGAAGGAGTGGCCGGTGGGGGTCCCCCCGGCCGCAGGGTGGGGGAGGGACTGGGAGTGGGAGCAGCGGGTGACCGACGGGCATCCGTACCACCCGGGCTGCCGTTCCCGGCCCGGTTTCTCGGTGGCGGACGAGCTGGCGTACGGCCCGGAGCACCGGCCCGTCGTGGGGCTCGGGACGGTGCCGGTGCCGGCGGACGGGTGCCTGGTGACCGGCAACTGGCCGCAGGAGCTGCGGGACGGCGAACGGCTGCTGCTGCCGGTGCACCCGTGGCAGGCGGACCACGTCATCAAGCGGTCGTACACCCCCTGGCGCCCGGCCCGCCCCCTGCTCTCCCTGCGCACCCTCGCGCTGCCGGACGGCGCGCATGTGAAGACCGCGCTCAGCGCCCGGCTGACGTCCTCCGTGCGGGACATCTCCCGCTATTCGATCGAGGCCGCCGCGCCCCTGTCCGCACTCGGCGAGGAGCTGGCCGCCCGCACCGACGGCCTGCTGCACATCACCCGCACGCTGGCCGCGGTCTCGGCCCACTCCCCCGACCTGGCCGCGCTGCTGCGGGAGTCGCCCGAGGTGTACGCCGGTCCGGGCGAGCGGGTGGTCCCCGTGGCCGCGCTCGCCACGACCGACCTGCCCGGCTCCCCCGCCTGGCTGGCCGCGTTCACCCGGCTGGCGCTGACCGTGGGGCTGCGCCTCCTCGACCTCGGCGTGGCCCTGGAGGCGCACGGCCAGAACCTGCTGGTGATCCTGGCGGCCGACGGCACCCCGCTACGGCTCGTCTACCGCGACCTGGCCGACATCCGGATCAGCCCGGCCCGCCTGGCCCGGCACGGCATCACCCCGCCGCCGCTCACCGGCCGGCTGATCACCGACGACGAAACGGCCCTGCGCCGCAAGCTGTTCGGCTCCCTGGTGGCGGGCGCCCTGGCCGGTACGGCGGGTTCGGGCCCGGCACTGGGAGCGGCCCTGTCGGCCGCCGTACCGGACCTGCCGGACACCCCCGATCTGCGCGCCCTGCGCGAAGGGCCGCTGCCGGCGAAGGCGCTGACCCTGATGCGGCTGTCCCCGCAGACCCCGGGCGACCAGTGGACCTCCCTGCCGAACCCGCTCGTTTTGGAGCCCGGCGCGTCTGATCAATAGGATCCGGCGATGATCACAAGACAACGGCTGGCGGCGGGCGTCTGTGCTCTCCTCGCCGCCCTGGCGGCCGGGATCGCGTTCCCCGGCGGAGCCGTCGCCGATGAGACGGAGCAGCCCGCTCCCAAGGTCGAACTGGTGCTGGACGTCAGCGGTTCCATGCGGACGCGGGACATCGACGGCGACTCGCGGATGGCCGCGGCGAAGCAGGCGTTCAACGACGTGCTGGACGCCACCCCGCAGGAGGTCCAGCTCGGCATCCGCACCCTGGGCGCCAACTACCGCGGCAACGACCGCAAGGAGGGCTGCAAGGACACCGCGCAGCTCTACCCGGTCGGCCCGCTGAACCGGACCGACGCCAAGACGGCGGTGGCCACGCTGCAGCCCACCGGCTGGACGCCGATCGGGCCCGCGCTGCTGAAGGCGGCGGACGACCTGAACGGCGGTACCGGCACCCGCCGTATCGTCCTGATCAGCGACGGCGAGGACACCTGCCAGCCGCTCGACCCCTGCGAGGTCGCCCGCGAGATAGCGGCCAAGGGCATCGGTCTGACCATCGACACCCTCGGTCTGGTACCCGACGCCAAGACCCGCGACCAGCTCAGCTGCATCGCGGACGCGACCGGCGGCACATACACCGACGTACGGCACAAGCAGCAACTGTCCAGCCGGGTCGGACAGTTGGTGGACCGAGCGGCCGATCCGGTCGTGACGCCGGTGGCCACCCAGGGGGCCGCGCAGTGTGCGGCGGCGCCGACGCTGAAGTCCGGGCTGTACACGGACCGTGAGGAGTTCGGGCAGCAGCGCTGGTACAAGGTGGACGTCGACCCGGGCAAGGAGCTGCGCGCCTCGGTGAGCGTGGCCGACGACCGCGCCGTGAACCCGGACTACGGGGTGCTGCTGCGGGCGGTGACCGTGCACGGACGGGAGATCGTGCGCGGCGAGGCCGCGGGTGACGGCCGTACGGACGTGATCTCGACGGGTCTGCGGTACCCGAAGCCGGAGAGCGACGACGACAAGGCGACGGCGGAGACGGTGTGCCTCCAGGTCACCAACTCCTTCTCGGCCGCGGCGGGCGTGAAGACCACGCCCGGCCTGCCGCTCGAACTGACCGTCGATGTCGTGGACGGGCCGTCGGGGCACCATGACGTGGCCTCCTTCGGCCTCGGGCGCGGCTGGTGGCTGCTGGGCGCGCTGGTGCTGGTCGGCTTCCTCGCCGGTCTGCTGTGGGGCTGGCTGTCGCGCTGGCGGGTCTCGGTCTGGAGGACGAACTGATGCGGATCACACATGTGCTGGGTGCCGCGCTGCTGGCACTCGGGATGGCGGCCGGGCCGGCCGCGGCCGACTCCTCCCCGTCTCCCAGTGCCTCCGCCGACGGGACGGCACCCACCCAGGCGGGCACGTCCTTCCGCACGGCGACGGAGATCGAGCAGGGGCAGCGGGCCACGGCGTCCGGTTCGACGGGTGACTACCTGTACTGGTCGTTCCCCGCGGACACCGGGCAGCGGCCCACCGTCAAGGCGACGGTCAAGCTGCCCGCCACGCACGGGGCGCAGACCTGGCAGATCGACGTGTACGACGGGCTGCGGCGCCGGCAGGCCTGTCAGTACGGCGCGGCGAGCCGTACGGCCGAGCAGGACGCGTCCTCCGTCGAGCTGGCCTGCGTCCTGCGGACCGTGCGCGGCTGGTCGGAGCCCTGGGCCAACGACCCGCTGCCGGGCACGTACTACATCCGGCTGACCGTGGTGGACCTCGGCTCCGCCGACCTGGGCAAGCCGGTCGGCGTCGAGGTCCGCGCCGACGCCAAGGACATCGGCGGCGCGGCGGCGGTGGACGGCTCGCTGGGCAAGCCGCTGGTTCCCGGCATCGCCGTCAAGTCGCAGCACAGCGGGGGTGGTTCGAAGGCCGCGGTGCTCTCCAGCTTCGGCTCCGGCGACGGCTGGTCCTCCGGCTGGTGGTCCGACCGGTGGGTGTGGACCGCGATCGGGGGCGTGCTCGCGGCTCTCGCCGGTATCGGCGGGTATGCGTTGACGCGGGGGTCCGGTCGGCCGTCGCGGGTGCCGACCGACGTGTGACCCGATGTGCTCGAAGGCCCGCCTCCGGCGGGCCTTCGCCTTTCCGTCCTCACATCTCCCGCAGCGCCTTGGCCAGTGTGCCGTCCCCCGTCACCGTCACGCGTCGCGCCCGTACGGCGTCGGCAAGACCCAACTCCCCCCGGGCCACGGCCTCGCAGGTGGCCGCGTCCATGGTGAGGCGGGCGTCGGGCTCGCCGGGCGCGGGCCCGTCGCCGTACACCGGCCCCTCCTCCGCGCCGACCCGCAGATGGAAGTCCCCTTCCTCCAGCCGGACTTCGACCAGGCCCTCGCCGTGCAGACCCCGCAGCAGCGGCAAGGCGAACCAGTGGGCGCGGACCGCGTCGGTCGGCCGCCGCTCTCCCAGGTCTGCCTCGCCCCACCGACCGAGCACCTGGAGCACCGGCAGCAACTCGCGTCCGCGTCCCGTGAGTTCGTACACGTAGGCCGCGCCGGGAGGAGGCAGCTTCCGGCGGGTCGTGAGGCCGTCGCGCTCCATGTCCTTCAGCCGGGAGGCGAGTACGTCCGTGCTCACGCCGGGCAGGTCCGCGTGCAGGTCCGTGTAGCGGCGGGGGCCGGCCAGCAGTTCGCGGACGATCAGCAGGGTCCAGCGGTCGCCGACGAGATCGAGGGCGCGGGCTGCGGAGCAGTACTGGTCGTAGCTTCGGCGTGGTGACATGCGACGCAGTCTAGACAAGATGTTGGACTTTCCAAGCGTCTACTTGGTAAAACCAAGCAACACCAGTTTCCGGAGGGGCGCATGGAGTTCCGGCAGTCGAACAAGCTCAGCGAGGTCTGTTACGAGATCCGCGGCCCGGTGATCGAGCACGCCAACGCGCTGGAGGAGGCGGGGCACAGCGTGCTGCGCCTGAACACCGGCAACCCCGCGGCCTTCGGCTTCGAGGCGCCGGAGGAGATCCTCCAGGACATGATCCGGATGCTGCCGCAGGCGCACGGCTACACCGACTCCCGCGGCATCCTCTCCGCCCGCCGGGCGGTCGCCCAGCGCTATCAGAACCTGGGACTGGAGGTCGGGGTCGACGACGTGTTCCTCGGCAACGGCGTCTCGGAGCTGGTTTCCATGGCCGTACAGGCACTGGTCGAGGACGGCGACGAAATCCTCATCCCCGCACCGGACTTCCCGCTCTGGACCGCCGTGACCACCCTCGCCGGCGGCAAGGCGGTGCACTACCTGTGCGACGAACAGGCCGACTGGAACCCGGACCTGGCCGACATGGCGTCGAAGATCACGGACCGCACGAAGGCCGTGGTCATCATCAACCCCAACAACCCCACCGGCGCGGTGTATCCGAAGGAGGTCGTCGAGGGCATCCTGGACCTCGCCCGCCGGCACGGCCTGATGGTGTTCGCGGACGAGATCTACGACCAGATCCTGTACGACGACGCGGTCCACCACTCGGCCGCGGCCCTCGCCCCCGACCTGGTCGTCCTCACCTTCTGCGGCCTGTCGAAAACGTACCGGGTGGCCGGGTTCCGTTCCGGCTGGCTTGTGGTGACGGGCCCCAGGCAGCACGCGAAGGACTATCTGGAGGGCCTGACCATGCTGGCCTCCATGCGTCTGTGCGCCAACGCCCCCGCCCAGTACGCCATCCAGGCCGCGCTCGGCGGCCGCCAGTCCATCCGTGAACTCACGCTTCCCGGCGGCCGGTTGTACGAGCAGCGCAACACCGCCTGGGAGAAGCTCAACGAGATCCCGGGCGTGTCCTGCGTGCGGCCCAAGGGCGCGCTGTACGCGTTCCCGCGCATCGACCCCAAGGTGCACAAGATCCACGACGACGAGAAGTTCGTCCTCGATCTGCTGCTGCGCGAGAAGATCCAGGTGGTCCAGGGCACCGGCTTCAACTGGCCCTCCCCCGACCACTTCCGCATCCTCACCCTGCCGCACGCGGAGGACCTGGAGGCGGCGATCGGGCGGATCGGCCGGTTCCTCGCCGGGTACCGGCAGCATTAGCCCGTCCGGTGGCGCCTGTGCGAAGATCACCCGGCATGATCAGGGGGATCCGGCACGGGGGGGGCGGGTGCACCGGCCTTCGGGTGCGCGTCTGACCAGCGCCGCGCCGCTGTTCTCCCTGTCCGGGTTCCATATATGACCAGGGGGAGCAGGATCTTGTCGTACCGAATACGTTGGACGGCCGTCGCCGTGGCCATGGTGTGCGGGGCGGCGGCCGGGCTCGCGACGCCGGCCGCGCAGGCGGCGTCGCCCTCGCCGCCGGCGCCGGCCGCCGGGCAGGAGGCCCGGCAGGCCGCGCGGTTCTGGACCGCACAGCGCATGGCGGCCGCCCGGCCACTGGACGCGGCGCGGGTGCGGCCGAGCGGGCCGGGGCAGTCGGCCGCGGCGGCCGGCCGGCCGCAGGGCACGATGTTCGGCGGGAGCCGCCTCGTCGGAACCTTCTTCGGTTCCGACGGTCCCGGTGGCACCACCTGGCACTGCACCGGCAGTGTGATCGACACCCCGGCGCGCGACGTCGTCCTCACCGCGGCCCACTGCGCCCTGAGCATGAAGGGCGACTATGTCTTCGTCCCGAAGTTCGTGAAGGGCGCGGGACCGGACCAGCAGCCGTACGGCATCTTCCACATCCAGCGGATCTTCATCGATCCCCGGTACGTGCCCGACAAGGGGTCGTCGACCACGAAGAAGCCGGCGTCGGACCTGGACACCGCGTTCGCCAGGGTCTCGGCCAACCAGCGCGGCCAGAGCCTCCAGGACGCGGTCGGCGGCGGACTGACCTTCACCCGCGCGAACGGCTACACGCACAAGAACGTGACCGTCGTCGGCTACCCCTCCTACGGGCACAACAGCGCCGGAAGCGCCATCAAGTGCACTGTGCCGACCAGCCAGCTTCCCGGTTACCGGCAGATGTCGATGACCTGCGGCGGCTACTACGGCGGCGTGTCCGGCAGCCCGTGGATCACCGACTACCAGGACGACGCGGGCACCGGCCATGTCATCGGCGACCTCGGCGGCTACAACGGCGGCGGCAACGACGCGGACGTCGACTACATCAGCTACGCCCCGGCGTTCGGCGACGACGCCGCGAACCTCCTCGCCGAGGCCGTGGCGAACCAGGATCCGCCCGCGGACCTGCCGCCGTACCACGGCCTGCAGCTGCCCGGTGGCGCGGCCCGCTGGCAGAAGGCCGCGCTGCTGGCCTCGGCCGACTACACCGGCGACCACCTCGGCGATCTGCTCGTCGTCTGGTCCGACGGCGGGGTCACGCTGTATCCCGGGGACGGACAGGGCGGGTTCGGCTCCGAGCAGCGGCTGCTGAAGGCCAACTCGACCTGGACGCACGCCCGGAGCATCACCGGCGGGACCTTCGGCGGCGGCAGCCGGCCGGGCCTGCTGGTGCGCTGGTCCGACGGCGAGGTCACCCTGTACCCGGACCTCGGCGCCTCGGGGGTGGGCCGCGAGGTCCAGATGGCGAAGCCCAACTCCGACTGGAAGAACGTCGTCCAGCTCACCGCCGGGCAGTTCCACGGCGCCCAGGGCGCGACCGATCTGCTGGCGCGCCGGTCCGACGGCAGCCTGATGCTCTACACCGGTATCCGCTCCGGCTCCTTCGGCACCGGCAAGCGGATCCTCGCGGCGAACGGCACCTGGACCAAGGCCGCGCTGCTGACCGGCGGCGCCCTCAGGGGCACGGCCGGCGCGGACCTGCTCGTGCGCTGGTCCGACGGCTCGCTCGACGGCTACACCGGCGTCTCGGCCGCCGGGCTCGGCACCCGCTCCCGGCTGATCGGCCCGAACGGCACCTGGCAGCACGCCCCGGTCATGACCGCCGGCGACCTCACCGCCGACCACACCGGCAACGACCTCGTCGTGCGCTGGTCCGACGGCGAGACCTCGCTGTACGCCGACACCGGTGCCAAGGCCCTCGGCACCGAGAACACCCTGGTCCCACCCGGTACCTGATCGAGCCCGCGGGCTCGTGCACCGATCCGGGAATGCCCGGCGGCGACCGTCTGTTGACGGTCTCCGCCGGCCATCACCGAACAGGGGGAACGACACATGCCGATCGACGTGCACGGAACGGTCGCGGAGGGATTCGAGGGCGTACGCGAGGAGTTCGCGGCGGTGCTCGCCGAGGAGCGGGACGACCCGGGCGCACAGCTCGTGGTGTACCGGCACGGGCGGCGGGTGGTGGACCTGTGGGGCGGCGACGGCATCGACGGGGACTCACTGACGAACCTGTACTCGATCGCCAAGGGTGCCGCGCATCTGGTCGTCGCCCTGCTGGTGCAGGACGGGGTGCTCGACCTGGATCGGGAAGTCGCCGCGTACTGGCCGGAGTTCGGGGCTCACGGCAAGGACCGGCTGGCGCTGGGCGAGCTGCTGGAGCACCGCGCCGGACTCGTCAGCGACCCCGAACGGGCCTTCACCGTCGAGGAGTTGGCCGACGACCGGATCACCGCCGCGCGGCTTGCGGGACGCGCGCCGCTGTGGCAGCCGGGCACCGCCTGGGGCTACCACGCCTTCGTCATCGGCGCCCTCACCGGCGAGGTGGTGCGCCGGGTGACCGGCCGGTCCATCCAGGAACTGTACGAGGAGCGGATCCGGGCGCCGTACGGCCTCGACTACTACCTGGGTCTGCCGGCTCGGGCGGAGCCGCGCTGGGTGGACGTGCAGCCGCTGGTGCCGACCCCGGAGGAGGCCGTACTGCTGAAGGAGCGGGTGGCGGCCCCGGACAGCATCAGGGGCATCGCCTTCAACGCGCACGGGCCGGAGCCGACCGACCTGGTGGCCTTCGGCAATCACCCCCGGGTGAAGGCGCTCGGGCCTGCCTCCTCGGGCGGCGTGGGCAACGCGCGCGGGGTCGCCGGGATGTTCGCGGCCGCCATCAGCACCGTCGACGGCCGGCCGCCGCTGCTCACGCCCGCGACCGCGGCCCTGTTCGGTGCGCTGCGCACCCCCGGCGGCCCGGACCTGGTCACCGGCAGCGAGAACCACTTCGCGCGCGGCTTCGAGTACATCCCCGCGCTCTATCCGTTCCTCGACGCCGGCACCTTCGGGCACAGCGGCGCGACCGGCTCGCTTGGCTTCGCCGACCCGGCGAACGGCATCGCGTACGCCTACACCCGGCGCCGGTTCGCCTTCCCCTCCGGGGTGGGCGCCGCTCCGGAGAACGGCCGTCTGGCCGAGTCCGTCCTGCGGGCGGCCGGATCCCTGTGACACCGTGCTGACAGGCGAGCGGGAAGGGCGCTGACGTGGGTGACCTCTTTCTCGTCCGGCACGGTGAGACCGAGTGGTCGCGGTCCGGACGGCACACCGGCTGGACCGATGTACCCCTCACCGAGCACGGGCGGATGGAGGCGCGCCGGCTGCTGCCGCTGATCCGCTCGCAGCGGATCGGGGCCGCGTTCGTCAGCCCCCTGCAGCGGGCCCGGGAGACCGCCGAGCTGATCGGGATCCCGGACGCGCGGGTCGACGCCGACCTGCGCGAGTGGGACTACGGCGGGTACGAGGGCGTGACCACCGTGGAGATCCAGCGGAGCCGGCCGGGCTGGTTCCTGTTCACGGACGGGGTCGTGCCGGGCCCGCCGGACCATCCGGGCGAGACCCCGGAGCAGGTCGGCGAGCGCGCCGACCGGGTGCTGGGCAAGGTCGACGACGCCCTCGCCGACGCCGAGGGCGTCGTCGTGCTGATCGCCCACGGCCACTTCCTCCGTGTCCTCACCGCCCGCCGCCTCGGCCTGCGGCCCCAGCACGGGGCGCTGTTCCAGCTGGCGACGGGGACGCTGTGCCGGCTGGGCACCGAGCACGAGCGGCCGGTGGTGGCGGGGTGGAACATCCGGCCGCCGGAGTAGGCCCCGACAGGCCCCGGGTACGGGGCCCGATGCGGGCTGCGGCCGCGTTGTCGGAGCCGGGTCGTACTCTGCGAAATGGGCCGTCCGGCGAGCGGCCCCGGACAGGGACGGGACCGGAAGGAGCGCGCTGTGAGCCGACCGCCGACCGCCGCGCAGCGGCGGGTGATCGAGGCCGCCGATCCGGTCACCGGGCGGCTGCGCGGTACGGAGGCGCAGCTGGCGGCGCTGGTGAAGCGGGGGCTGGCCTTCCGGCATCCGCGGCCGCCGCACGAGCACTTTCTCACCCCGGCGGGACATCGCCTGCGCGAGGCGGTGCCCGAGGCGCCCCAGGAGTCTGCGAAGCCCGGCCCGGACGCGGGGGTGTTCGCGGCGCGGGTCGGCGGCGAGGAGGAGCCGCCCGCGGACGGTCCGGCGCGGTTGCGTGAGGTGCACAGCGCCTGGCAGGGGCTGCTGGAGCTGCGTCGGATGACCAACCCCGGCGGCGCGGTGGACCGGCCGTGCGGCTGGGAGCGGGCGCATCTGGTGCGGGCGGCGGCCCTGGCCCTGGAGGCGGCCGGGCACCCTCCGGCGAGCGGGAGCGCGGACGGTTACCGGGTGCGGGCGACCCCGCAGCCGGAGGCGGTCGCCGTGTACGCGCCGGACACGGAGCACCTGGCGGCCTGCGCGGCCACGCTGGAGCGCGCGGGCTGGCAGGCCGGCGAGTACACCGAGCCGCGTACGAGGGTGCGCTATCTGCTGGCCTCGCCGCGCCGGGTGTGAGCGGCGTGCCAAGATCGACCGACCCGAGATTCGAACGCGAGAAGGGCAAGCAGTGTCCGAACCGTTTTCCGTCCGTGTGACCGTCCGCGGCTATGAGACCGACACCCAGGGACACCTCAATCAGTCCGTGTACCTCAACTACGCGGAGCACGCCCGCTGGTCGCTGCTCCAGGCGGCCGGCATCAGCCAGGCCCGGCTGGTGGGCCGGGGGGTCGGTCCGGTGGCGCTGGAGACGACCATCCGTTTCCGGCGCGAACTGCTCGCCGGTGACGAGGTCGATGTGACCTGTGAGTTCGAGTGGGGCGGCGGCAAGACCTTCCGGATCGTGCAGGAGATACGCAAGGCCGACGGCACCCTGGCGGCCGAGGTCAGCGCGGTGGGCGGTCTGCTGGACCTCAAGGAGCGCAAGCTGGTCGCCGACCCGCGGGAGGTGTTCAAGCAACTGACGACGGACCTCGCCCTGTTCGGCTTGTAGGCCGGTTCAGACCTCGCCGAAGGCCTCCTTGTGCTCCTCGGCGGGGTAGGCCATGCCGGTCAGGACGCCTTCCACCCGAGCCCTGTCGATGCTCCACGCGGTGCGGAGGAAGTCGCGGGTCTCGTCCGGGGAAAGGTTCCGGACCGTGTCCGGGCGGCCGAGGACCGCGGCGAGGACGGCCGCCTGGTCCGGGACACTGATCGCCTCGGGGCCTGTCAGGGTGTAGGTCCGGCCCACCGGCCCCACGTCGAGCAGGGCCCGCACCGCCACCTCGGCGATGTGGCGCGGGTCGATCACGCCGGACGCCGGGCGGAGTTGCCGGCGAACCTCATGGCGCGGCCCGGTCCGGGTTCTGACGTGTCGGTACCGCGATCTGGTTGAAGCCGTAGTAGAGGGCGAGCAGACCGTGCGCGGCGAGGGTGAGGGGCGCGGAGACGAAGGCGAGGGCCACGGTCAGGGGGTAGCCGAGGGAACCGAGGGCGAAGCGGGCCCGGGTGGCCCGGGCCGCCGCGGTGTCCACGCGCGCGTCGAAGAGGTGGCCGGTGCGGGTGAGGTGCCACCACAGGGCCTGGAAGGTGAGGGCCATGGCGACCATGACCAGGCTGTAGACCGCGGCGGCCGCGTGCGAGGCGGCGCCCTCGCGCAGGTACTCGGCGAGCATGGCGGTCGGCCAGGGCACGGCGGCCACGACCATCAGCACCAGCAGGTTCAGGAACATCAGCGGCCGGTCGACCTTGGCGACGTAGCTGAACACCTGGTGGTGGTTGACCCACATGATGCCGATGACCAGGAAGCTGACCACGTAGGCGGCGTACGACGGCCACTGTGCGCCGATCGCGTGCCACAGGCCGCCGTGGTCACCCGTCGTCGGCACCTTGATGTCCAGGATGAGCAGGGTGATGGCGATGGCGAACACGCCGTCGCTGAAGGCCTCGACCCGGCCGGACTCGTTCATGGCCCAAGACTGCCGCACACATCCGTGCGGGGCACGGCGATCGCCGTGCCCCGCACGGATGTTCAGCGGGTGTTCAGTGGGTGGGCGTGAGTTCCTGCCCCGCCTCCATCGGGTGCGTGACGTCCTCCGCCTCCCTGCCCTTGCCGATGTGGTTGAAGAGGAGGTTGAGGACGACGGCCGACACACAGCCGGTGGAGATGCCGGAGTCCAGCACGATCTTCGCGGTGTCGGGGAAGGCGTGGTAGAAGTCCGGCGCGGTGATCGGGACGATGCCGACCGCGAGGGAGACGGCGACGATGAGGACGTTGTTGTCCTTCTCCAGGCCGGCCCGGACCAGGGTCTGGATGCCGCTCGCGGCGACCGAGCCGAACAGGACGACGCCGGCGCCGCCGAGGACCGGGCGGGGCACGACCGCGATGAGGGAGGCGGCCATCGGGCACAGGCCCATCAGGACGAGGAAGCCGCCGCCGACGGCGACGACGAAGCGGCTGCGGATCCTCGTCATGGCGACGAGGCCGATGTTCTGCGCGAAGGCGCTGCACATGAAGCCGTTGAACAGCGGGCTGAGGGCGGAGCCGAGGGTGTCGGCGCGCAGGCCGGCCGCGATGGTCTTCTCGTCCGCGGGGCGTTCGACGATCTCACCGAGCGCCAGCATGTCGGCGGTGGACTCCGTCATGGAGACGACCATCACCACGCACATCGACAGGATCGCCGCGATGTGGAAGGTGGGGGTGCCGAAGTGGAAGGGGGTCGGGAAGCCCACGACGGCGGCGTGGGCGACCGGGCTGAAGTCGGTGACGCCGAAGGGGATCGCGATGAGTGTGCCGAGGACCAGGCCGAGCAGGACCGCGATCTGTTTGACGAAGCCGCGGGTGAACCGGCGCACCAGCAGCACGATGAGGAGGGTGATGCCGGCCAGGGAGAGGTTGGTCATCGAGCCGTAGTCGTGCGCGGCCGAGTTCGGTCCCTGGGCCCAGCCGAACGCGACCGGGAGCAGGGAGACGCCGATCAGGGTGATGACCGAGCCGGTGACGACGGGCGGGAAGAAGCGGATCGCCTTGCTGAAGAAGGGGGCCGCTATGAAGCCGAGGAGGCCGGCCACGATGACCGCGCCGAAGATCATCGGCAGGGCGTGGGACTTGTCCTTGGCGGACGCCACGATCGCCGTCATGGGGGCGACACCGGCGAAGGTGACGCCGTTGACGAAGGGCAGACGGGCGCCGATCTTCCAGAAACCTAGGGTCTGCAGGAAGGTGGCGAGCCCGGCGGTGAACAGACAGGCTCCGGTGAGGAAGGTGAGGTCTTTGCCGGACAGCCCTACGGCCGCGCCGACGATCAGGGGTGGGGCGACGACTCCCGCGTACATGGCGGCCACGTGCTGCAGGCCGCTGGTCGCCATTTTGAGGGCGGGGAGTTTCTCGTCAACAGGATGGGCGGCCACGGCGGCTCCTCCGAGCGGCTAACACGTCTTTGTCGACGTGGGTTTCATGGAGGTGGTGCGAGTGGTCGTGCGGGACCAGGACGGGGTCGAGCGGTGACCGTCTCCGGGGCGCGTGCGTCCACACGCACCCCGGAGACGGCTGCCGTGGACCCCGCTCGGGTCCACGGACCCCGGTCGAGAGCCGTCCCTCCCGACCGGAGCGTCCCGGCGATCCGCCCACAGGGGCGACCACCGCGTCTTCAGGCGGGCCACCCCGCGAGAGGTGACCGCCGTGG
>NZ_JBVIJE010000023.1:34561-53086 GCF_055581585.1 Streptomyces sp. NPDC031426
TGGTGTCCGGCAGAGCGGCCGCATGACCCGGCCCGCCGAGATCCCCGGCAAGCCGCCCGTGTGGGGCGACCTGCCAAGTCCTCCAGCACACCGCCCGCGTGGGGCGACTGGCGAAGTCCCCCGGCGAGCGCCCCTACGAGGCGACCGCCAAGCCTTCCGGCGGGCCACCCCGCGAGAGGTGACCGCCGTGGTGTCCGGCAGAGCGGCCGCATGACCCGGCCCGCCGAGATCCCCGGCAAGCCGCCCGTGTGGGGCGACCTGCCAAGTCCTCCAGCACACCGCCCGTGTGGGGCGACTGGCGAAGTCCTCCGGCGAGCGCCCCTACGAGGCGACCGCCAAGCCTTCCGGCGGGCCACCCCGCGAGAGGTGACCGCCGTGGTGTCCGGCAGAGCGGCCGCAGGTCCGGTCCGCCGAGGGCTGTGGCGGCGGGCCTTGGGGGCAGTCGCCGAGGGTGGTGGTGCGTCGGCTGTGGGGCCGCCGGCCGGGGGCCTCGGCGGACCGCCCGTACGGGGCGACCGCCAGGTTTGTCGGCGGGCCGCTGGGGGCGGTCGCCGAAGGTGTGCGGTGGGCCGGGCGTAGGCGGGGCCGGCCCACCGGCGTATGGGTGGGGATCAGGGCTGAGCCGCGATCCGGGCGAGGCGCTGGGCCTCCTCGCGGGTGCTGCGGGCGATGGCGTCCTCGTCGACGGTGGTCAGGCGGCCGTCCGTGACGATCTGCCGACCGTTGACGAAGGACGCGGTGACCGGCGCCGCCGCGCCGAAGACCAATGCGGTCACCGGGTCGGCGATGGACGCGTGGGCCAGGGTGTCCATCTTCCACAGCACCACGTCGGCCAGCTTGCCCGGCTCCAGCGAGCCGATCTGGTCGGCCCGGCCGAGGACCTGCGCGCCGCCGTAGGTGCCGAGCCTGAGCGCCTGGCGGGCGTTCAGCGCGGCCTCGCGGTGGGCACCGAGCCGGTTGATCAGCAGGGCGTTGCGCAGCTCGGTGTGGAGTTCGCCGGACTCGTTGGAGGCGGTGCCGTCGACGCCGAGGCCGACCGGGACGCCGGCGGCCAGCATGTCGGGGACACGGGCGATGCCGGCCGCGAGGCGGGCGTTGGAGGACGGACAGTGGGCCACACCGGTCCTCGTCCGGGCGAACGCGGCGATGTCGGAGTCGTTCATGTGGACGCAGTGCGCCATCCACACGTCCGCACCGAGCCAGCCCGTGGACTCGAAGTAGTCCGTCGGGCCCATGCCGAACAGCTCGTGGCAGAACTTCTCCTCCTCCACGGTCTCCGAGCCATGGGTGTGCAGCCGTACACCCAGCCGACGCGCCAACTCCGCGCCCTGCTTGAGGAGTTCCGTCGACACCGAGAACGGCGAGCAGGGGGCCACGGCCACCTGGGTCATGGCGTCGAAGGAGGCGTCGTGGTGCTCGCGCACCGTCTCCTCGGTCGCCGCGAGCGCGCCCTCCAGCGTCTCCACGGCGAAGTCCGGCGGCAGGCCGCCGTCCTTCACGCTGCGGTCCATCGAGCCGCGGGCCAGCGTGAAGCGGACGCCCATCTCGGCGGCGGCCCGGATGATCGAGCCGGACAGGTCGCCGGAGCCGTGCGGGAAGACGTAGTGGTGGTCCATCGCGGTGGTGACACCGCCGCGGGCCATCATGGCGAGGGAACCCTGTGCGGCCGCGTACGTCATCTGCTCGTCGATGCGCGCCCAGGTGGGGTACAGCGCGACCAGCCAGTTGAACAGGTTGTGATCGGTGGCGAGGCCGCGGGTGATCCACTGGTAGAAGTGGTGGTGGGTGTTGACCAGACCGGGCGTGGCCAGATGGCCGCGTCCGTCGATCCGGCGCACCACGTTCTCAAGGCCCTCGGGGGCCTGGCCCGCGCCGACCGACTCGATGCGGTTGCCGGCGAGGACCAGGTGTCCGGAGGCGTATTCGGTGTCGCCCGCGTCCACGGTCGCGATCGCGCAGTTCTCGATGACGATCCGCTGGGCTGCCGATGGTGCCATCGTGCTTCCTTGTCTGTCAGTGGCGGTCCGTGGGCGGAGAGGTGTCCACGGGGAGGGCACGGCAGGACCCTAGGAGGATTTGAGTGCCGGGGCCGGATGGCGGCTCCGGGTGCCGAGATGGTGCAAGAACAGGTTGAGCAGGACCGCGACGAGCGCGCCGGCGCTGATGCCGGAGCCGAGCACGGTCTGCGCCCAGGCCGGGAAGCCGGCGTGGAAGGTCGGTGCGGTCACCGGGCGCACGGACCCGACCGTGTCCTCGGTGTGCACCGGCGGGGTGGAACAAGGCGCGTGGGCCGGCCCCTTCGCAGGCTGTGCCATGGTGTTCCCTCCGGTGTGGCGTGCCCCCGGCCGGCGGACCGGGAACACGCGTCCCGCGTCAGAGGTTGGTCATGTCGACCGGGATCCTCGGCTCACAGCCGTCCCGGAGGATGGTCGCCTCGATCAGGCCGTAGGGCCGGTCGGCGGCGAAG
Source organism: Streptomyces sp. NPDC031426 (assembly GCF_055581585.1). Taxonomy (NCBI): domain Bacteria; kingdom Bacillati; phylum Actinomycetota; class Actinomycetes; order Kitasatosporales; family Streptomycetaceae; genus Streptomyces; species Streptomyces sp. NPDC031426. Next base: position 37,029 of record NZ_JBVIJE010000023.1, read on the forward strand.
TAGACCTCGTTGTCGTTCTTGAGCCCGAATGGCTCCAGGTCGACCAGGAAGTGGTGCTTGTTCGGCAGCGAGAAGCGGACCTCGTCGATCTCGCTGCGGTTGTTGATGATGCGCGCACCCATCTGGTACAGCGTCTGCTGCAGGGAGAGGGAGTAGGTCTCGGCGAAGGCCTGGAGCATGTGCTTCTTGACCTGCTCGTAGGACTTCTCCCAGTTGGGCATCTTCTGCTCGTCGTCGGTCCAGTTGAACCGCCAGCGGCCGGAGACCGAGGTCGCCAGGATCCGGTCGTACGCCTCCTGCAGGGTGGTGTACCTGTCCTTGACGTAGCCCCAGAATTCAGAGTTCGTCGAGTTCATGACCGTCAGGTCCTTCAGGCCGGAGACGACCTCCCACTTCTCACCGTCGTAGGTGACCTGGGTGAGCCGGGTCTCCTGGCCCTTCTTCACGAACGAGTGCTTGACCTCGTCCGCGCCGATGAACCTGGAGTTGGCGTCGGAGGTCTCGATCCGCTCCCAGGCGTACTCCTCGATGCGGATCCGGGCGCGGTGGATCGGCTCCTGCGAGGTGACGAAGTGGCGGGCGAGGTGGATGCCGAACTGCTCGGCGGACTCGATGCCGTACTCCTTGGCGAACGCGAACACCGTGTTCTTGGTGGTGTCGGTCGGCAGGACGTTGGCGTTGGAGCCGGAGTAGTGGACCTCGTCCATGTCACCGCTCAGGGCGACGGAGACGTTGAGGTCCTTGATGTGGTGGGTGGCGCCGTCCCGCGTGATCTTTACGACTCGGTTCTCGGCCTTGCCGTACTGGTTCTGACCCAGGATCGTGGGCATTTCTGCTAGCTCCCTCGGTAAACGGAGTAGCCGAACGGGTTGAGCAGCAGCGGTACGTGGTAGTGCTCGCCCGGTACGACGGCGAACGTGATCGCCACCTCCGGGAAGAACACGGCCGGTCCGCTGTCCCGATTCGCGGGGGCGTCCTGCTGCGCATCGGCTTGCTTCTTCTCGAAATACGGCTCCACCGCGAAGTCGAGCCGTACGTGTGTGGTCCCCTCCGGCAGTGCCGGCAGGTCCTTGCACCGGCCGTCGGCGTCGGTCGCGGAGCCGCCGAGCGCCTGCCAGTCCGCGCCGCGCCCGGCGCGGGCGGAGAGCTGGACGGCGACGCCCTCGGCGGGGCGGCCGAGCGAGGTGTCCAGGATGTGGGTGGACACGGAGGCGGTGGTGCTGGTGCTCATGGTGTCAGGCGTCCTCTTCGACGAGTCGGGCCAGTCGGATGCGGTTGATCTTGCCCAGCTCGGTGCGGACGATCTCCCGCTCCTGCTCCGGCGCGTTGCCGATCCGCTCCTTGACCGCGTCGCGCATCTGCTCACCGGTGCGGCCGGTGGCGCAGATCAGGAACACATGGCCGAACTTCTCCTGGTAGGCCAGGTTGAGCTCGAACATCTCGGCCTTGAGGTCCTCGGACGCACCGGCCATGCCGCGCTGTTCGCGGGCGGATGTCGGGTCCCCGGGCCTGGGGCGCCCGATCGGCGGGTGCCCGGCCATCGCCTCCTCCAGGTCCGCGGTGCCGAGCGCGGCCATGGCGGCGTCGCTGGCGGCGTAGAGCGCGTCGGGGGTGGCGTAGGGGCGGGCGGCGAGCAGTCGCCGGGCCCACTCGGTGGAGGCACACGCCTCGTGGAGGGCGGCGAGGGCCGCGCGCTCCTCCAGGTCGTTGAACCGGGCCAGGCCCGGGGGCGTGGAAGTCGAAGTCACGGGAGCCTCCGTGGCCGGTTTCGGCCTTCGTGCTGAACGGGCTGCGAACAGCTAACGCCCTCCGAAACACGGCGTCAACACTTTGTTGAAAATTCGGCTGCGCCGCTACGGACCCCGTGGCGCCGCCTCAGTCGCCCTTCTCCCGGTTGAGGTAGTTGTAGACCGTGAAGCGGCTGACCCCGAGCGCGCTCGCCACGGTTTCCACACCGTGCCGCACGGCGAAGGCGCCGCGCGCCTCCAGCACCCGTACGACCTCCTGTTTCGCCTTGCGGTCCAGGTCGGCCAGCGGCCGGCCCTGTCTGCGCTCCATGGCGGCCAGGATGTGGTCGAGGGAGTCGGCGAGCTGGGGCAGGCGTACGGCGACGACGTCGACGCCCTCCCAGGCGAGGACGACGTCCTCGGCGCCGGCCTCGTCGGGCGGGATCATCTCCCCGCCCATGGCGTCGACCAGCGGTTTCACGGCCGCAATGAAGGGCTCGTCGCCGGTGCCGGTCATTCGCCCGCTCCGATCACGTTGACCTGCAGCGAGATCCGGGTGGCACCGGCTTCCAGGGACTTGCGCAGCAGCGCCGACACGGCGGTCAGCACCGCGTCGGCGCCGCCCTCCGCCGTGTTGCCGAAGGGACCGACATCCACCGCGTCCAGCTCTGCCGCCTCGATCACCTCGCGGGCCGCCAGCGCATGCGCGGGCGCCTCGTCCAGGTCGAAGGGCTCGGTCGTGAACTCCACTCTCAATCGCATTAAGCCCCCAAAGCACCCGTCTGACCTGCACCTTCACCCCGAGCTACCCCGCAACCACGATGCACCGCAGGCCGATCGATTTCACGGCGACGGAGCCGGTTCGCCCGTCACGAGGCGACCATAACCGACCAGCGCACGCCTCCGCGCTCAACAAGGAGATCCGCCGGCCGCAACCGGCCGAGCAGAACGACGACCGAGTCGGAAACCTGACCGCCCCGGCGCAGGGGGTGCGTCGGGGCGGTCCGTGATCGTGGTTGGTCAGCCGAGTGAGGTGAGGAGGGTGTTGAGTGCCTTGACCTCGGTGGCCTTGTCGGGGTTCGGGGCGCGCAGCGCCTTCAGGACCTGGTCGATCTCGCTGTCGAGGAAGTGCCAGGACTGCTCGCTCTTCGGCTCGAGGGTGGGCTGGCCGTCGTCCCAGGCGGTCTCGAGGTCGGTCACGCGGGTGGTCGCGGCGGACTGGTTGCCCGCATTGAGCTTTGCCAGGGTGTCGGCCGTGATCGTGCGGAACTTCGCGATCTCAGCCGGAGGGAACGGTGACGTCGCCTGCTTCGGGGTGAGGTGGGCGGTCACAGGTGCGGGGCTGTCGGCCTCGCTGGCCGCGGCCGCGTGGGGCTGCTGGTGTGCCCAGATGAGAAGCGCCGCGGTGGCGACCGCTACGACGCCGTAGTAACCGAGCATGATCCGCTCGCGCGCCGGGTTCGGCGTCCGTGGGGTGTGGGTCAGGTCCTGGGTCTCGATGACATCGCTGCGGCTGAGCGTGAGGTACACGACGGTGGCGAGGATCGCGGCCAGGAAGATCACGCTGGTCACGGCGGTGCCGAGGCCCAGGCCGCCGTCGCCGCTGGGCGAGCCGAGCCAGTCGCCGAGGTTGGCGCCGAGCGGGCGGGTGAGGATGTAGGCCAGCCAGAAGGAGAGCACCGCGTTGGCGCCGAGGCGCCATGCGAGGACGATCGCGACGATCAGCCCGAGAGGCAGGAGCACGGAGACGCCCGGGGTCCAGCCGGTCAGGTCCAGGGTCCAGTCGCCGGTCGCGGTGCCGAGGGCAAAGGTGACCAGGACCGCGAGCCAGTAGAAGAGTTCACGCGGACGGGTGGTGATGGTGTGGACCGACAGGGTCCGCTCGCGGGCGTACCAGATCCCGAAGACCACGGCGAGGACGACGGCGAACACGCTGCTGCTCAGCGCGAGGGGAACGCCCTGGCTGTCGGTGAGGATGTCGGTGTAGAGGGTACCGGTCACGCTCACCACCACGACGGTGAGCCAGTACACGAACGGGATGTAGCGCTTGGTGGTGAGCTGCCAGCCCAGGACGCCCGCCAGAACGACGGTGAAGATCAATGCGGTGTTGACCAGGCCGACGCCGAGGTTCATATTGATCCAGTCGGCGAAGCTCTCGCCGACCGTGGTGCACAGGATCTTGATGATCCAGAACCAGATCGTGACCTCGGGAACCTTGTTCAGCATGTGCCTGGCAGGCGTCCGAAGACTCTCCGGCGTCGTCGCAGTTGTCATGTATTCCTCACGTAGAACGAGCGGCAGCACGGAGGGACACCCCTCGCATCTGCGGAACGGTAACTGTCTACAAAGGCGTAGACAACCTAGTCACCGGGTCATGCTTCCCGACTGTGCCAGGGGGAACCTGAACACATCCTGACTGCGACCATGTATCACTCGCCCCACTCGTGCAGCATGAGCAGCATGGCTCGAGTCACCCGGGAGCGAGGGTGCCTGTCACGACCGCACGAACAGGAGCAGAGTTGTCCAGCGCGCAAGACGGGGCGGTTACGGTGGTGGTCATCGCCTACAACGACGCGGAGCACGTCGCGGAGGCGGTGGCCTCGGCTCTCGCCCAGGGCGATCCGGTGGGCGAGGTCGTCGTCGTGGACGACGCTTCCACCGACGACACACCTCACGTACTGGAACGGCTCGCGGCCACCGAGCCGCGCGTGCGCGTCATTCGCCGCGCGGTCAACAGCGGCGGCTGCGGCACCCCGCGCAACGACGGTATCGACGCGGCCCGCCACCCGTGGCTCGTCTTCCTCGACAGCGACGACGTGCTTCCGCCGAAGGCCGTGGACACGCTGCTCGCCGTCGCACGCCGGCATGGCGCCGATGTGACGGCGGGCCTGTGCGTTCGGCGCGAGCTGCCCGGCGGACGTGAGATCCCCTGGCAGGAGCGGTTGTTCACGACGGAGTCGGTGCACGACGGGGTGGCCGGGCGCCCGCAGACGCTGTGGGACACGCTGTCGGTGAACAAGATCTACCGCCGTGACTTCCTGCTGTCCCACCGGATCCGTTTCCCCGACGGCGCGGCGCACTACGAGGACTTCGTGTTCACCGCGCGTGTCTACGCGGCCGGGCCGCGTTTCGCCGTCACTCCCGAAACCGTCTACGTCTGGCATGTGCGCTATGGCACCGGCCGGGCCTCGATCTCGCTGCGCCGGGACCGGATCCAGAACTGGCAGGACCGGGTCACCGCCCATCAGCAGGTGCTGGAGATCATGCGGGACAGCGGCGACCAGGATCTGCTGATCGCCGCGCAGACGAAATTCCTCGAGTTCGATCTCGCCGTCTACCTGAGCGAACTGCCGCAGCGTACGCCGGAGTACCAGGACCTCTGGTGGCGGATCGCCCGCGAGCACGTGGGCGCCTTCGACGCGGAGGCCGTGCGCCGGGCCACTCCCGCTGCCCGTTGGCGCACTGGGGTGCTGCTCGGACGCGAGCGGGAGGCCGTGGACATCGGGCGGCTGGCCGAGTTGGCGGCCGACCCGCCGCGGCTGACGCCGCCGTACGCCGGTGACGCGCGGCGACCGCTGTGGGACGAGGCGGATTCCGCCCCCGGGGGACCGGACGCGATCGTGCTCGACGGTCTCGACGACGCCCCTGTCGCACTGCTGCCCTTCCACGTCGTCGGGAACGTGGGTACGGGTCGCCGGCTCGTGCTCGAACTGCGACTGGCCGACCTCTACGGCAGGACCGCGCACGCCGGCCCGGTGCGGGCGACCGTCGAGTTGCGGCACCGGGTGACGGGCGCGGCACACCGGTACGAGGCCGAGTGGGAAGCCGAGCCGGGCGGAGAGGGCTGGCGTGCCGTGGTCGCCGCGGACGTGGCGGCGCTCTGTGCAAGCGGCGCGATCACCACCTGGGATGCCTGGGTGACCCTGACCTTCCGGGACGGCGAGTCCGCCACGAGGCCGCTTCGCGCGGGATCCGGCCTCAGACGGCTGGTGCGGATGGGGCGTCGGGGACGGGTGCTGCTGCTCCAGCCGTACGCCACCAACAGCGGCTGCCTCGCCGTGCGCGTCGCGGACGGGCTTTCCGGGGTGCGCCGCGTGGTCGCGGGACGGGTCGCCCGCCGCGTGCGGAGCTGAGCGGCGACGAGGTCAACTGCCCGCCTTTGCCGGCTCGTTCTTGTCGGCCCGCTCGCCCAGGAAGACACGGCGCACCACGCGTTCGGCCGCGTGCCCGTCGTCGTGGGGGCAGAAGCGTGCCCGGAATCCGGAGCGCCGCTCGGCGATGTGCGGCCCCGTGTACTCGCCGCTGAGGAAGATCTCGGCGAGTTGCTCCTGCGTGGTGGCGACCACTCCGGGCGACTCGGCGAGGAGGTCGAAGTAGACGCCTCGTGCGCGGCGGTACGTCTCCCAGTCGGGCGCGTAGATCACGATCGGCCGGTCCAGGGCGGCGTAGTCGAACATCACTGACGAGTAGTCGGTGATCAGCGCGTCGGCAGCGAGGCACAGGTCTTCGATCGACGGGTGGGACGAGACGTCCAGGACGCCCCGCGGGGGGACGGCCCGAGGGGCGTCGAAGTAGTGGGCACGCACCAGCAGGACATGGTCGTCACCGAGCTGGTCGGCGAACCGCCGCACGTCGAGCAGGGGTGCCGCCTGGTCCTGGTGGTCGCGGTGGGTGGGCGCATAGAGCACGGCGGTCTGACCAGGGGCGATGCCCAGTTCGGCCCGGACACGGTTCACCTCGTCGAGCGAGGCGTTGACCAGCCGGTCGACGCGCGGATAGCCCGTCTCGAGCACCTCGTAGGTGCCGGGGTAGACCCTGGTGAACACCTCGGTGGTGTGCGGGTTCGGCGAGACCAGGAAGTCCCATCGCCCGCACTGCTCCACCAGCCGGCCGAAGTTCATGCCGCGTGCGGCCGCGGGGTGGTCCCGCAGGTCGGTTCCCATCTTCTTCAGGGGGGTGCCGTGCTGTGTCTGCACCAGCACCGCGCCGGGCCGCTTGGGCAGCTCATAGGGGAAGTTGACGTTGTTGACCAGGTACTTGGCCCGCGCCATGGTGCGCAGGCAGCGTGCCGAGCCGTCCACCACGTACTCCACCCCCGGCGGGATGGATCCCGTTCTGTCCTTGGCGACCACCCACACCCCGCGGACGCCCGGCGCGAGCTCGCGGGCCTTCTCGAAGACGGCCGCGGGGTTGCAGGCGTAACCGCGGTTCCAGTAGGCGGCGTAGACGGCAAGGCCGTCGTCGACGGGGAGCAGCAGACAAGCGCGGTAGTAGGCCCGCCGCAGCGCGGTTGCCACGAGCCGGGGTGCCCGCCGTGCCGTACGGCGGGCGCGGCCGAGGGCGGTACGAAGTGCGAGACGAAGCCGGTTCACCGGTTCCAGGGCCGCGTACGCGGAGTAGGCGCCCCGCTCCACCAGCCGGTACTGCAGGCCGCGCAGCCCGGACGGGTGGGCGTAGTCACGTGGCCGGAATCTCCGGAAGTGCTCCGACGCCTGCCGGAAGAAGTCGCGCCGCATGGCCTCCGGCACGAGCCCGGGGGTGGCGAGCACCGTCGTCGCGTGGCGTACGGTCCGGTCGAACACCGCCCTGCGGAAGGGCTCGGCGATCTCGGCCTCGCGGTCGATGAACGCGAAGATCCGCTCGTACTGGCCGAAGAGATCGAAGTGTTTCGGGCTGGAGGTGTTGGTGATCGCTCCCGCGCGCCCGCGCCGGTAGTGGTAGCAGATCCGGTCGAGCATGCTGAGCCGGCTCGCTGCGAGCAGGACGGGGTAGGTGACGGAGATGTCCTCGTAGTACCCGTGCCCGAACTCCAGGTCCAGGCCCAGCAGGAAGTCGCGGCGCACCACCCTGCTCCACGCGGTCATGATGAGGTCCAGGGTGCTGGGACGCTCCGCGAGCGTGAACGTCTCGGGGGCGTCCCGGAACAGATGCGCACGCGTATTGCGCTCCATGCATCCCTCCGGGTCGAGGAGGGCGTGGTCGACGATAAGCACGTCGGGCTCGGTTCGCTTCAGCCGCTCCGCGACCGCGGCGAGTGCCCCGTCGGCCAGCCGGTCGTCGCTGTCGACGAACCACACGTACTCGCCCCTGGCCCGGGCCAGTCCCTCGCCGCGGGCTCGGCCGAGGCCGACGTTCTGCGGCAGGTGGACCACGCGCAGCCGCTGGTCCTGGGTCGCGTACTCGTCGAGCAGGGCACCGCTGGCGTCAGGGGAACAGTCGTCCACGGCCACGACCTCGATACCCCGAAGGGACCGCGACGCCCCGAGGATCGAGTCGAGGCACTCCGGCAGATACTCCTGCACCTGGTAGACGGGCAGGACGATACTGATGAGTACCTCTTCGGACGGTTGCATGGCCCGTGTGTCGGTCGTCACCACATGGTCTCCAGTCAGGTGTCGGTGTGTATGTGTTCCATGCTCGGACCCCGGTCAGCGGATGTCGGGGTGCTCCGGTTCGGCGACATCCCTGCGGGTGACGGGGAGGTGGACGACCAGTCCGAGGATGACCGCCAGGAACAGAGTGCCGGTCACGACGGTGCCCAGGGCGAGGCCGCCGTCGCCGGTGGGCTGGGAGAGATAATCGCCGAACGACGCGCCCAGCGGGCGGGTCAGGACGTAGGCGATCCAGAAGCTCCACACCGCGTCCAGGTCCAGCGCGAAGTGCGCGATGGCCACCGCGGCGATGGCCGCCGCGAACAGGACGGCGGACAGCCAGTGGCCGAGGGCCATGCGCTCGGACACCAGGTCACCGGCCGCGGTGCCGAGGGCGAAGGTGAACAGGACCGCCGGCCAGTAGAAGGACTCGCGGCCGGTGGTGTCGATGTGGTGGATGGACAGGGTCCGCTCGCGCCGGTACCAGACGACGAACACGACCGCGAGGACGATGGCGAAGACCGCGGTGCTCGTCACCAGCGGCACGCCCATGTCGTCGGTGAGGTTGTCGCTGATCAGCGTGCCGACGACGCTGACCAGCGCCACCGCGAGCCAGTACACGCCCGGCCGGTGGGCACCGGAGCGGAACTGGACCACCAGGACGACGGCCAGCAGGGCACTCATCAGCACCGACGCACCGGTGAGCCCGAGACCCGCCTTCTCGTCCAGCAGGTCCGCCGCGCTCTCGCCGACCGTCGTGCACAGCACCTTGATGATCCAGAAGTGGACGGTGACCTCGGGCACCTTGTTCCGACGCAGGCCGCCCCGAGCAGCGAGGGCCCGACCGGCCCCCGGAACCGCCTGGCTCACAGACACTCCATAGGTCACACTGCCCGACTATGCCACCGGGCACCTGAACGCATCCTGACTGCCGGCGCGCTTCGCCCGACCCCGCCCGAGGCTGGTACGGCGGGATCAGCGCGCCGCACCTCTGCGGATGCCGGCCTGGGCCGGTGGGCTGGTCGTGGGCGCGGGGGTGGGTGAGGTGCCACCACCGGTGGTGCCGCCGAGCAGCCCGCCGTCACCCGCACCGCCGGTGGTGCCGCCGGTCGTGGTGCCGGAGGTGTCGGTCGGACTCGGGGTGACGCAATGCTTCTTCTGCCCGTGACACGGTCCGGTGCTGCGGCTCGGTGTGACCGGTGCGGTCGGGGTGGCCGCGGGCGTGCTCCGGGTGACGGTGACCGAAGGGGTGGGTGAGGGTGCGCCGTGTTCGTCGGTGCTCTGGCCCGGCTGGGGAGCGGGCGGGAACTGCCGTACGGGCTGTCCTTCGAGGGCCGCGGTCATGTAACCCGTCCACACCTCGGTGGGCATGTCGGCGCCGAAGACCTTGGAGTAGCCGCCGACGCCCTGCATCGACTGCAGGCCCGCCTTCTTCGGGTCCTCCTTGAACATGCTGACGGCCGTGGTCAGCTGCGGGGTGTAGCCGATGAACCAGGCGGACTTGTAGTCGTCGGTCGTACCGGTCTTGCCGGCCGTCGGGCGGCCCAGGGCCTGGGCGTTCGTGCCGGTTCCGCTCTTCACGACCCCTTGCAGGACGTCGGTGACGGTGTCGGCGGTGGACGCGGGCATGGCGGTGGTGCCCTTGGGTGCGTCGAATCCGGGCAGCTCCCGGCCGTCGGCGACGACCTTGGTCACCGAGTACGGCTCGTGCTGGACACCTTCGTCGTCGAAGGTGGCGTACGCGTCGGCCATGCGGATCGCCGAGGGGGTGGAGGTGCCGATGTAGAAGCCGGGGGTGTCGTACTGAAGGCTCTTGCGCAGCAGACCCGCCTTGAGGGCCTCGGCCTCCACGTTGCTGTAGCCGACGTACTCGCCGAGCTGGACGTAGGGGGTGTTGACCGACTGCTCCATCGCCTTGCGCAGGGTGATGTAACCCCACTTCGTGGGCACGTCGTTGCGCTGGTGGAGGAGTCCGGTGGGGTCGCCGGGGTCCGGCATTTCCTGGCCCTGCTGGTTCTTGATGGTGATGCCGTCGTCACCGTTGAACTTGGAGTCCGGGGTGATCGGTGAGGCGGGCTGCCCGGGTGAGAGGACGGCACCGTGATCGAGGGCGGCGGCCAGGTCGATGGGCTTGAAGGTGGAGCCGACCGGCACACCGGTGGCGTCGGCGTTGTCCGTCCAGTGGCCCTTGTCCCAGCCCGCGCCGCCGTACAGCGCCACGACCGCGCCCGTGGAGGGATCGATGGACGCCGCGCCGACCTGGACGTCCTTGTCGGCCGAGCGGTGTCGCGGGTCGAGGTGCTTGTGCTCCATCGCCGCGACGGACGCCGACAGCGCGTTCACCCTCTTCTTGTCGAAGGTGGTGTAGATCTGGTACCCGCCGTGGCCCAACTGCTGGTCGGTGAGGGACGTGTGGGCTTCGACGTACTTCTCCGCCGTCTGCACCAGGTAGCCGGTCTGCCCGGACATCCCCGCCGACGGCGTGTAGGGCTTGGGCGTGGGGAACCCGGCGGCGAGGTACTGCTGCTCCTGGGCGCTGGTGATCTTGTTGATCTTGACCATGCGGTCCAGCACGTACTTCCAGCGCGCCGTGGCCTGGGCCTTGGCCTGCGGGTCGGTGTCGGCGTGCATCAACAGGCTCGGTTCGTTGACCGTGGCGGCGATGAAGGCGCCCTGGCTGACGGTCAGCTGGGAGACGGGCTCGTGGTAGTAGGTGCGCGCCGCGGCCTCGATGCCGTACGCGTCGCGGCCGTAGTAGCAGCTGTTGAGATACCCCTGGAGTATCTGCTGCTTGGACATCTGGCCACCGATCTTCAGGGAGATCATGATCTCCCTGAGCTTGCGGGTGACCGACTGGTCCTGGCTGAGGTAGGTGTTCTTCACGAACTGCTGGGTGATGGTGGACCCGGACTGCACCTCGCCGCCCGTCGCCATGTGGTAGACGGCGCGGAGCATGCCCTGCATGTCGACACCGGGGTCGGTGTAGAAGGTGGCGTTCTCCGCGGCCAGGAAGTCCCACTGGACCAGCTTCGGGACCTGGGCGAGGTCGACGTTCTGCCGGTTGGTCGACCCCTGCGTGGTCATCACCGAGCCGTCCGACCAGTAGTACGTGTTGCTCTGCGCCTGGGTGCTGGGGTTCGCGCTGGGGATCGTGGTCGTGGCGTAGGCGTAGCCGAAGAGGCCCAGCAGGCCGGCCAGGAACAGCAGGAAGGTACCGGTCACCAGCTTCCACGACGGCAGCCACCGCCGCGGGCCACGCTTGCCCGCCCGCGGGTAGTCGATGAGACCGCGCCGGGCGGAGTTCCCGGCCTGCGCACGACGCATCTCCGCCCGGCCGGAGCGTCTGGCATCCGCAGGTCGCGCGTCCGCCGCGCGGCGGCCCCGCCCGTCCCCGGCCCGGGCAGCCCTGCGCGCCGCTGCCCGGCCGCCGTGCGGCATGCCGTCCGAACCGGACGGTCCGGTCCTCCCCGACGATCGGCGCCGGTGTTCACTCATACTCGCCACTCCTCGGCCAGGCACACGGGCTGACGCTCCTGGCAACTCCTACAAGTCGTAAGAGTAAGCCGGGTGCGCAATACGCCGGCGACCGCCCCCGCCCCGAAAACTCACGGCGGAGAATCGCGCGGGACGCGAGTGCGGGGGCCTGCCGGACGCCGACCGCACCCGACCTGAGCCCGATGCCGCCGATCCGGTCGAAGTGCCCGCCTTCAGGCTCTCGGACCGCACCGCCTGAGGCGGTGGCGAACCGCGCCGGGCCCGCGACGGTACTACCGGGGAGCCGTGCACCGGGTTGCGTGGTGCACAGGAGGGCGTGACACACTCGGCGGCACGCTGACGTCTACACGGACTGTAGACAATGAGGGGAGGGAAACCAACCCGTGAGTTCCGGGTGGCGACCATGCTGTCCCATGCTCGACCAGGGAGTGCCGGCCGGAGGAGCGGCGATGTGGCGGCGACCGTGATGCCCGACAGTGCAAGGGCCGCAAGGTCGCGAGCAAGGCGGTCACGGCAGTCCACGCCGGGAGCTGGAGCAACGCCTCGGAGAATGAGTTTGACGACCAACCATATTCACTGGGCTCTGCGTCTCACGGGCCCGATGCGGAGAATTCACTCACCGAAGTTGATGGTCGTCGACCGGCCGACACCGCGCCCGGCGGTGTGGATGGCCGGGGCCGGTATCGCACTCTTCGCGCTGGTCGGCGCGAGCGCGCCCAACCACAACACGCTCAGGGCACCGATCCCCTGGCTCCGGCTGCCCGCCATGTCCGACACCGTCTCCCAGACGGCCACGATCGCGGCGATCGTCCTGTCCTGCTGCGGCTCGCTGGGCATGCTCAAAGCCCATGAGCAGGGCTGGAGACCTGATGCCCGGCTCCTGTTCCGGCTCGGCGCGCTGACCGCGCTCGCCGTCGCCAACCTCACCCCGGTCGGCTCCTCCGACATGGCCAGCTATGCCGCGTACGGCCGTATCGCAGCGCTCGGCGGTGACCCGTACGTGACGACTCCCGCCCGGCTGGGGGGCGCGTACGCCCACCTGGTGAGCAAGGCGTGGCGGGACACACCTTCCGTGTACGGGCCGGTGGCGACGTGGTGGCAGGGCGCCGCGGCATTCATCGGCCAGGAGCGGCCGTGGCTGACGATATGGGCGCTGATGCTCGCGAACGCCGCCGTCTTCGTGGCCACCGGGTACATGTTGCTGCGTACCGCCGACGATCCGGTCCGCGCGGGCCTGCTGTGGAGCGTCAACCCGCTGCTGATCACCGTGCTGGTCGCGGGCGGACACCTCGACACCCTCGTCGCGGGCCTGGCCGTCTGCGCGATCCACCTCGCCCGCAGGACGACCCGGTGGCACCACGACCTGTTCGTGGGCATGCTGATCGGCCTTGCCTGCGGCGCGAAGATCAGCGCCTGTCTGCTGGGTGCCGGGCTGGTCTGGCCGCTGCTGCGTTCAGGCACCTGGCGACCGGCCGCCCGGCAGGCGTGCGCGGCCGCACTGACCCTGGCCGCGCTCTACGCGGTCTACGGCGCGCACGCGCTGACCCCGCTCTCAGCGGCCTCCCGACTGGTCTCCACACCGTCCTTGTGGGCGGTATTCGACCAGTTCGGCACCGCGGTCCTGGGCCCACGCGCGACTGCGTCGATCGTCAGCGTGCTGTGGCCGGTGGTGATGCTCGCGGTGGCGTGGGCACTCCGTCGCCACGCCGCCCCGGACGCCCCCGCTGTCGCCGCCCTGCCGTTCGCGCTGGCCTTCGCCTGGGTCCTCGCCGCACCGTGGTCGATGCCGTGGTACACGGCTCTCGCCTGGGCCCTGGCGGCCCTGTTCAGCCAGGGCCGCGCGACTGAGTACCTCACCATGGCCACCGCCGTCCTGGCCCTTTCGCACAACAGCGGCGGCCACGGCTGGACATGGTGAGAGAGGGTGACGGCGGCGGCGCGGCGGTCGGACGCCAGCCGTCTCCCCGCTCCTCCCTCTCCCCCCACTCCGTGCGACGGACCGGCCGTCCGGCCGCGTAGAGCGGACGACGGATCCGTTTCGGGGAGGGGACTGAGCAGTGACAGCGCGCGAGCTCAAGGGAGTGTTGAGGGGTGCCAGGGGTACGGCGATCGCGGCGGCGGCGATGGCCGCGCTGACCGCGTCGCAGGCGCCGGGGGCGGTGTCGGCGCGGGTCGCGGAGTCCGCGCGGTCGGCGGCACCCGCCGCCGAGCAGGGGCCCAGCGTGTCCGGTGACACGCCCTACCGCACCGATCTGCCCCCACTGCGCACCCGTGAGCGGGCCTCGGCACAGGCCGTGCCGGGCGGCGCCCTGCCCGCGACCGTGTTCGACGCGTACCGGCGTGCCGAGGAGGAGCTGGCGCGCACCGCGCCCGGCTGCCGGCTGCGCTGGCAACTGCTGGCCGCGATCGGTCAGGTGGAGTCCGGGCAGGCGCGGGGCGGCCGGGTGACCCCGGACGGTACGACCGTGACGCCCGTCCTCGGTCCCCGGCTGACCGGCGGCGCCTTCGCCGTCGTACCGGACACCGACGGCGGCGCGTACGACGGGGACGCGGTGTACGACCGTGCGGTCGGCCCGATGCAGTTCATCCCGTCGACCTGGGCCCGCTGGGGCGCGGACGGCAACGGCGACGGGCGCGCGGACCCGAACAACGTGTACGACGCGGCGCTCGCCGCCGGCCGCTACCTGTGCGCGGGCGGCCGGGACCTGTCGAATCCCGCCGACCTGGACCGGGCGATCCTCGGCTACAACCACTCGGACGCCTATCTGCGCACGGTCCGGGCCTGGTACGCGTACTACCTGACGGGACACCGGGTGGTGCCGGACGCGCCCGCCGCGTCCGGGGCCCGGCCGGAGCCGTCCCGCCCGAAGGCTCCGGAACCCTCGCCGAGGCCGTCGGACGACCGGAGGCCGGGCCGCCCGGGTCCGTCGCGCACGCCGTCGGCACCGCCCGCCTCGCCCTCCCCCGCCCCGTCCCGTACGGTCGCTGCCCCAACGGAGTCCGGGACGCCGCCGGTTCCCGTCCCCGAACCGACTCTCACTCTGCCCGGCGGCGGTGTGCTGTCCGACACAGCCCCACTGACCACGGGCAACAGCTCGAACACGATGGGCGCCTCCCCCTCCACAACCGCGGATACCCGGCGGTAATGTCGCCACCCGCCGGGAGCACCGGACCGGCGGGTGAGCGCGAAGGGGCCCTCATGGCGACGGACATGCCTGCGGACACAGCTGCGGCCGACGAGCGCTGGCAGCGCATGTGGAGCCATCGCGAGCAGTTGCTCAAGGTGGCCCGGCGCCGCTCTATGAGCCTGGAGGACGCCGAGGACGCCGTGCACGAGGCGATGCTGCGGGCCGCGGAGCGCCCGGACCTCGACGACGAGCGGCTCGGCGCCTGGCTGACGACGGTGACCATGCGGTTGTGCGTCGACCGGTACCGGCAGGTCAACCGCGAGGCCGAGGTGGGCAGTCGCCCCACGCTCGTCGCGCCGGGCCCGGTGCCGGTCGAGGAGGTGGTGTGCGACCGGGCCGAGGCGAAGTGGCTCGCCGTGCGCAGCGGGGAGCTGCCCGCGCGGCAGGCGGAGGCGCTGCGGCTGAAGTCCGAGGACCTGGACGTGAGCCAGGTCGCGATACGGATGGGGCTCAGCTACCGCACCGTCGAGTCGCTGCTCGCCCGGGCCCGGCGGACCCTGCGCGCCTCGCTGGCCGGCACGCTCGGACTCGTCCTGTTCCTGTTCGGGCGCGGGCGGCTGCGCGGGACCGGCAAGGCACAGGCGGTCGCGGCCACCTCGACGGCGGCGACCCTGGTGGTGGCGGGACTCGTGCTGCCGTACGCGCTCCACGCGGGCGGAAACGGCGGCGGTCCCGCGCCCCGGCCGGCCGTGTCCGGCGACGCCCACGTCCTGCGGACCGGGGCCACGGGCCGGGAACGCGCCCCGCAGCCGCGCACGACGCCGGCCGGGCCGTCCGGGGCGGCCGGCCGGACGCCCTCGCCCACCGCGGGCACGGCCCTGCCGCTGCCGGTGTCCGTACCGTCCCTGCCGGACGTGTCCTCGTCCCCGCTCCCGGACCTGCCGGCACCGCACATCCCGCGGGTGCCCGGGGTGCCGCAGGCGCCGGGCCTGCCCACTCTGCCGGACCTGCCGACGAAGTCCCCCGCCGCCGCAGCCCCGTCACCTCCCCCGCCCCCGGCCCTGCCATCCGCTCCACTCCCCGCCTCCGCCCCGACACCCTCAGGCACGCCCTCGCCACACCTGCCCTAGCGCCCGTACACGCCCCCGGAAAGACGGCGAAGCTCGCACCCACCGCGCCGTCGCCTCCCCACCCCCGGCCCCGCCATCCGCTCCACTCCCCGCCTCCGCCCCGACACCCTCGGGCACGCAGTCGCCAGAGCTGCCGTAGCACCCAGACACGCCCCAGAAAGACGGCGAAGCCCGCCGCCGCCACGCAGCCGCCTCCCCCAACCCCCG
>NZ_JBVIJE010000023.1:53184-115674 GCF_055581585.1 Streptomyces sp. NPDC031426
CGGCCCCGCCAACCGCTCCACTCCCCACCTCCGCCCCGACACCCTCAGGCACGCCCTCGCCGCAGCTGCCCTAGCACCCAGACACATCCCCAGAAAGACGGCGAAGCCCGCCGCCGCCACGCCGCCGCCTCCCCCAACCCCCGGCCCCGCCAACCGCTCCACTCCCCACCTCCGCCCCGACACCCTCAGGCACGCCCTCGCCGCAGCTGCCCTAGCACCCAGACACATCCCCAGAAAAGCGACGAAGCCCGCCGCCGCCACGCCGCCGCCTCCCCCAACCCCCGGCCCCGCCAACCGCTCCACTCCCCACCTCCGCCCCGACACCCTCGGGCACGCGGTCGCCGCAGCTGCCGTAGCGCCCCGTACACACCCCGGAAAAAATTCGGGGTACGCCGCGACGGACGCCCCGCCCCTCCCCGTAGAGCAGGTGTCGCAGCTGCTTCCCGGGCGAAGGGTGGAACCGGATGGGTGTCGAGATCTGTGTGGAAGGGCTGAGCAAGTCCTTCGGTCACCAGGTCATCTGGGAGGACGTCTCGCTGACGCTGCCCGCTGGGGAGGTCTCGGTGATGCTCGGGCCGTCCGGGACGGGCAAGTCGGTGTTCCTCAAGACGCTCGTCGGGCTGCTGAAGCCTGAGCACGGCTCGGTGCGGGTCGCGGGCCGGGACGTCACCCGGCTGCGCGAACGCGACCTGTACGAGGTGCGGAAGTTGTTCGGCGTGCTGTTCCAGGACGGCGCGCTGTTCGGCTCCATGGACCTGTACGACAACATCGCCTTTCCGCTGCGCGAGCACACCCGCAAGTCCGAGAGCGAGATCAGGCGGATCGTGCTCGGGAAGATGGAGATGGTCGGGCTGATCGGCGCCGAGAAGAAGCTGCCCGGCGAGATCTCCGGCGGTATGCGCAAGCGGGCCGGGCTCGCCCGCGCCCTGGTCCTCGACCCGGAGATCATCCTGTTCGACGAGCCGGACTCGGGTCTGGATCCGGTGCGTGTGGCCTATCTCAACCAGCTCATCGTCGACCTCAACGCACAGACGGACGCGACCTTCCTGATCGTCACCCACGACATCGCCTCCGCCCGGCAGGTCCCCGACAACATCGGGCTGCTCTTCCGGCGTGAACTGGTCATGTTCGGGCCCCGCGAGCAACTGCTGACCAGCGACGAGCCGGTCGTACGGCAGTTCCTGAACGGCCGGATGCAGGGGCCGATCGGCATGGCGGAGGAGAAGGACGCGGCCCAGGTCGAGCAGGAACTGGCCCAGATGGACGAGCCCGGGTCGGCCGAGGGCCTGACCCCCCGCCTGCTGCCGAGCCCCGGCATCGCCCGCCCGCCCCGGTGGGAGGCGATCGCGCGCCGGGAGGCCGAGCTGCACGGGACGGGGGTGACGGGCGGATGAGCCTCTCCCCGACCGGTGCCCTCAGGCACTCCGGCAACCTGTTCGCGATGGCGCTGGACGTCGTCCGCACGCTGCCCCGACGGCCCTTCCAGGCACGGGAGTTCATCCAGCAGGCGTGGTTCGTGGCGAGCGTGACGATCCTGCCGACGGCGCTGGTCTCGATCCCGTTCGGGGCGGTCATCGCGCTGCAGATCGGCAGCCTGACCCGGCAGCTCGGCGCCCAGTCTTTCTCGGGCGCCGCGTCCGTGCTCGCCGTGCTGCGCGAGGCCTCGCCGATCGTCACCGCGCTGCTGATCGCGGGCGCGGGCGGTACGGCGATCTGCGCGGATCTCGGGGCGCGGAAGATCCGGGACGAGATCGACGCGATGCAGGTGCTCGGCATCGACCCGATCCACCGGCTCGTCGTTCCGCGTGTGCTGGCGTCCATGGTCGTGGCCGTGCTCCTCAACGGCCTCGTCTCGGTGGTCGGCGTCGCGGGCGGCTATTTCTTCAACGTCATCCTCCAGCACGGCACCCCCGGCGCCTACCTGGCGTCCTTCACCACCCTCGCCCAGCTGTCCGACCTGTGGGCGGCCGAGATCAAGGCGCTGGTGTTCGGGGCCATCGCGGCGATCGTCGCCTCGTACAAGGGGCTGACGGCGAAGGGCGGCCCGAAGGGCGTCGGCGACGCCGTCAACCAGTCCGTGGTCATCACCTTCATGTTGCTGTTCGTGACCAACTTCGTGATGACCGCCGTGTACTTCCAGGTCGTCCCGCAGAGGGGTTAGCCAATGAGACTTCTCGACCGCCCCTTGCGCTCACTCGAAGAGCTGGGCACCCAACTCTCCTTCTACGGCCGCTCGCTCGCGTGGACCGGCCGCACCCTGCGCCGCTACAAGAAGGAGATCCTGCGGCTGCTCGCCGAGGTCAGCTTCGGACGCGGTGCACTCGCCGTCGTCGGCGGCACGGTCGGCGTGATCGCCTTCCTGTCCTTCTTCACCGGCACCGAGGTCGGCCTCCAGGGCTACGCAGCCCTGAACCAGCTCGGCACCTCCAACTTCGTGGCGTTCCTGTCGGCGTACTTCAACACCCGGGAGATCGCCCCGCTGGTGGCCGGACTCGCCCTGTCCGCGACGGTCGGCGCCGGGTTCACCGCACAGCTCGGCGCGATGCGGATCAGCGAGGAGACCGACGCGCTGGAGGTGATGGGCGTGCCGTCGCTGCCGTTCCTGGTGACGACCCGGATGATCGCCGGCTTCGTCGCGGTGATCCCGCTGTACGTGATCGGGCTGCTGTCGTCCTACTTCGCCGCGCGAACCATCACCACCGGCTACTACGGGCAGTCGACGGGTACCTACGACCACTACTTCCAGCAGTACCTGCCGCCGGTGGACGTGCTCTGGTCCTTCGGCAAGGTGATCGTCTTCGCGGTGCTGATCATCCTGGTGCACTGCTACTACGGCTACCACGCGAGCGGCGGCCCGGCGGGCGTCGGGGTCGCGGTGGGCCGGGCGGTGCGGACGTCCATCGTCGCCATCAACGTCCTGGACTTCTTCCTGAGCCTCGCGATCTGGGGGGCCAGCACGACCGTACGGATCGCGGGGTGAACCGGTGAAACATCTGAGGCTCAGGCTGTACGGCATCGCGTTCATCGCCGTCCTCGCGTCGCTGCTCTCGCTCGCGGTGGCCGTCTACCAGCAGGCGTTCACGCCCGTCGTACCGATCACCCTGGAGGCGGACACTCTCGGCAACCAGCTCGATCCGCGCGCCGACGTGAAGCTGCGCGGGGTGCTGGTCGGCGAGGTGCGCGAGGTGCACGCCGACGGCACGAAGGCGACCCTCGACATCGCGCTCAAACCGCAGTACGTCCCGTACATCCCCTCGGACGTGCATGCGCGGCTGCTGCCGAAGACCCTGTTCGGCGAGAAGTACGTCGACCTCGTGGCGCCCGGCCGTTCCGCGCAGTCGCCTGCCCGGTCCATCCGCGCCGGGGACGTGATCACCCAGGACCGCACGAAGGTCGGCATCGAGGTGCAGCAGCTGATGAACGACCTGCTGCCGCTGCTGCGGACCGTCCGGCCCGGTGAGCTCAATGCCACGCTCTCGGCGTTCGCCACCGCGCTGGAAGGCCGCGGCGACCGGATCGGCGACAACCTCACCCGGGTCGAGGGCTATCTGCGCCGCCTCAACCCGCACCTGCCGTCGCTCAAGGAGGACATCTCGCGCTTCGCCGACGTCGCCGAGGTCTACGGCGATGCCGCACCCGACCTGATGCGGATCCTGCGCAACACGGTCACCACCAGCCGGACGATCGTCGAGAAGAAGGACCAGCTGGCCGCGGGCCTCCGCTCGACCGCTGCGGTGGCGGGCACGGCGGACGACTTCCTGTCCCAGAACGGCGACCGGCTGATCGCTCTGGGCCGGGTCTCCCGCCCCACGCTGCAACTGTTCGCCCGCTACTCCCCCGAGTACCCGTGCCTGCTGAAGGGCCTGGTCCGGCAGGAGCAGGCGTCGGAGGACGCGTTCCGGGGCGGGGAGATGCGGATCACCCTGGAGGTCGTCCGGCCGCAGGGCGCGTACCGGCCCGGTGAGGAGCCGGTGTACGGCGAGCGGTCCGGCCCGAACTGCCGTGGGCTGCCGGATCCGCCGGTGCCCGGGCCCAAGCCTCATCTGAACGACGGTACGTCCGCCCGGAGTTCGGGCGGACCACTCCCCGGAGGTGTCGACGTGTCCGCCACCGCGGCCGAGCAGCGGGCCGTCGGCTCGCTCGTGGCCCCCGTCATGGGCGTCCCCGCGGACCAGGTGCCGCCCGTCGCGACCCTGCTGTTCGGGCCGCTCGCACGCGGAACGGCGGTGAGCATCGCATGAGCAGGGCAGGAGCCCGGCAGACCGCCGGTCCACTGATCAAGTTCAGCCTGTTCGCGCTGGTCACCATCGCGGCGACGGCGCTGCTCGCCGCCACCATCGTCAACATCTCCTTCACCCCGAAGGACACCTATCACGCGGTGTTCTCCGACGTCACCGGGCTGGAGACGGGCGACGACATCCGGGTGGCCGGAGTGCGGGTCGGCCAGGTCGAGGGCATCCGGATCAAGGACCGGACCCTGGCCGAGGTCACGTTCACCGTCACCGCCGACCGGCCGCTGTTCGCCGGCACCCACGCGGTGGTCCGCTACCGCAACCTGGTCGGGCAGCGGTACATCGCGCTGACCGAGGGCACCGGCGGCAGCGGGCGGCTGCGGCCCGGCGGCACCATCCCGCTGTCCCGGACCCAGCCGGCGCTGGACCTCAACGCCCTGCTGAACGGCTTCAAGCCGCTGTTCGCGGCGCTCAGCCCGAGCGACGTCAACCAGCTCGCCACCGAGATCGTCCAGACCCTCCAGGGCGAGGGCGGCACGGTGAACAGCCTGCTCGCGCACACGGCCTCGCTCACCACGACCCTCGCCGACCGCGACCAGCTGATCGGCTCGGTGATCGACAACCTCAACACCGTCCTGAAGACGCTCGACAAGCGCGGCTCCCGCTTCTCCGATCTGCTCACGCAGTTGCGCCGGGTGGTCTCGGGGCTGTCCGCCGACCGCAAGCCCATCGGGGAGTCCCTGGTGAGCATCGGCGATCTCACGGACGCCACGGCGGGGCTGCTGAAGGACGCACGTCCGCCGCTGAAGGACGACATCGCCGGGCTCGGCGATCTCACCGGAACGCTGAACAAGAACGAGACCACCGTGGAGGGTGTCCTGAAACGGCTGCCGAACAAGCTCAACAAGCTGACCGGGACGGCGTCCTACGGCTCGTGGTTCAACTTCTACCTCTGCGACTTCGACGGCCGGATCGTGCTGCCGAAGACGAAGCAGGTGATCACCCCGGACCTGCACGTGGCACGGGCGAGGTGCGGCGGATGAGCATGCGCGTCCCGCGGCGCAGGGTCCGCCGCCCCGAACCGCTGGTGAAGGTACGGGTCCTGCCACCGAGACTGCCGAGGCTCCTGCCCCGGCTGCCGAGGCGCGAGGCGCGCCCCGAGCCCTTGGTGAAAGTGCGCGTCCTGCCGCCCCGGTTGCCGAGGCTCCTGCCGCGGCTGCCGAAGCGCAAGACCGGTCCCCAGCCCCTGGTGAAGGTGCGCGTCCTGCCACCGAAGCTGCCCAGGATCCGGCTGGGGCGCCCTCGGCTGAAGCCGTTCCGGGAGCGTAACCCGGTCGTCGTCGGCGCCGTCGGTCTCACCGTCCTCGCGCTGCTCACGGTCGCCGCCTTCAACGCCGACAGCCTGCCGCTGATCGGCGGCGGCGACACCTACAGCGCCGCCTTCTCGGAGGCCGGCGGGCTCAAGCCGGGCGACGAGGTGCGGATCGCCGGGGTCAAGGTCGGCAAGGTCGAGGACGTCGGCCTGGACGGCGACCATGTCAAGGTCACCTTCAAGGTGAAGGGTCACCCGGCGTTCGGCACCGACACGGGCGCGTCGATCCGGGTCAAGACGATCCTCGGAGCGAAGTATCTGGCCCTCTCCCCCAGGGGACCCGGGCAGTTGAAGCCGGGCAGTGAGATCCCGATCGGGCGGACGGTGTCGGCGTACGACGTCGTCCAGGCCTTCAGCGACCTCACGACCACCACCGAGGAGGTCGACACGGACCGGCTCGCGAAGGCGCTGGACACGATCTCCGTCACCTTCCAGGACTCGCCCGCGGAGGTGCGGGCGTCCATCAAGGGACTGTCGCGGATCTCTCGGACCGTGGCCTCCCGTGACAAGGCGCTGCGCGGGCTCCTCGACCACGCGAACGGGGTCACCAAGGTGCTGGCCGGCCACACCAAGGACTTCTCGGCGCTGGTGAAGGACGGCGACGCGCTCTTCAAGGAGATCGGCCGGCGCCGTACGGCGATCCACGACCTGCTCAAGAGCTCCGCCCTGCTGGGCATCGAGCTGTCGGGCCTGGTCGACGACAACAGCAAGGACATCGGGCCCGCACTGAAGAACCTCGACACCTTCGTGAAGATGCTCGAACGCAACCAGGCGAGCCTCGACCGCAGCGTCCAGCTCCTCGCGCCGTACGTGCGGCTGTTCACCAACACCCTCGGCAACGGCCGCTGGTTCGACTCCTACGTCCAGAACCTGGTCGCCGCCCCGGTCACGCCCCGGACGGGAGGCACCCGATGACCCGCAGACTCCTGGCCCTGTTCACCGCGCTCGCGGTCGTCGCGGGCCTCGCCGTGCTCCTGTGGCCCGGCCCCGACCCCGTCCGGGTCACGGCGTACTTCCCGCGCACCGTCGGCATCTACCCCGGCTCCGACGTCCGGGTGCTCGGTGTCCGCATCGGCGAGGTCAGGAAGATCACGCCGGAGGGCGGCCGGGTGCGGGTGGAGCTGGAGTACGACCGGGGCCGCAGGGTCCCCGCGAACGCCCAGGCCGCCATCGTCAACTCCTCGGTGGTCAGCGACCGTTACGTGCAGCTGCTGCCGGTGTACCGGACGGGCCCGGTCATGCGGGACGGCGACGTCATCCCCGAGTCCCGTACGGCCGTCCCCGTCGAGCTGGACCGGATCTTCGACAGCCTGCACACCACGGCGGAGGCACTCGGGCCGGTCGGCGCCAACAAGAAGGGCTCGCTGTCCCGGCTGCTGGGGGTGAGCGCCGACAACCTCCGGGGGCAGGGCGAGAACCTGAACCAGACGGTCGGGGACCTCTCCGAGGCGGTCACCACGCTGTCCGACGGGCGCGGCGACCTGTTCGGGACCGTGCGGAACCTGCAGGTGTTCACGGCCGCACTGGCGGCGGACGACACCAGCGTGCGGTCCTTCGACACCGACCTCGCCGACGTGGCCGGGCAGCTGGCCGGGGAGCGCAAGGATCTCGCGGCCGCGCTGAAGTACCTGGCCGCGGCCCTCGGCGACGTCTCCGGCTTCGTGAAGGGCAACAAGAAGGCGCTGGCCTCGGACGTACGGGGCCTGGCCAGGGTCACCAAGGTGCTCGTCACCCAACGGGCCGCACTGGAGGAGCTGTTGACCGTCGCGCCCACCGGCCTGTCGAACCTGCAGAACGCCTACAACCCCGCAGCCGGCACCCTCGACACCCGCAACAACGCGCAAGCCCCGCAGGACCCCGCGTCCCTGCTCTGCTCGATCCTGAGGACGACCGGGGACGAGGGCGGCAAGAACCCCGACTGCACCGACCTGAAGAAGCTCTTCCACTCCCTGCCCGAGGTGCCGTCGGCCCCTGCGGGGACGGGCACGGTCGACAAGACCCTCGGCGGAATCCTGGGGGCCCGGGTATGAGCGCGCGGCGCTTGGGGCGGGTGGCCGCCTGGACGGCGGTCGGCTCACTGCTGCTGACCGGCTGCGAGTTCAACGGCTGGTACGACGTCCCGCTCCCCGGCGGCGCCGCCTCGGACGGCCGCGCCTACCATGTCACCGTCGACTTCCGGGACGTCCTGGACCTGGTGCCGCAGTCGGCGGTGAAGGTGAACAACGTCACCGTGGGCACGGTCGAGAAGGTGCAGCTGGACGGCTGGCACGCGCGGGTGCGGCTGCGGATCGCCGACTCGGTGAAGCTGCCCGGCAACGCGGTCGCCGACCTGCGGCAGACCAGCATGCTCGGCGAGAAGTACGTGGCCCTGTCCGCACCGGCCGGCACGCCACCCGTCGGGCGGCTCCGCGACGGCGACCGCATCCCGCTCTCCCGCAGCGGCCGCAACGCGGAGGTCGAGGAGGTGCTGTCCGCCCTGTCCGCGCTGCTCAACGGCGGCGGGGTGGCCCAGCTGAAGACGATCACCGTGGAGCTGAACAAGGCCCTGAACGGCCGTGAGGACCGGGTCAGGTCGCTGCTGAAGCAGCTCGACACCTTCCTCGGCGGCCTCGACGACCAGCGGGGCGAGATCGTGCGCGCGCTCAAGGGCGTCGACCGGCTCGCCGAGCGGCTGAAGAAGGAGAAGAAGACGATCGCCCTCGCCGTCGACACCATGCCGCCGGCCCTGAAGGCCCTCGCCGACCAGCGCCGCGACCTGACGAAGATGCTCAGCGCACTGTCCCGGCTCGGCACGACCGGCACCAAGGTGGTGAACGCCTCCCACGCCGACACCGTCGCCGACCTGAGAAGTCTGCAACCCGTCCTGCAGGAGCTGAACAAGGCGGGCGACGACCTGCCCAACTCCCTCGAACTGCTGACCACATATCCGTTCCCGCGCAATGCCACGGACGCGGTCAAGGGCGACTACGTCAACCTGAGGATCACCGCCGACCTCGACCTGGCGGGCATCTACGGCAACCTGAACGGCAAGCCCGGCAAGGGCAGGAGCACCCCGGCGCCCGGGACCCCGCGTCTTCCGGGTGTCCCCACGCCGGTCCCCCTGCCGTCCCTGCCGGCCACCCCGCCCCTCCCGTCCGCCCCGTCGGTGCCCTCCGCACCCGCCGTGCCCTCGAAGCCCTCCGACGGCAGCACCCTGCTGTGTCCGCCGGTGTGCACCGCGGCCTACGGCACGGGGGACGGCTCCCGTCGCCTCCCACCCGGGATCGACCTCGGCCTGGCCGAGCTGATGCTGAAGGGGATACTGCCGTGATCACACGTACGGTCAGGGCCCAGTTGCTCGCCTTCGCGACCGTCACCGCCCTCGGGGTGTCGTACGTCGGCGCCCGGTACACGGGCCTGGTGGACGACGTGCTGCACCGTGGATACACCGTGCGCGCCGACTTCGCCGAGTCCGGGGGTGTGTTCCCCGGCGCGGAGGTCACCTACCGCGGGGTGCCGGTGGGCCGGGTGGGCGATCTGCGGCTGAACGGGTCCGGGGTCTCGGTGGCGCTGAAGATCGAGGACGGTGCCCCGAGGATCCCGGCCGACACACTCGCGGTGATCGCCGACCGTTCGGCGGTGGGCGAGCAGTACGTCGACCTCCAGCCGCGCGGGTCGGGCGGGCCGTACCTCATCGACGGCAGCCCGATCCCACGCAGCCGCACCCGGACCCCGCTGCCGGTCACCGACCTGGTCCTCAGCCTCGACCGGCTGGTCAACTCGGTCGGCAAGGACGATCTGCGGGTCACCGTCGACGAGTTGGGCAAGGCGTTCGCCGGCACCGGGCCGAACCTGAGCCGTCTGGTCGACTCCGGCAACTCCCTGGTGGAGTCGGCGTCCGCATCGCTCCCGCAGACCGTCTCGCTGATCGAGGACTCGCGGAAGGTGCTGAAGACCCAGGCCGACCAGGGCTCGGCCATCAAGTCGTTCTCCCGTGATCTGGCTACGCTCACCGCGCAGCTGAAGTCGAGCGACGGCGATCTGCGCCGGCTGATCGGCAACACGGTGCCCGCCACGCAGGAGCTGGACTCCCTGCTGAAGTCCACCCGGCCGCACGTGCCGGTCCTGCTGGCCAACCTCATCAGCGGCGGCCAGATCACCGTGGCCCGGCTGCCCGGCGTCGAGCAGGCCCTGGTCACGCTCCCGCTCACCGTGGCGGGCAGCTACACGGTGATCCCGGGCGACGGCACCACCCACTTCGGGCTGACCGTGAACGCCGACGACCCGCCCGCCTGCACCCAGGGGTACGGCACCCAGCGCCGCGACCCGGCCGACACCGGCCCGCGCCCGGCGAACACCGACGCCCGTTGCACGGCGCCGCGGGGCAGCAAGACGTCGGTACGCGGTGCACAGAACGCCCCCGGCGCGAGGACCGGCGCGGACGGCGCGAACCAGGCCGCGTTCGTGGCCCCGTACGACCCGGAGACCGGCACCCTGACCGGCCCGGACGGAACGCCCGTCGAGATCGGCTCGGCGGGCGGCGAACAGAGCGTGTTCGGAAAGGAGTCGTGGCAATGGCTGCTCGTGGGACCGATGGCATGACAGGGGGACGCATGCGGCTGCTGTCGGCCGGCCTTGTCGCCGCGACCGTGCTGACGACCGTGCTCTGCGTCTGGCTGGGCCTGAAGCTGGCCGACCAGCGCGGGACGGAGCAGCGCCGCCAGGAGGTCCTGGCGGCGGCCCGCCAGTCGGCGCTGAACTTCACCTCGCTCGACTACCGGCACTACGACCAGGACAGCCGCACTGTGCTGGAGGGTGCCACCGGCGACTTCAAGAAGCAGTTCGCTGCGCAGACAGCCCAGTTGACGAAGCTGGTCGCGCAGAACAAGTCGGTGTCCGAGGGGCAGGTGCTGGATGCGGGCATCGTGCGGTCCGACGCGCGCTCGGCTCGGGTGCTGGTCGTGGCCGACAGCAAGGTGACCAATACCGCCGCGCCCGAGGGCCAGGCGCGCACCTACCGGCTCCAGCTCGACCTCGTGCGGGTCGGCGACCGCTGGCTGACCTCCGACGTCACGTTCGTGGGCTGACCCGCCGGTGAGGCCATCAGTGAGGAGAGAGACCATGGCGAACCCGACCCGAACCCGCGGCAGCGGCTCCCCGGCCCGCCGTACGCTGACCGCGGCCGCCCGCGCGGCGGCCAAGCGCGCCGGGCGGCCGGAGCGCGCTCCCCGCCGGGAGGAGGAGGAGGTCTCCCCCGGGCGCACGCTGCTCATCGATCCCCCGGCGGACGGCTGGGAGGACCCGCCGGAGCCCGAGCCGTCCGACGCACCCGAGTCGTCCGACGCACTCGAGCCGTCCGAGAACGAGCCGCAGGAGAGTGGGTCGCAGGAGAGCGCGTCCCCGCGCAGGGCCGGACGGCACGTGCTCATCGCGGTACTGGGCGTCGTCCTCGTGGCGGCCCTGGTCGTGGCCGCCGTACTCGGCTGGCGGTACCGGGAGGGGCGGCAGGCGGAGCAGGCCCGCGGCGAGGCCCTCGCGGCCGCGCAGAAGGCGGCGCCGGCCGTGCTGTCGTACGACTACCGGCATCTGGACCGCGACTTCGCCCGGGCCCGTGCCCTGCTGACCGGGCACTTCCGCGACGAGTACGGAAGGACCACGAAGACGGTGGTCGCGCCGACCGCGACGAAGTACCACGGAGTGGTGAAGGCGACCGTGGCCACGCCCGCCGACGGCGGCGCCCCCGCGGCCTCCGTCGTGTCGGCGACATCGGACCGGGCCGTCGTCCTGCTCTTCGTCAACCAGGTCACCGAGAGCACCCAGGTCCCGGAGCCCCGGCTGGACCTGAACCGGGTGCGGATGACGCTCACCCGCACCTCCGACGGCTGGAAGGTGAGCGGCGTCGACGCCCTCTGACCAGGCCTTCCCATGTGCCCCTGCGCGATCGCGCGGGGGCACTTTTTCGTGGGCTCTCTTGACAGTCCTCCACCCCCGCAGGCAATCTTTCCATACAGCAGAAAGCAACTTCCGCAATACGGAATTACAGGGAAGGGAGCGCCGTCCCCGTGGGATTCGCAGACCAGCGCTTCAACGTCAACCTGTCGATCCTCTTCACGGAACTCCCGCTCCTGGAGCGCCCCGCGGCCGCCGCCGCGGCGGGCTTCACGGCGGTCGAGCTGTGGTGGCCCTGGGTCGACTCCCCCACTCCCGAGCAGTCCGAGCTCGACGCCCTGAAGAAGGCGATCGAGGACGCGGGCGTCCGGCTCACGGGGCTGAACTTCTACGCCGGACAGCTGCCGGGCCCGGACCGCGGCGCCCTGTCGATCCCGGGCGAGGAGTCGGAGAGGTTCCGCGCCAACATCGACGTGGCCGCCGACTTCGCCGGCTCCCTCGGCTGCACGGCGCTCAACGCCCTGTACGGCAACCGCGTCGAGGGCGTGGACCCGGCGGAGCAGGACGCGCTCGCCCTGGAGAACCTCGCCCTCGCGGCCCGGGCGGCCGACCGGATCGGCGCCATCCTGCTGATCGAGACGCTGAACCGGCCGGAGTCCCCGCTGTACCCGCTGGTGAGCGCGCCCGCCGCCATCGAGGTCGTGGACAAGGTCAACGAGGCGACGGGCCTCGGGAACGCCAGGTTCCTGATGGACCTGTACCACCTGTCCATGAACGGCGAGGCCCTGCCGTCGGTCATCGAGCAGCGCGCGGCGAAGACCGGCCACGTCCAGATCGCCGACAACCCCGGCCGCGGCGCCCCCGGGACGGGTTCGCTCCCACTGGAGGAGCTGCTCGACCAGCTCAGGAAGGCCGGTTACGACGGCTGGGTCGGCCTGGAGTACAAGCCGGGCGACCGCCCGAGCGCCGAGGCCTTCGGCTGGCTCCCGCGCGAAGCCCGCGCGGCGCGCTGAACCCCCTGACTTCGCAAGGCAGTTGAGAGAGGCACCCCCATCATGAGCAGCAATCTCCCCAAGATCGCGTGGATCGGCCTCGGCATCATGGGCTCCCCCATGTCCGAGAACCTGATCAAGGCGGGTTACGACGTCACCGGCTTCACCCTGGAGCAGGACAAGCTGGACCGCCTGGCCGCCGCCGGCGGCACCGCCGCCCCCTCGATCGCCGAGGCCGTGCGCGACGCCGACGTGGTGATCACCATGGTCCCCGCCTCACCGCAGGTCGAGGCCATCTCCTACGGCCCGGACGGCATCCTGGAGAACGCCCGGCAGGGCGCCCTGCTGATCGACATGTCCTCGATCACCCCGCAGACCTCCGTGGACCTCGCGAAGGCCGCCGGGGACAAGGGCATCCGGGTGCTGGACGCCCCGGTGTCCGGCGGCGAGGCCGGCGCCGTCGAGGCCGTACTGTCGATCATGGTCGGCGGTGAGCAGGCCGACTTCGACCAGGCCAAGCCGATCTTCGAGGCACTCGGCAGGACCATCGTGCTGTGCGGCCCGCACGGCTCGGGCCAGACCGTGAAGGCGGCCAACCAGCTGATCGTCGCCGTGAACATCCAGGCGTGCGCCGAGGCCGTCGTCTTCCTGGAGAAGTCGGGCGTGGACCTGGCGGCCGCGCTGGACGTCCTCAACGGCGGCCTCGCGGGCTCCACCGTGCTGACGCGGAAGAAGGACAACTTCCTGAACCGCGACTTCAAGCCGGGCTTCCGGATCGACCTGCACCACAAGGACATGGGCATCGTCACCGACGCCGCCCGCAACGTCGGCGCCGCACTGCCGGTCGGTGCCGTGGTCGCCCAGCTGGTCGCCTCGCTGCGCGCCCAGGGCGACGGCGGCCTGGACCACTCGGCCCTGCTGCGCGCGGTCGAGCGCCTCTCCGGCGCTCAGCTGTAGAGACTTCCGGGCCGCGGCGCCGCTGACACCTGTCCTGTCGCGCCCAGGCGGCGCCGCGGCCCGGAATCGACCTTCAACAAACTGTTGACGCTCGGATCACCAACTTTTAGGCTCCACGAAGCGGAAACAGGTTTCCGCTGACACCCGCACGGAAGGTCCCCGATGTCGAAGCGCGTGCTCACGACAGAGTCCGGCGCCCCGGTCGCCGACAACCAGAATTCCGCCTCCGCCGGCGTCGGCGGCCCGCTCCTGATACAGGACCAGCACCTCCTGGAGAAGCTCGCACGCTTCAACCGCGAGCGGATCCCGGAGCGTGTGGTGCACGCCCGCGGCTCCGGCGCGTACGGCCACTTCGAGGTGACGGACGACGTCACCGGCTTCACCCACGCCGACTTCCTGAGCACGATCGGCAAGCGCACCGAGGTGTTCGTGCGCTTCTCCACGGTGGCCGACTCCCTCGGCGGCGCGGACGCCGTCCGTGACCCGCGCGGCTTCGCGGTGAAGTTCTACACCGGGGAGGGGAACTACGACCTCGTCGGCAACAACACCCCGGTGTTCTTCATCAAGGACCCGATCAAGTTCCCCGACTTCATCCACTCGCAGAAGCGCGACCCCTTCACGGGCCGTCAGGAGCCCGACAACGTCTGGGACTTCTGGGCGCACGCCCCCGAGGCCACGCACCAGGTGACCTGGCTGATGGGCGACCGCGGCATCCCGGCGTCGTACCGGCACATGAACGGCTACGGCTCGCACACCTACCAGTGGACGAACGCCCAGGGCGAGGCCTTCTTCGTCAAGTACCACTTCAAGACGAACCAGGGCATCCGCTCGCTGAGCAGCGAGCAGGCCGCGGAGCTCGCGGGCAAGGACCCGAACTCCCACCAGACGGACCTGCTGCAGGCGATCGAGCGCGGCGTGCACCCGTCGTGGACCCTGTACGTCCAGCTCATGCCGGCGGCCGAGGCGGCGGACTACCGCTTCAACCCGTTCGACCTGACCAAGGTGTGGCCGCACCAGGACTACCCGCTGCAGCGGGTGGGCCGCCTGGTGCTGGACCGCAACCCGGACAACGTCTTCGCCGAGGTCGAGCAGGCCGCGTTCTCCCCGAACAACTTCGTGCCCGGCATCGGCCCCTCCCCCGACAAGATGCTCCAGGGCCGCCTGTTCGCCTACGCGGACGCGCACCGCTACCGCCTGGGGGTCAACCACACCCTGCTGCCGGTCAACTCCCCCAAGGCGGTCCCGGGCGGTGCCCGGAACTACGGCCGCGACGGCTACATGGCGTTCAACGCGCAGGGCCGCGGCGCCAAGAACTACGAGCCGAACTCCTACGACGGCCCGGTGGAGACCGGCCGCCCGCTGTCGGCACCCCTGGCGGTGTCGGGCCACACGGGCAACCACTCCGCCCCCCTCCACACCAAGGACGACGACTTCTACCAGGCGGGCGAGCTGTACCGCCTGATGTCGGCGGAGGAGAAGTCCCGCCTCGTCGCGAACATCGCCGGCGGCCTGTCACAGGTCTCCCGCGACGACGTGATCGAGAAGAACCTGGCCCACTTCCACGCCGCCGACCCGGAGTACGGCAAGCGCGTGGAGGAGGCGGTCCGCGCCCTGCGCGAGGACTGAGATCAGGAACCAGCGAGCAGCGTACGGGAGCTGACGGGAAGTCAGGATCCCCGCACGCGGCCCGCGCCGACCGCAGTACGGCCCGGATGAGGGGTGGTCGTGCGGCGGTGGGCGCGGGCAGGGCGCGGACCGTGGCGGCATGCGAGCCAGTGCGGTGGTCAAGGACCGGGTCCTCTTCTCGACCAGAGGGAAGGGTCCCCGGCTCCGTCGCACGCCCCACGGTCCCACCCAGCCCCCTCCGACGGGGGCCACCCGCTCCGTCCGGCGGCGCGAACGACCTGTCGCGCCCAGCCTCGCGCCGTCGGACGGTCATCATCGAGAACGCTCCCCACGCCGGCTCGCCGCCCGCGCAGAGGGAGCGTTCGGCGTTGCGGGGCGCCTTCTCCGCACGCCCGGCCGTCAGCCGGAGCGGTCTCCTGCCACCGCCGCACCGCCGTCTGTACGGCCTCCTCGTCCTCGACGGCATGGGCCCCGGACGCACCCGCGGCACCGGGGATCACATCGTCGTCGGTGACCAGCACACCGCCGGCCCACGGCACGAAGTCGCCGCCGTAGAGGTGCTGGAGGCTGTCGACGATCCCTCCGGGCAGCTTGATCAGACCGGAGGACCGCAGGGCGAGCAGCGCGGTGCGCGCCTTGGCCACGGCGATGCGGCTGGTCATCGGCATCCCGCCGTCGGCCCGGCGCAGGACCACCACCTCATCGGTCAGATCGACCACGCCACCGCCGGCGGAGGGAAACCCCGCTCCGCGCCGACCGCCGGCGCGGCCTGCACGAGCCGGTCCGCCTCGGCCGACGTCGGACCGGGTAAGCGTGGGGTGTCGGACATGATCCCGAAACCAGCGGCGGCGCCTCAGGGCCGTCAAAGCACCCGCCCCCGCGCCCCGAACCGCCGGGCGGCGACCGACGTGCGAGAACCCGGCCGGCGCAGGACGCTGAACCCATGGGCAATCCGACGCACCACCCGCACATCGTGGTCCACTCCCCGGCACTGGACGGCTCCCGGCGGGTCACCGAGGGGGAGGTGACCCTGGGGATCGCCTCGCATCTGGACGATGTCGTGGAGATCCTGCGGCTGGCCGATCTGGACCGGATCGAAGTGGAGGAGAGCGATCTCATCGAGTGGCAGGGCGGCGGGCCCGACGACTGGCCGGGACTGTCGGAGCACGAGCTGTAGCGGCTGGTGTACGGCAGCGGTCGTAGCCGGACTACGCCATCCTCAAATCATCCTCTGAACACCGCGGCTCAGGCTTCAACCGCCCCCGCGGTCGGGCATGTTACGGGCACGGGGCCCGCCGGCACGGGGGCGGCGGGCCCCGCAACGGGGGAGGCACGGGGGACGCGTAAGGGCGGCCCGTCCTGCTGGACGGGCCGCCCTTGGTGTGCGTGGCGGGGGATCAGACCTTCAGCGGCTTGATCGACGTCGGCGCGTGGCCCGGCTCGGTGGCCAGGTCCTCGAACTCGGAGATGTCGCTGATGTCCATGGTGCGGCTCATCGAGATGTTGGTGATCCGCTCCAGGATCGCCTCGACGACGACCGGCACCCGGTACTCCGCGGCCAGCTTCTTCGCCTGCTCGAAGGCCGCGCCCAGCTGGTCAGGCTCGGTGACCCGGATCGCCTTGCAGCCCAGGCCCTCGGCGACCTTCACATGGTCGACGCCGTAGACGCCGATCTCCGGCGTGTTGATGTTCTCGAACTCCAGGTTGACCTGGAAGTCGATGTCCAGGCCGAGCTGCGCCTGACGGATCAGGCCCAGGTAGGCGTTGTTCACCAGCACATGGACGTACGGGATCCTGTGCTGGGCGGCGACCGCCAGCTCCTCGATCAGGAACTGGAAGTCGTAGTCGCCGGAGAGGGCCACCACCGGGCTGTCCGGGTCGGCCTTGGCGACGCCGATCGCGGCCGGGATGGTCCAGCCGAGCGGGCCGGCCTGGCCGCAGTTGATCCAGTGCCGCGGCTTGTAGACGTGCAGCATCTGCGCACCGGCGATCTGGGAGAGGCCGATGGTGGTGACGTACCGGGTGTCCGGGCCGAAGGCCTTGTTCATCTCCTCGTACACACGCTGCGGTTTCATCGGCACGTTGTCGAAGTGCGTACGGCGCAGCAGCGTGGCCTTGCGCTCCTGGGTGTCGGCGACCCAGGCGGAGCGGTCGGGGAGCCTGCCCTCGGCCTTCAGCTCCTTCGCCACCTCGACGAACAGTTCCAGCGCCACCTTCGCGTCGGAGACGACACCGTAGTCCGGCGGGAAGATCTTGCCGATCTGGGTGGGCTCGATGTCGACGTGGACGAACTTGCGCTCGCCGCGGTAGACGTCGAGCTTGTAGCCGGTGTGGCGGTTGGCCCAGCGGTTGCCGATGCCGAGGACGAAGTCCGACTCCAGGAAGTTGGCGTTGCCGTAGCGGTGCGAGGTCTGGACGCCGACCATGCCGGCGTTCAGCTCGTGGTCGTCGGGCAGCGCGCCCCAGCCCATCAGGGTGGGGATGACCGGGGTCCGGGTCAGCTCGGCGAACTCGACGAGCAGGTCGGCGGCGTCGGCGCCGATGATGCCGCCGCCGGCCACGATGACCGGGCGCTCGGAGCTCAGCAGGAAGGAGATCGCCTTCTCGATCTGGGCGCGGGTCGCGGCCGGCTTGTAGACGGGCAGCGGCTCGTACGTCTCCGGGTCGAACTCGATCTCGGTGAGCTGGACGTCGATCGGCAGGTCGATCAGGACCGGGCCGGGACGACCCGAGCGCATCAGGTGGAAGGCCTGCTGGACGACGCCGGGGACCTGCGCGGCCTCCAGGACGGTGACCGCCATCTTCGTCACCGGCTTGGCGATCGAGGCGATGTCGACGGCCTGGAAGTCCTCCTTGTGGATCACATGGGTGGGCGCCTGGCCCGTGATGCACAGGATCGGGATGGAGTCGCCGATGGCCGAGTACAGGCCGGTGATCATGTCGGTGCCGGCGGGACCGGAAGTGCCGATGCAGACGCCGATGTTGCCCGGCGCGGTGCGGGTGTACCCCTCGGCCATGTGCGAGGCACCCTCGACATGGCGGGCGAGGGTGTGGCTGATGCCGCCACCCTCCTTGAGAGCTTTGTAGAAGGGGTTGATCGCCGCGCCCGGCACACCGAAGGCGTCGGTGACGCCCTCGCGCTTGAGGATCTCAACTGCCGCGCGGGCAGCGGTCATACGAGCCATCGAGTACTCCTGCTTCGGCTTCTCGGATGCGTACTCCCGTCGCGCCCCGCGGTGAGCACAGTCTCCAGATTGTCGAAGTTCCGCGAACTTATTTCCGTATCGCGGAACTTAACTTCTACTATCTGGAATCAATGTAGAAGTGCGCGCCAAGTGTCGTCAAGAGAGGGCGAGACATGGCAAGAGCCGGACAAGCGGGGCGGGAGAGGAGGACCATGGGAGCCGCTGTCCCGACGCAACGGTTCCGAAGTGACGCCTGGGGGTGGGCCATGTCCGAGAGCGTGCCGGTGCGCTGCCCGGCCTGCCGGCGCGAGCACGTCTACAGCGCGCCGTCGTATCCGTGCGCATGCGGCGCGCCCACCGCGCCGCGGCTGGATCCGGCCGCCGAACCGGCCGTGGCGGCCCACCGGGCCTGGGACGATGAGTGGATCTCCGTGCCGTGCGCCGTTTGCGGGCGCAGCAATCAGTGGCCGCGCCCGGAACTGGGCTGTACCTGCGGCACTGTCCTGCGCATCCCGGTGGGGACGATGCCTCCGGCGGACCGCGGCATGCCGTCAGCGGCGGCCGGCAGAGCCGCGTCGGACAGCGGTAGGCGGTCGGCGGTGACCCAGCCGGGGTCCCCCGCCCACCGCCCCGCCTCCCAGCCGCGCGCCATCCGCACCGCCTGCGACGCCGTCACCGCCGCCGCGCTCTATCTGCGCTGGCTCGGTTACCGGGACCTCCGCCGCGCCGAACAGCGGCCCCCGAACGGCATCGGGCTCGCCGCGCACGGACTCCTCGCCCAGGTGGACCCGACCGTGCGCCCGGCGGCGCCGCGGGACGTGGAATGCCTGTGGCTGACGGCGATGACGGAGTCCGCGGACTGTGTGTACTTCTCCCTCGCGGGCTACACCGACGACGCCCGGGCCCGTGCGAACACCCTGGGCATCCCCCTCTTCGCCCTGGACCTCGCGGGCGTCCCGCAGCCGGTGAACGACGCGGCCGACGCCCTGAACGAGGCGGGCGCGCCGGGCGGTCGGCCATGGACGCGGCGGCGCCTGCAGTAGTACAGGGTGACGGCGCCGGACAACGGCAGACAGCAAGCGTTCAGCACCATTGCCCCCACGGGGTGATGTCCATCCGCGCGCAGGGTCGTCCACACGAACAGCGCCCCGTGGACCGAGCAGGCCGGCGCACCGAGTCCGGCGGGCACGACGGCCGCGGGGAGGGCAGCGGCAGACCGCAGGCGTTCATCAGCCATGACCCCCACGGGGTGATGTCCATCCGCGACGCAGGGTCGTCCACACGAACAGCGCCCCGTGGACCGAGCAGGCCGTCGCACCGAGTCCGGCGGGCACGACGGCCGCGGGACGAAAAGCCGGCTCGGCCAGGTCTCGCCCCACGGCCGCACCAGCCCCAGCGTCAGCCAGGCAGGCCCTCCTGGGCGAGCGAGAGCAGGGGCAGGAGCAGCAGCCCCCAGCCGGGCGTGAGCATCGCGTCATACTCGCTGTCACCGAGCCGCAGCCGCACGCCGAGCACGACGGCCGGCCGCCACAGCCCGGACGGCAGGCTCACCCATACGGCAGCGGCGGCGGCCCAGCGGGGGACCTGCGGTGCGGTCCGGGGGCGGGGCGGGTTGTGGCGGGCGCGGCCGTGGCCATGGAGGGACCCCTTCGCAAGCGGGCCCTTCTCGACAGGCCCGATGCCGTCCCGCGGGGCCGGCCGCGTCCGGCTGCACGGTGAGGCCGCCTCCGCCGTGCGGCGGAGACGGGCTCACCGGTCGTGCCGCGACGGGCTCACCGCCCGTACCGAGCGGGACTCACGCCCCGTACGTCTCGCGCAGTTCGACCTTGCGCACCTTTCCGGACACCGTCATCGGGAAGGAGTCGAGGAGCTGGAGCCGGCTGGGGATCTTGTAGTGCGCGAGCCGGCCCCGACAGAAGGCGCGCAGTTCCTCCAGGCTGAGCGGGTCGGTCGCGTCGTGCGGGATCACACAGGCCAGGACCTCCTCGCCGTACGTCTCGTGCGGCACTCCGACGACCTGGACGTCCCTGATCTTCGGGTGGGCGTAGAGGAACTCCTCGATCTCGCGCGGGTAGATGTTCTCGCCGCCCCGGATGATCATGTCCTTGATCCGGCCGACGATCTCGACGTACCCGTCCTCGCGCATCACCGCCAGGTCCCCGGTGTGCATCCAGCGGCCCGTATCGACGGCCTCGGCGGTCTTCTCGGGCTCGTTCCAGTAGCCGAGCATCACGCTGTAGCCGCGGGTGCACAACTCCCCTGCAGTGCCGCGCGGCTGGGTGACCCCGGTGGCCGGGTCGACGACCTTGACCTCCAGGTGCGGCAGCACGCGGCCGACGGTGCCGGTGCGGTGCTCCAGGTCGTCGTCCCGGCGGGTCTGCAGGGACACCGGCGACGTCTCGGTCATCCCGTAGCAGATGGAGACCTCCGCCATGTGCATCTCGGCGACGACCCGCTTCATCACCTCCACCGGGCACGGCGAGCCCGCCATGATGCCGGTGCGCAGCGTCGAGAGGTCGTACGTGGCGAAGTCGGGGAGGTTCAGCTCGGCTATGAACATGGTCGGCACGCCGTACAGGGACGTACAGCGCTCCTGCTGCACGGCCTCCAGGGTGGCCCTGGGCTCGAAGGACGGGGCCGGGATGACCATGCAGGCGCCGTGCGAGGTGGCCGCCAGGTTGCCCATCACCATGCCGAAACAGTGGTAGAACGGGACGGGAATGCAGATTCTGTCCTGCTCGCTGTAGGCGATCAACTCCCCCACGAAGTAACCGTTGTTGAGGATGTTGTGGTGGGACAGGGTGGCGCCCTTCGGGAAGCCGGTGGTCCCCGAGGTGTACTGGATGTTGATCGGGTCGTCGCAGGACAGTTCCGCGTACGGGGCGTCACCGGTGCCCCGCCCGAGCAGCGCCTCCCAGCTCGGGTCGCCGATGTACACGACCTCGCGCAGCGCCGGGCACCGGCCGCGCACCTCCTCGACCATCGCGTGGTAGTGGCTGCTCTTGTGGCTCAGCGAGGCGAACAGCAGGGAGATCCCGGCCTGGTTGAGCACGTACTCGATCTCGTGGGTGCGGTAGGCCGGGTTGATGTTCACCATGATCGCGCCGATGCGGGCGGTGGCGTACTGGACCAGCACCCACTCCGGGCAGTTGACCGCCCAGATGCCCACCCGGTCGCCCTTGACGACTCCGCTCGCGATCAGCGCCTGGGCCAACTCCTCGACGGCCGCGCCGAATTCGGCGTACGTCCAGCGCCGCCCCGACGACACGTCGACCAGGGCCTCGCGGTCCGGCCAGGCGGCCACGGCGCGGTCGAGGTTGGCGCCGATGGTGTCCCCGAGCAGGGCGGTGGAACCGGTTCCGTGGGTGTACGACAGCGATGCGGTCACCGGAAGTCCTCCTCGCGGTACTCGTGCTCCGAGCCCTGGGCGGTCGCCTCGCGCAGCTCGATCCGGCGGATCTTGCCGGAGACGGTCTTGGGCAGCGCGCCGAACTCCAGCCGGCGGATGCGTTTGTAGGGGGCGAGCACCTGGCGGGAGTGCTCCAAGAGAACCTTCGCGGTGTCCGGTCCGGGCTCCCAGCCTTCGGCGAGCACGACGTAGGCCTTCGGCACCGCGAGCCGCAGCTCGTCCGGCGCGGGCACCACGGCGGCCTCGGCCACCGCCTCGTGCTCCAGCAGCGCGCTCTCCAGCTCGAACGGGCTGATCTTGTAGTCGGACGCCTTGAAGACGTCGTCCGCGCGGCCGACGTAGGTCAGATAGCCGTCCTCGTCGCGGGAGGCGATGTCCCCGGTGCGGTAGTAGCCGCCCGCCATGGCCTCCGCCGTGCGGTCCGGGTCGCCGTGGTAGCCGGTCATCAGGCCGACCGGGCGCTCGGAGAGGTCGAGGGCGATCTCGCCCTCGGTGGCGCCGGGTGCACCGGAGACCGGGTCGAGGAGCTCGACGCGGTAGCCGGGGCTCGGGCGGCCCATGGAACCGGTCTTCAGTGGCTGGCCGGGGCTGTTGGAGACCTGCACCGCGGTCTCGGTCTGCCCGAAGCCGTCCCGGATGGTCACGCCCCAGGCCCGCCGGACCTGTTCGATGACCTCGGGGTTGAGCGGCTCTCCGGCAGCCACCACCTCGCGGGGCGGGGTGGCGAGGAGGCTCAGGTCGGCCTGGATGAGCATGCGCCACACGGTCGGCGGGGCGCAGAAGGTGGTGACTTCGGCCCGGTCCATCTCGGCCATCAGGCGGGCCGCGTCGAACCGCGTGTAGTTGAAGAGGAAGACGGTCGCCTCGGCGTTCCACGGCGCGAACAGATTGGACCAGGCGTGCTTGGCCCAGCCCGGCGAGGAGATGTTCAGATGCACATCACCGGGTTTCAGGCCGATCCAGTACATGGTGGCCAGATGCCCGATCGGGTACGAGGTGTGGGTGTGCTCGACCAGCTTGGGGCGGGCGGTCGTGCCGGAGGTGAAGTAGAGCATCAGCGGGTCGTCGGCCAGGGTGGGGCCGTCGGGCACGAACCCGGCGGGGGCGGTGTACGCGTCCTCGTACGGCTCCCAGCCCTCCTGCGGCGGGCCGCCGACCGTGATCCGGGTGTATCCGCCGGGCACCTCGGCGAACTTCGCGGCGTCCTCGGCCCGTACGATCACGTGCTTCACCCGGCCCCGGTCCACGCGGTCGCGCAGATCGGCCGGACCGAGCAGCGGGGTGGCGGGGATGACCACCGCGCGCAGCTTCATCGCGGCCAAGGCGGTCTCCCACAGCTCGGCCTGGTTGCCGAGCATGACCAGGATCCGGTCCTCGGCGGCGACACCCCGCGCCCGCAGATGGTTCGCGACCCGGTTGGACCGCTCGGACATCTCGGCGAAGGACAGTCGCGTCTCGACGCCGTCCTCCTCGACGATGTGCAGCGCGGTCCGGTCGTTGCCGGCAGCGATCGCGTCGAACCAGTCCAGCGCCCAGTTGAACTGCCCGGGCCGCGGCCAGGCGAAGCCGTCGTAGGCGGCGGCATAGTCCTCTCGGTGCGCCAGCAGAAAGTCCCGGGCCTTCCGGAACGACTCGGTCGCCGTTGTCATCACACACTCCTCGCATCACCGGCGCGCCCTGGGCCTGCGGCTCACTCCCGCTGTTCCGGACCATTGCCGGGCGGCTCTCTGGCATCGTCTAATCCGTGATGCAGGTCTCACTACCCCCGAACGGGGGTGTGGACGGCAGAAGGGGCGAACACGTGACGGCGGACGCGGCGGGAACGGTGGAGATCGGCGGCGCACTGGTCCGGCTGCGGCGTGCCACGGGGCTTCCCGTCGCCTTCGGCGGCCTGGTCGAGTCCGGCCGGCCGCAGATCCGGATCAGCGAGCTGAGCGGCACGACCACGGCCGCCCTGCGCTCGCTCGCGGTGACCTCCGGAAACGGACTCGGCGGCAAGGCGGTGGCGCTGGCCCGGCCGTGCGCGGTCACGGACTACTCCAGCTCCCGGCAGATCAGCCACGAGTACGACGTCCCGGTGGCCGCGGAGGGCATCCGCTCGGTCGTCGCCGTGCCCGTGGTGGTACGGCGCCGGGTGCGCGGCGTGCTCTACGGCGCGCTGCGCACGGCCCAGCCGCTGGGTGACCGCACGCTGGGCGCGGCCATGGCCGTCGCCCGGGACGTGGAGCAGGCGCTGGTGGTGCGGGACGAGGCGCGCGGGCTGCTGGCGGCGGCCCGGCCGGAGCCCGCCGGGGGCGACCAGGGTGCCGCCTGGGAGCAGGTGCGCGAGGCGCATGCGGCGCTGCGGGCCCTGGCCCCCCGGATCACCGATCCGGAGCTACGGGCCGAACTGCTGGCGGCCTGCGGAATGCTGACGGCGCCGGCACGGTCCGGCGGCGTGGCCCTGGCGCCACGCGAGCTGGACGTGCTGTCCTGGGTGGCGGCGGGGGCGACCAACGCAGCCGTGGCCGAACGGCTGGGACTGCGTGCGGAGACGGTGAAGGGCTATCTGCGCTCGGCGATGCGGAAGCTGGGCGCGCACACCCGGGGAGAGGCGGTGACCGCGGCCCGCAGGGCGGGGCT
Organism: Streptomyces sp. NPDC031426; assembly: GCF_055581585.1. Classification (NCBI taxonomy): domain Bacteria; kingdom Bacillati; phylum Actinomycetota; class Actinomycetes; order Kitasatosporales; family Streptomycetaceae; genus Streptomyces; species Streptomyces sp. NPDC031426. The sequence continues at coordinate 77,448 of NZ_JBVIJE010000023.1, forward strand.
GCTGCCATGACGGCGGACCGTTGGGAAACCTGCCCATTCAAGCGGGGCAGTCTTGAATTTCTTTATGCTTGATCATTTGTTATTTCCCTCACCACGGCTTCCGTCCGAATTTCAGCGATCGTTGCCTAGAATTTGCCCAGGACACGACACACGAGGGGAGCGGTGACCGTGCGACGGGACTTCCAGGAGCCTGCCAGGTGCCGCCCCGACCTGGTCATCGGCCGCGAGGACCTGCTCGCCGGCGCCCGCGACCAACTCGCCTCGGGCGGCAGTGTGCTGCTCCACGGTCCCGCGGGAATAGGGAAATCCACCGTCCTGCGGGAGTTGGCCGAGGAATACGGCGCCACCGCCCGCACCGTCCTGCGCTGCTCCGCCACCGAGTCCGAATCCCATCTTCCCTTCCTGGCCCTCGCCGACCTGTTCGGCCTGGTCCTCGACGACGTCTCCCCCCGGCTGCCCGCCGCGCAGCGCACCGCCCTGGAGTCGGCGCTCACCGGCCGCGGCGAGTCCAGCCTCCAGCGCGACGGACTCGCCCTGCGCCTCGCGGTGCTCTCCACGCTGCGCGCACTGGCCGCGCACGGCGGTGTCCTCGTCGTCGCCGACGACCTGCAGTGGCTGGACCCGGCCAGCGCCGAACTGCTCGGCTTCGCCGCCCGCCGGCTGGAGGGCACCCCGGTGCAGCTGCTGTGCGCCGTACGCACCGAGGGCCAGGACAGCCAGGAGTACGACCGGCATCTGCGCGCCTGCCCGCCCGGCACCCTCGCGGTCCGGCTCGGCCCGCTGTCCCGCGCCCAGGTCGCCCAGCTCCTCGACCACCGCGGCCACGGCGGCCTGCCCCGGTCCACCGTCCGCGAGATCCACCGCACCAGCGGCGGCAATCCGCTGTTCGCCCTGGAACTCGGCCGCGCCCTCGCCGACAGCCCCACCCCGCCCCGGCCGGGCGAACCGCTGCCTGTGCCGACCAGCCTGCGCGCCCTGGTGCTCAGCCGCCTGGACATGCTGTCGGTCGAGGCCCGCCGCACCCTGCTGGTGGCCAGCGCCGGCGCCCGCCCCACCCCGGCACTGCTGCACGCCGCCGGCCGGGAGAACGCCGAGGCCGAGTGCGCCCAGGCCGCCGAACTCGGGCTGCTGGCCACCGAACCCGACGCCCCCGCCGTACGGTTCGCACACCCGCTGATATCGGCCGCGCTGTACGCGGAGGCGCCCGCGCACGAGCGGCGTGCCGCGCACGCGGCCCTGTCCACGGCCGCCTCCGACCCGATCGAACGGGCCCGGCACCTGGCCCTGGCCACCACCGGCACCGACCCGGACGTCGCCGCCCGGCTCGCCGAGGCCGCCGCCCTCGCCCGGGACCGCGGCGCCCCCTCGGTCGCCGCCCACCTCGGACTGCTCGCCGCCCGGCACACCCCCGCCGACGGGGCGCCCGGCCCGGAGGAGCGCCGGCTGCAGGCCGCCGAGGACGCGATCACCGCGGGCGAGATCGACCTGGCCCGGGACATCGCCCGTGAGGTGCTGTCGCGGGCGAGTGTGCCCGCCGAACGGGTGCGGGCCTGGATCATCGTCATCGACACCGCCGGTCACACCATGGCCGAGGTCGACGCCGTCTTCCCGCAGGCCCTCGCCGACGCCGGCGACGACCCCCGGCTGCTGGCCCTGGTGCACTATCAGCTGGCCTGGCGGGCGCTGATCGTGGAGGGTGACTTCACCGAGGCCCGCGAGGCCGCCGCGCACGCCGCCGAGCTGGCCGCGCGCGGCAAGGACCGGCGCACCGAACTGCTCTCCCTCGCCTTCCAGGCCCAGACCGAGACCCTGATGGGCCATCCGGAGGCGCCCCGGACCATCAAACGCGCCCTGAAGGAGCCTCAGGACCCCAGGGTGGCCTGGCACCACAACGGGGCGGGCAGCGCCCGGTTCCGCTGGCTGGTGATGAGCGACCAGCTGACGGAGGCCCGGGTGGCGGTCACCGCGCTGCTGCGGGAGGTGCGCCGGCGCGGCTCGGTGGAGAGCGAGGTGCACTTCCTGCGCGGCATCGCCGAGACCGAGCTGCGCGCCGGGCACTGCGGACGCGCCCTGGAGCTGGCCCGCGAGAGCCTCCGGCTGGCCCGGGACTCGGGGATCGGCGAGACCGCCTCGGCGATGCTCACCTCGCTCGCCGAGGCCTCCGGCGGCGACGTGGACCGGGCCCTCGCCCTCGCCCGGGAGGCGGTCGAGCACGCCGAGGAGGACGGCGACCAGATGTACCTCTCCCGGGCCCTGGGCGCGCTCGGGTACGCCCAGCTGGTGGCCGGGGACCCGGCGGGCACGGTCCGCTCGCTGCGCCGGGTGCGGGCCCTGGAGCTGGGGCTCGGCATCACCGACCCGGCGCGCGGCCGCTGGCACGGCGATCTCGCCGAGGCGCTGGTCCGGATCGGTGAACCGGCCGAGGCGCAGGACGTCATCGACGTGAGCCGCGAGCACGCCCTGAGGCTCGGCCGGGAGAGCGTCCTCGCCGTCCTGGACCGCTCCGAGGCCCTGGTGCGGGCCGCCCGGGGCGAGCTGGAGGCGGCGATCGCCCAGCTGACGTCCGCTCAGGACCGGCTCGGCCAACTCGGCTACGGGCTGGAGGAGGCACGCGCCGCGTTCGCCCTCGCCCGGCTGCGCGGCAGGGGCCCCGGCTCCGCGGCGTACGACGAGGCCACCCGGATGTTCCGCCGCTGCCGGGCACTGCCCTGGCTGCGCCAGGTGGACGAATCCCTCACCGCCCCCGAGCCGGAACCCGCGCGTCCCGTGCCGGGCGCCCTGGACGCGCTGGACGTGCTGGCCGCGATGGAGCGTCAGGTCGCCGCGCTGGTCATGGAGGGCGCCACCAACCGGGAGATCGCCGCCCGGCTGTTCATCAGCGTCAAGACGGTGGAGGCGACCCTGACCCGGGTCTACCGCAAGCTGGGGATCCGGTCGCGGGTGGACATCGTCCGATTGGCGGCGGCTCGCCGCGCGAAGTGAGAACGCGGCCGGTTAACTGAACCGGACCGAGGGTTTTCCCTCACCCAACCCCCTAGGGGGTTCCCTCATTGGGAGCCGAGGGTGCCGGGTCCTAGCGTAATGGGCGTGCCGCTCGCCCGGGCATACGGGGGTCGGTCCCGCGACCCCCGTGCAAACCCCACACCCGTGCGATCCCCCACCGGTGCAACCCATTCAGGAGACTCATGTTCGGGCCCAGACGCGCAAGACAGGCCGCCGCGAGCCTGGTGGCCGCAGCCGCCGCGGTGACCGCGCTGCTCGCCTCCCCCACGGCGAGCGCCGCACCCCAGCCCATCGTCGGCGGTACGACCACGTCGACGGCGGCGTACCCGTTCGTCATGCAGATCACCGACGCGTCCGGCAGCCTGTTCTGCGGCGGCACCCTGGTGTCCGCCACGAAGGTGGTGACGGCCGCGCACTGCATGGCCGGCCAGCCGGTGAGCAACATCCGTGTGGTCGGCGGCCGGACCGAACTCAACGGCACCGACGGCACGGTCAGCAAGGTCAGCAGGATCTGGGTCAACCCGGACTACACGGACGCCACCGGCGGCCACGACGTGGCCGTACTGACCCTGTCGACGGCGATGCCGTACCAACCGGTGTCGTACGTCTCCTCCTCCCAGACGGGCGTGTACGCGGCCGGCACCACGGCCCGGGTCCTCGGCTGGGGGACCACCTCGGAGATCGGCGGCCCCTCCAATCAGCTGCGGACCGCGACCGTCCCGGTCGTGTCCGACTCCAGCTGCCGTTCCTCCTACGGTTCGGACTTCGTCCAGTCCGACATGGTGTGCGCCGGATACTCCTCCGGCGGCGTAGACACCTGCCAGGGCGACAGCGGCGGTCCCCTGCTCATCGGGGGCGTCCTGGCAGGGATCACTTCCTGGGGCGAGGGGTGCGCGGAGGCGGGTCACCCGGGTGTGTACACCCGGCTGACCGCCTTCTCGGACCTGGTGACCGCGCAGGTCAACTCGTGACCCGGAAGAAGGACACCTGAGCACCCCTCAGGTAGATGCCAGGGGGGCGCTGCGAGCCACCACGAGCGGCCCGCAGCGCCCCCCTCTCCACGTTCACCCCCGTGGAACGCGGGGGCTACTTGTCGGCCGTGAGCTTCCCTGCCGCGCCCCGGCTGTCCGCCGGGACCTCATGGTGCCGGGCCGGCCGCTGGTCGCCCCGGAGCCCATGCCGGCATCGCGCGGGCCCTGCTGGATGGTGACGATCGGCATGCCTGGACTCCCCCGGTACCAGCCCCGCCGGGCGCCAGCCCCCGAACGCCGTACCCGCCACGCCGACCCACAAGCCGGCCCTGGCTCAGCGCCGGGCGCCGCACCCACCCCACCGTGGGCCGGGCCGCGTACTCGCCGTCCCCGGCCGGCCCTCCCGGGGGGTCCGCACGGGAACCCGCGGTCTCTCCGGGTCGGTCATGGTGTGTGGTCGCAGACCGAGGGGAGCCAGGTCAGGCCCTGGCTGCGGGTGAGGGTGTCCAGGGAGGCCAGCAGGGTGTTCAGATGGCCGGGGTGGGCGAGGAACTCGATCGTGGCCTCCGCGAACGCGTCCCGTACCGAGGGCGGCATCGCGTCGGAGGCGTCGAAGCAGTGCACTGCCCGGCCGTCGAGGAGGATCGCGGCGAGGGAGCGGTGCCAGGCCGGGCCGGCGGCGGAGGGCGCCGGCTGCGCCCCGGGGCTGACCGAGAAACCGGATTCCCTGGCGTTCCAGGCACGTTGGGCGCCCGCCGAGGCGAGGTGCCGGATCAGCGTCTTGGCCTGCGGGGTGTCGTGCAGCAGGGCGACCAGGTCCCCGGAGACCTCCCAGGCGTCGCTCGCCCGCGCACCGGGGATCCGCCGGGCCGAGGGCTCGTAACGGCCGTCCACGCGTTTCCAGGAGTCCTCGCTGCGTATGAAGGACGCCTGGTGCTCCAGCGTGCAGCCGCGCGGGCTGGTGGTAACCGGTTTCGACGCGTCCTGGTACGGCGTCTTCAGCACGCGCCGGACCAGTTCGGGGTCCCCGCCGGCCCCCACCAGCCGCCCCCAGGTGGTCCAGGCCGACCGCACCTCCTTGGACGTCCAGGGCAGCTCGCCGCGCGCCCAGCGCTGATACGTGCCGGGGCCGTACTGCTGGAGCAGGATGTCCTCGACCCAGTCCGTGCCGGGCCAGCCGCTGGTCGCCCCGGAGCCCATGCCGACGCACCACTGGCCGGGCTTGCCCGCCGCCTCGGCGCGCTGCCGCTCGCTCGTGCTCGCCGGGTACCAGACGACGGACTTCAGGTCGGCCTTGAGCGGGAACCAGTAGACGTGCCCGTCCAGCGGCGTGGTCCAGGACGCGCCGAAGCCCGCCCGGGGCACGAGGTCGTCGAGGGGTTTCAGCTGTCCCCGCCCGGCGTAGTCGGCGAGTTCACCGGGACCGGTCAGCACCACCACGTCCGGTGGCGTCCCGGCCTCCACGTCGGCGCCGAGCACCTGGCTCTCGGCAGAGCTGCCCTGGTAGTCGACGTGGATGTGGTACTTGCGCTCGAAGGGTTCGATCACCGACTCCCGGAAGTTCCGCTCGTCGGTGCCGGTCCAGTTGGCGAGCAGTGTGACGGTCGGCTCCTGGCCGAGGGCGCGCACGGCGAACACTACGGCCGCCGCCAGCAGGACCAGACAGCTCGCCAGCACGGTCAGGGTGCGGATGCGGCGGGCACGGGAGGCGGTGGGCGTCGCGGCGCCGCCCTGCGGGGCGCTCACCGGGGCCTGAACCGGTAGTCGTCGATGTGCCGCCGCAGCCCCGTCTCGGCGAGGGCCATGAGCAGGATGCCTCCTATCAGGATCCACACCGCGGCCGAAGCCCGGAAACCGGTGTGCGCCAGGTACGACGCGGTGTGCCGCCCGGCGTCGGTGATGAGCCGCCCGGTCAGCGGGCGGTCGAGCAGCTTGCGGGTGTGCGCCATCCCCTGATGCGTCCACACCGTGAACAGCAGCGTGACGACGAGCCCGGCGGCCAGCAGGGCGCCGGCCGCGAGGAGACCGCGGTTGTACCGGCGCCGGAAGCGCCGGCGCAGGAACAGCTGGGTCTCCAGCAGGGCCGCGCCGAGGGAGAGGGCCAGCAGCAGGGTCGTACCCCAGCCGAGCCACAGCAGCGGGCCGAACGAGGTCTGCCGGTGCACCGCGGCGCGCTGCTGGCGTTGCAGAGCCGTCAGCCGGGCCTGGATCCCGGAGCCCTTGTCGGTCAGGATGCTGGTGGCGTAGCTGAGGTAGGCCTCGCGCAACACGCTGTCGTCGGGCTGGAGTTGGGCCTGCTGGACCTTGACGGCGTACACCGTGATCAGTCCGGCGACCGTCTGCAGGGCCTGTCGGCCCGCCGGCCCCCCGACGTCGTCTGCGGCGGCGGCCGCGAGGCTCTGCGCGGCGACCGAGATCTGCTTCTGGAAGTCGCTGGTCGGTGCCGCCGCGCCGGCGTCCTGCTGGGCCTGGCCGAGCGCGTACAGCGCGGTGTCGATGGACAGCACGGCCGGAGCGCTGGAGGTGCGCAGCGGGTTCGCGTCACCGTGCACGCCCTCGTAGGACAGGAACAGCGACAGCGTCAGCAGCGCGGACAGGGCCAGCAGCAGGCGGTGGCGTACGGCGAGATCGTGGGCGGTCGTACTGCCGCCGCCCGCCGGACGCCGAGCGGGAGGGAGCAGCCGGTGGCGGAGTCGGGCCGGTCTTCCGGCGGGGGCGCGTCGGTCGGCCGGAGCGCGTCGGCCGTCCGGGGTGGCAACGGACGTACCGGCGGGCAGGCCGGCGTCGTGACCCGGTTCTCCGCCGGAAGGCGTCGCGCCCCTGCCGCGGGTCATGGCGTCGGCTCCCTCAGCCGGCGGCCGCAGTCGCCCCCGCAGTAGACGGAGTCGGCGGGGCCGAGCCACTTGCAGTGCGGGCACTCGACCAGGGCGTCGGCGTCGGGGGGCGTGGCGGTGCCGGGTGGGGGCGTGGCCGGCGGGCCGGAGCTGGGGGGCTGCGGCGGGGTCGTCAGGGCGCTGGAGAGGATCAGGTGCTGCCAGTCGACGTCCTTCAGGCCGGCCCGGACCCGGCCGGTGCCCGGTTCCTCGATCCGCCGCAGTGCGCCGAGGAACTGGGCGTCGCCCAGCTCACCGGCGAGGGCCAGGGCGCGCGCCAGATGCCGGTCCGCCTCGGTCCGGCCGCCGGTGCCGCGCAGCCAGGCCCGGTAGGCGCCCGCGACGGCGGCGCTCGCCTGCTGGTACAGCTCGTGCCGGCGGACTCCGGGATGCTGCCGGGAGGCGTCGAGCGGGTTGTCGGTCCAGCGGACCAGGACGGGCCGCGGCGCGGGCAGCCGTACCGGGCGCCCGAAGTGCGGTACGGCGACCTCCACGGCGGCGAGCTGAAGGTCCTCGCCGGTCTCGCGGCCGGCCGGGTCGGCGGTCAGGACGACCTGGTAGTGCCGTGTCTCGTCGCCCCAGGCGCGGGTGACGTACTCGGCGCCGCGGCCGCCGGAGCCGGCCGGGACGGCGGCCAGTTCCTGCTCGCCGGGCACCACCTGCTTGACCCGGCGGATCACCGTGCCGGGGGTGGGGGTGATCCTGATGCGCAGCTCGGGGATCGCGGTGCCGAGCAGTCCGGTCACCAGCTCCTCGTAGGCGGCGGGAAGTTCGGATTCCTCGCGGACCGCTCCGGCGCGGCCGTGCAGCCGCCGGGCGATGCGCAGCAGCAGCTCGGCGTCCCAGTCGTCGCCGATACCCCAGGCGTCACAGACGAACCGGCCCTCGCAGGCGTCCAGGGCGGTGTCCAGCGACATCGCGGCCCGGTGGTCGTGCTCGTTGCGCCCGTCGGTGAGGAGCAGGACGTGCTTGACGGGGGCGGGCTGCTCCTTCAGCAGCCGCCGGGCGAGGTCGAGCCAGGTGCCGAGGGCGGTGCCGCCGTCCGCGTCCAGGATCCGTACGGCCCGCTCGGCGGCCTCCCGTTCGGCGGGTCCGGCGACGGCCATCGGGGCGCGGCCGGGGCCGGGATGGACCACGGTGGCGTCGAACCGCCCGGAGAGCACGGCGAATGCGGTGCCGTCGGGCAGCAGCCGGACCGCCGCGGCGGTGGCGTCCTTCGCCGCGTGCAGTTTGGCGGCGGGGTGGAGCATGGAGCGGGACGTGTCGACGATCAGCACCTCGGCGAGCGCGGGGCCCGCCCCGTGCGCGGGGGCGGGGCCGGATCCCGGGCCGCCGGGACCGCCGCGGCCGCCGTGGCTGCGGACGCCGATCTCCAGGATGGCGTGCATCTCGCGGTCGGCGGACTGGCCGGGCGCGGGCGCGGCGGGCAGTTCCTTCTGCTGACCGACCGCGAGTGTCACCTCGATCTCCTCGGCGATCTCCCCTGCCTCGGTCATCGTGTGTCCCCCAGGTGCTCACGGGCGTGCTCGGGCGTGCTCGGTGTCAGAAGGTGGTGACCGGCCGGACCGCGTGGGCCAGGTCGAGCAGCCGGCCGTGCTCGTCGGCGGTGCGGGCCTGCGCGGCCAGCAGGCGGAAGGAGTGCTCCAGCAGGCGGCGCAGGCCGTCCTCGTCGCCGGGTCCGAGGAGGTCGCCGGTGGGGAACTCCGGCCCCCAGCCCTGTTCCGGCCGGCAGCGCAGGGCGTTCTCGCGGACCTCGGCGACCAGCCGGGCCCGGGACTCGCCGTCGGTGGCGCCGCCGTCCAGGCGCAGTCCGGGCAGCCGCCAGGCGGCGTCGCGCAGGTCGGCCGGTGTGGGCGGGCCGCCGCGCAGGATGCCGGCGCGGACGCGGACGGCCGCGATCCGGGCCGCGTCGTGGTGCCGGGAGGTGGCGGGCACGTCGTCGAGGACGCGGACGGCGGCGTCCCGGTCACCGCCGGCCAGATGGCCGCGGGCCAGCCCGAAGGCGGCGGCGGTGTGCGCGAAGTCCCGTTTCCAGACGGCCTCGTAGAACCGCATGGCCCGCTGGACGCGCTGCGGTCCTGCGGTCCCGGCCTCGTGTTCCGCGCAGTAGGCGAGGGCGAGCTTGGGCACGTACTCGCCGGGCAGGGCCCGGTAGACGGCGTCGAAGCGGCCGCCGGCCCGGCGCACCTCCCCTCTGCTGAGGTGGAGGACGCCGCGGTGCCAGGCGATGCGCCAGTCGTGTGCTGCGGCGTGTTCGCCGAGCTGGGTCTCGGCCTCGGCGAGCCAGCTCTCGGCCTGGTCCCGCTCGCCTCGTCTGAGATAGGCGCGGCACAGCCACAGCGCGGTCTCCGGGGTGCCGAGGCGGGACTCGCGGGGCCACTGCCGGGCGACCCGGTCGGGGGCGTCGGGCGGGAAGGTGTCCAGCAGCAGGGCGGCGCCGTCGTCGGGGTCGGGGACCGGCTCCGGCAGGGCGCCGGCGACCTCGGCGGCGGAGGGCGGGGAGACGTCGAGGCCGGGCGGCTGCCCGCCGGGGTGGGCGGTGAAGTGGTCCAGGGCCGGGATCGCACCGAGTCCGGCGTCGAGGCTGGCGCCGGTGGCGCGGAACCGGGTGGAGCTCTCCGGCAACTGCTCGCCGAACTGGAGGGAGCGGAACTCCCGGAGGACTTCCCAGAGTTGCCGGGACATCTCGGCTGCCGAGCGGAACCTGGCTCCCGGCTCCGGGTGGGTGGCGCGGTCGATCAGCCGACGGAAGGAGTCCGGGGCCAGGCCGCGGGCCGGTTCGGTGCCGTGGCAGAGCGCCTGGAGGGTCATGCCGACGGTGTAGAGATCGCTGTCGACGTGCCAGCCGCGCCGGCCGATCTCCTCCTGGGGCGGGGCGAACGGGGCCGTGCAGACGTAGGCGGAGGTGCGGTCGCCGATCGCGCGGACCGCGCCGAGGTCGATGACCTTGATCGCCCGGCCGAAGTGGATGACGTTGGCGGGCTTCATGTCGCAGTAGAGCAGCCCGCGTTCGTGCATGTACTGGAGGGCGCCGAGGATCTTGCAGCCGTAGGTGAGGACGTGGTCCAGGCGGGGACGGCCGTGAAAGATCCGTTCGACGTCGTCGGCGGCGAACAACTGCTGCAGGGAACGGCCGCCGATGTAGTCCATGACCAGGTATCCGGTGGGTGGACGGCCCGGGACGTGGTGGTCGGCGTAGGTGATGAGCCGGACGATGTCGGGGTGGTGCAGGTCGGTCAGCGAGCGGCGCTCCTCGACGGCGGTGCGGCGGGCGAGCGCGTCGTGGGCGTCGATCTGGCCCTTGAGGACGACCCGGTGGCCGTCGGCGCGGGTGTCCTCCGCGAGATGGATCCAGCCGAGCCCGCCGCCGCCGAGGCAGCCGAGGACGCGGTAGTGGTCGTCGACCAGGTCGCCCTCGCCCAGCTGGGGCAGCAGGGAGTAGGGCGTGCCGCAGCGGGGGCAGTGGCCGGTGGCGGGGGCGGGCCGGCCGCCGTAGCCGACGCCGATGGTCATGGTGCAGCCGTTCGCACCGCAGCGGCGGCCGCCGGTGGGCGGGCGGGGGTCGGTCACGAGCACGTCGTCGGGTGCGGGCACCTCGGGCAGTACGACCAGTCCGTGCTGGTCGAGGTCCCCGACCCCGGCGACGGCGTGCACGGCCGGCGGGCCGGGGCTCTCCTCGGCCGGGGTGCCCGGGGGCGGGGTCCGCGCTTCGGTGCGCGCTCCGGCCGGTGCCGATGGCTCCGGTTGTGTCGCGGGGTTCGGTTCGGCGTGGCGGCGGCCGCAGGTGTCGCAGTAGCCGGTGCCCATGATGTGGCCCGAGCAGCCGGGCCGGAGGCACGAGGTCACGGTGCGCTCTCCTTCCGGGGTGCGCCGGGGGCGGCGGGCCGCGTCGGCGCGGCCGGGGCGGGCGGAGCGGAGGCCGAGCAGAAACCGACGAAGCGCTCGACGGCGGTCTCGGCCCGCTCGATGTCGCAGGGGGTGTGCCGCAGCAGGGACAGGGCGTGCTCGTAGAGCCGGTAGGCCTCCATGACCCGGTCGCCGTGCGCGGCGGCCCGTCTGCGGCACAGCGGCCACTCGGCGCTGACCCGGCCGAGGAGTTCCTCGCGGCGGCGCAGCCGGGCGTCGAGGACGCCGATGGCCTGTTCCAGGCGCTGTCTGCGGCGGTCGGCGGCGTCCTCGAAGGTGAACAGCAGGTCGGCGCGGCCGGGTTCGCGCTCCCGCTCGGGGGTGTGGGCGACCCAGGCGAGCAGCATCCGGGTCCGCCGTACTCCGGCCTCGGCCTGCTCCACCAGCTGCCGGGTGCCGGGGCCGGGCAGCACCCGGTCCCGGAGCCGGTCCAGGCCCGGCCCCAACTCGTCCACGATCCGGTCGAGTTCGCCGTGCAGCCGGCTCCAGCGGTCGCGCAGCGGGCGATGCACGAGGGACTCGGCGGCCTGCTCCGCGCGCTCGCCCCGGCGGCGGAAGACCAGCAACAGCCGGGCCCCCTGCCGGGCGAGCCGGTCCAGCAGGCCGAGCAGGGCGTCGGGTTCGGCGGCCTGGTCGACGCCGACCAGGACGGCGGCGAGCGGGACGCGCAGGGCGCCGAACCGTTCGGGCCGGATGTCGTCGCGGATGCCCAGCCGGGCGGCGATGCGCTCCATGACCTGACCGGCCGTCAGCCCCTTGACGTCCAGGGCGAGATCGTGCGCGCCGGCCGGGGGCACGGTCTCGGGCGGGTCATGGCTGAAGCCGCTGGTGTTGCGGTCGGTGCGCAGCTCCCGGTCGGCGAGGGTGACTGCCCGGTTCAGGGTCCAGGCGCGGTCGCCGCGGGCGGGGGCGACGGTGACGAGGACCGGCCAGCCCTCGCCGCGGAACCAGGAGGCGAGCTCGGTGGCGAACGGCACGTCCAGCGCGCCGGCCGCCTCCGCGGCTCCGGTGCGCAGTCGGGGGTCGACCGCCTCGGCGCCGTCGGTCCAGGCGGCGACCTGCGGCAGATGCCGGAGGATGGTCTCGGTGGGACTCATATAGCTGAAGGCCCACCCCGGCCCCTCGTCCACGCTGAGGACGATCCCGATGACCTGGTCGGTGGCATGGTCGACCACTCCGCCGCCACTGAAGCCGGGTGCGGCCAGCTCGCCCGGGGCCAGCGGGCGCAGCTGCACCTGGCTGTCCCGGCCGCGGGCGGCGACCAGGGTGGCGCCGTGCCAGCGGCCGCCGTCGTCACCGGCCGGGAAGCCGTACATGCTCACCGGTCCGTGCGGTGAGGCGAGCCGGTAGAGCCGGGTGGTGTGCGCCGCCGGCAGTGGTGCGGCCAGCCGCAGCAGGGCGAGATCACCGCTGCGGTCACCGAAGGCGTCCTCCTGCTCCGGCACGTACTCGTCCTCGCGGACCGTGGCGGGTACGGCGCCCAGGCCGGGTACGCCGATCAGGCGGACGGTGTAGTGGCGGCCGGGTCCGGCGACATGCCCCGCGGTGAGCACCCGGTCCGGGGCGAGCAGCACCCCGGCACCGAGGACCTGCCCGTCCGGCGCCTCGATGCGCGCGATCCAGGACGGCGTCCGTAACCGCGACTTGACGGCTCGCTCCCCCGTGCGCGTCATGGCCCCGAGGTTACTCCGAGTACCGGCCCGGTACTACTGGTGTGCACGGGAGTGTTACGGAGGGGCGGTGAACGAGCGCCCCGAAGGGGCGCGGGGCACTGCGCGAGAAACCACACCGAACCCCCACCCGGCAACGGCGGAACACTCCGACGGCGCCCCCCGTCACCGCCCCAGTGCGGCCAGCACCTCCGTGTCCGTCAACTGCTCGAAGTCCTCGTACCACTGCCCCACCGCGGTGAACCCGGCCGGCCGGTGCGGGCACACGATCGTGTCGGCCTCGGCGGCGAGTTGGTCCACGGAGTCCGGCGCGCCGACGGGCACGGCCAGCACCAGGTGCGCGGGCCCGCGCCGCCGTAGGTGCCGCAGGGCCGCGCGGGCCGTGGCGCCGGTGGCCAGGCCGTCGTCGACGACGATCACCGTGCGCCCGGCAGGGTCCGGCGCCGGACGGTCGCCGCGGTACCGCTGCTCGCGGCGACGCAGTTCCCGCCGCTCTCGTTCCACCACCGGGGCCATGGACTGCTCGGTCAGGCCGAGCCGGTCCAGGGTGCCGGCGTTGAAGAGGGGCGGGTCGTCCCCGACGAGCGCGCCGACGGCGAACTCCTGGTGGTGGGGGGCGCCGATCTTGCGCACGATGAGCACATCGAGCTGGGCGCCCAGGGCGCGGGCGACGGGCTCGGCGACGGCGATGCCGCCGCGCGGCAGGGCGAGGACGAGCGGATCGACGAGGGCGCCCTGTTCACGCAGGTCGCTCAGCAGTCCGGCGAGTTCCCGTCCGGCTTCGGCACGGTCCCGGAAGCGCATGGTCGTCCTCCTCCGCGGTGCCTCTCCTTCCATGGTGCTCCCGGTCGGGCGTTGTGGAGATATTCGAACCTGCGCTCTATATACGCGGAAAGTAGCAGGGCCCTTCATTGCCTACGATCGTGCCGTGCCCACCTTCTCCTTCGAACGTACGGCCCCGCTCGCCCTGGACGAGGCCTGGCGCCGGCTCACGCAGTGGCCCCGCCACGCCGACGTGGTCCCGCTCACCCGGATCACGCTGCTCACGCCCCCGCCGACCCGTGTGGGCACGCGTTTCGTGGCCCGGTCGGGCATCGGCCCGCTCGCCTTCGACGACCTGATGGAGGTCACCCTCTGGTGCCCGCCGGCCGACGGCGAAGCCGGGCTGTGCCGCCTGGAGAAGCGCGGCCGGGTGATCCTCGGCTGGGCGGAGATCGAGGTGCGGCCGGGGCCGGGCGGCCGTAGCCGGGTCGTGTGGCGCGAGGAGGTGCGCCTGCGCTTCCTGCCCTCGGCCTTGGACGGCCTGGTGGAGCGCACGGCCCGTACGGTGTTCGGGCGGGCCGTGAACCGGCTGCTGCGGCGGGAGTGAGCGCTCGGGGGCGAGGAGCGGCGCAACCGGCCACGACGGTGCCGCGGACGCCGGACGGCCCCGCACGGCCCCCCGGGGAGCGCTCAGTCCTTGCGCCCCGTCACCGCCACCGTCACCCCGAGCCCGACCATGGTCAGCCCGCCGATCCCACCGACGGCGGCGAGCCGCCGGGGCGAACGGGCGAACCAGTCGCGGGCGGCGGAGGCCACCAGTCCCCACAGGCTGTCGGAGGCCACCGCGATGGCGTTGAAGACCAGGCCGAGCACCAGCATCTGCACCGGCACACGGCCCTGCTCGCGGTCCACGAACTGGGGCAGCACGGCGGCGAAGAACACCGCCGTCTTGGGGTTGGCCACGCCGACCGCGAACCCCTCCCAGAGGGTGCGCAGGCTGCCGTGGGCCGGTCCGGACTCCGTGAACGCGGCCCGCAGGGAGCCCCGCTGCCGCCATGCCTTGATCCCGAGGTGCACGAGGTAGGCGGCGCCGGCGAGCTTCAGGGCGGTGAAGACGAGCACCGAGCGCTCCACGATCGAGCCGATGCCGAGCGCCACGGCCGCCACGAGCACGTACGCCCCGAGGGTGTTGCCGAGGACCGTGGTCAGCGCGGCGCGCCGCCCGTGCGCCAGCGCCCGCCCGACGACGAAGAGCACGCTCGGGCCGGGGATCACGATCAGCAGGAAGGACAGGGCGGCGAACGCAGCCAGCCGGTCGGTGGACACCATGCCCTCATGCAATACGGCGGCCGCGGCGCCCGGCAAACCGTTTTCCCGGCGCGGTCTCCCCGGGCGGCATGGAGGACGGCCGAAGCGACCTCAGGCCACCGAGCCGATGCGGCCGACAGGTGCCGGGTTCGTGTCATGGTGGATCGGCGTGTGCGCACCGGTCAGCGACACGCCCGAGCCACCCCGCCGGCCGGCGACGATCTCCGCGCCGATGGACAGGGCCGTCTCCTCCGGCGTACGGGCGCCGAGGTCGAGGCCGATCGGCGAGCGCAGCCGGGCCAGTTCCAGCTCGGTCACGCCGACCTCGCGCAGCCGCTCGTTGCGGTCGAGGTGGGTGCGGCGGGAGCCCATCGCGCCGACGTAGGCGACCGGCAGCCGCAGGGCCAGCTTGAGCAGCGGCACGTCGAACTTGGCGTCGTGGGTGAGGACGCAGAGGACCGTACGGCCGTCGGTCTCGGTGCGCTCCAGGTACTTGTGGGGCCACTCGACCACGATCTCGTCCGCCTCCGGGAAGCGGGCCTTCGTGGCGAACACCGGGCGGGCGTCGCACACCGTGACGCGGTAGCCGAGGAACTTGCCGACGCGGACCAGTGCGGAGGCGAAGTCGATCGCGCCGAAGACGATCAGGCGGGGGGCGGGGACGGAGGACTCGACCAGTACGGTCAGCGGGGCGCCGCAGCGCGAGCCCTGTTCGCCGATCTCCAGGGTGCCGGTGCGGCCCGCGTCCAGGAAGGCGCCAGCCTCGGCGGCGACCGTGCGGTCCAGTTCGGGATGGGCGCCGAAACCGCCGTCGTAGGGGCCGTCGGGGCGGACGAGGAGGGCCCGGCCCCGCAGCTTTGCCGGTCCCTCCACGATCCGCGCGACCGCCGCCGCCTCCCCGCGGGCGGCGGCGGCCAGCGCGGCGGCGAGCACCGGCCGGGCGGGACCGTCCGCCCGGACCGGCGTGACGAGGATGTCGATGACGCCGCCACAGGTCAGGCCGACGGCGAAGGCGTCCTCGTCGCTGTAGCCGAAGCGTTCGAGCACGGTCTCGCCGTCCTCCAGCGCCTGTCGGCACAGCTCGTACACGGCGCCCTCCACGCACCCGCCGGAGACCGAGCCGATGGCCGTGCCCGCGGCGTCCACCGCGAGGGCGGCGCCGGGCTGGCGCGGGGCGCTGCCGCCGACGGCCACCACGGTGGCGACGGCGAAGTCACGGCCCTGCTCGACCCACCGGTTCAGCTCTTCGGCGATGTCCAGCATCTGACGGTCTCCTAACGGGGTTGCGTGGAAGGGACGTTCAACCGGCTAGTGCACGCCCAGCAGGGATCGGAGCGGATGCAGGGAGAAGTAGACCAGGAAGAGCACCGTCAGACCCCACATGAAGGGACCGATCTCCCGCCACTTGCCCTGGGCGAGCCTGATGACCACGTAGGAGATCACACCGGCGGCGACACCGGGGGTGATCGAGTACGTGAACGGCATGATCACGACGGTGAGGAAGACCGGGATCGCGACGGAGCGGTCGCCCCAGTCCACGTGCCGGGCGTTCATCATCATCATCGCGCCGATGGTGACGAGGGCGGCCGAGGCCACCTCGCGCGGCACGATCGCCGTGATCGGTGTGAAGAAGAGGCAGAGGGCGAAGAACCCACCGGTGACGACCGAGGCCAGTCCGGTGCGGGCGCCCTCGCCGACGCCGGTCGCGGACTCGATGAACACGGTCTGGCCGGAGCCGCCCACCACGCCGCCCATGGCGCCGCCGGCACCGTCGATGAACAGCGCCTTGGACAGGCCCGGCATCCGCCCCTGGGCGTCGGCGAGTCCGGCCTCGGTACCGATGCCGATGATGGTGGCCATCGCGTCGAAGAAGCCGGCGAGCACCAGCGTGAAGACGATGAAGGTCACCGTCATGTAGCCGACGTCGCCCAGGCCGCTGAAGGACACCTTGCCGATGAGCGAGAAGTCCGGCATCGACACGGCGCTGCCGTGCAGCGCGGGGCCCTCGCCGTTGGCCCAGCCCTTGTCGCCGACGAGGCCGGCCGCGTTGACGACCACCGCGAGCACGGTGCCGGTGGCGATGCCGATGAGGATGGCGCCCGGGATGTTCCGGGACTGCAGCGCGAAGATCAGCAGGAGCGTGACCGCGAAGAGCAGGACGGGCCAGCCGGAGAGTTCGCCCGCGTCGCCGAGGGTGACCGGGGTCGCCGTACCGGCGTGCACGAAGCCGGCCTTGACCAGGCCGATGAACGCGATGAACAGGCCGATGCCGATGGTGATGCCGTGCTTGAGCGGGAGCGGGATCGCGTTCATGATCATCTCGCGGAGTCCCGTGACCACCAACAGCATGATCACGGCGCCGTACGCGACACACATGCCCAGCCCCTGAGCCCATGTCAGGGTCTTGGTCCCCAGGACCAGTCCGGCCAGCACTCCGGAGACGGAGAGTCCGGCGGCCATGGCGAGCGGCACCTTGCCGATCCAGCCCATCAGGAGAGTGGTGCCCGCCGCGCCGAGCGCGGTGGCCGTGATGAGGGCCTTCTGGGCCAAGGAGTCGCCCGACTTGTCCGCGCCGCTGAGGATCACGGGGTTGAGGAGAAGGATGTACGCCATCGCCATGAAGGTGGTGACGCCACCGCGGACCTCGGTCGCGACGGTGGATCCTCTTTCGGATATGTGGAAGTACCGGTCGAGCCACGACCTGCCGGCCGGCGGGCGCGAACCCGCGCCCGCGTCTTCGGCGGTGGTCGTGGGCTCCACTGACTGCTGGGTCATGGTGCCATCTCCCAAGGTTCACAGGGGCACCCGTGCAACCGCCTTGACGGTCACGGGATTTGGGGAATGGACGACCCGGGGGACGGCCCGAGACGAACGAATTTCCTGGTACTTCAAGGACCGCGAGCGGTGCGGAACTCAAAGGGGTTCCTCCGGGCGACGCGGCGGAGTGTGTGACGTTCCCTGCGCCGCCCGGAGAGCTGTGGGGTGCTACGCGGTTCCCGTGAGGTGCTCGGGCCGCACCGGCGTGCGGTTGAGCTCCAGCCCGGTCGCGTTCCGGATCGCCGCGAGGACGGCCGGGGTGGACGACAGGGTCGGGGCCTCGCCGATGCCGCGCAGCCCGTAGGGGGCGTGCTCGTCGGCGAGTTCGAGCACGTCGACCGGGATGGTCGGCGTGTCGAGGATCGTGGGGATCAGATAGTCCGTGAAGGAGGGGTTCCGGACCTTCGCGGTCTTCGGGTCGACGATGATCTCCTCCATCACCGCCACGCCCAGGCCCTGGGTCGTACCGCCCTGGATCTGGCCGATGACGGAGAGCGGGTTGAGCGCCTTGCCGACGTCCTGGGCGCAGGCCAGCTCGATGACCTTGACCAAGCCGAGCTCGGTGTCGACCTCGACGACCGCGCGGTGCGCGGCGAAGGAGTACTGGACGTGGCCATTGCCCTGGCCGGTGCGCAGGTCGAAGGCCTCGGTCGGCCGGTGCCGCCACTCCTCCTCGACCTCGACGACCTCGTCCTCCAGCACGTCGACCAGGTCGCCGAGGATCTCGCCGCCGTCGGTGACGACCTTGCCGCCCTCCAGCAGGAGTTCGGCGGTGGCCCAGGCCGGGTGGTAGGTGCCGAACTTGCGCCGGCCGATCTCCAGGACCTTCTCGCGGACCAGCTCGCAGGCGTTCTTCACGGCGCCGCCGGTGACGTACGTCTGCCGGGAGGCCGAGGTCGAACCCGCCGAGCCCACCTGGGTGTCGGCCGGGTGGATGGTCACCTGGGTGACGCCGAGCTCGGTGCGGGCGATCTGCGCGTGGACGGTGACACCGCCCTGGCCGACCTCCGCCATCGCGGTGTGCACGGTGGCGACGGGCTCGCCGCCCACGACCTCCATGCGCACCTTGGCCGTGGAGTAGTCGTCGAAGCCCTCGGAGAAGCCGACGTTCTTGATGCCGACCGCGTAACCGATCCCGCGTACGACGCCCTCGCCGTGCGTGGTGTTGGACAGACCGCCGGGCAGCTGCCGTACGTCGGCGCCCTCGCTGGACTCCCACTGGCGCTCGGGCGGCAGCGGCATCGCCTTGACGCGGCGCAGCAGTTCGGCGACCGGGGCGGGCGAGTCGACGGGCTGGCCCGTCGGCATGATGGTGCCCTGCTCCATCGCGTTGAGCTGCCGGAACTCCACCGGGTCCATGCCCAGCTCCTTGGCCAGCTTGTCCATCTGCGCCTCGTAGGCGAAACACGCCTGGACCGCGCCGAAGCCGCGCATGGCGCCGCAGGGCGGGTTGTTGGTGTAGAGGGCGATGGCCTCGATGTCGACGTCGTCCACCACGTACGGGCCCACCGACAGGGACGAGGCGTTGCCGACGACCGCCGGGGAGGCGGAGGCGTAGGCGCCGCCGTCCAGGACGATCCGGCACTTGAGGTGGGTCAGCTTGCCGTCGCGCGTGGCCCCGTGCTCGTAGTACAGCTTGGCCGGGTGGCGGTGGACGTGCCCGAAGAAGGACTCGAAGCGGTTGTAGACGATCTTGACGGGCTTGCCGGTGCGCAGCGCGAGCAGGCACGCGTGGATCTGCATCGACAGGTCCTCGCGGCCGCCGAACGCGCCGCCGACACCGGCCAGCGTCATGCGCACCTTGTCCTCGGGCAGACCGAGGACGGGCGCGATCTGGCGCAGGTCGGAGTGCAGCCACTGGGTGGCGATGTAGAGGTGGACGCCGCCGTCCTCCTCGGGCACGGCGAGCCCGGACTCGGGGCCGAGGAAGGCCTGGTCCTGCATGCCGAAGGTGTACTCGCCCTTGACGATCACGTCGGCCCGCTTGGCTGCCTCGTCCGCGTTGCCGCGGACGATCGGCTGGCGGTGCACGATGTTCGGGTGCGGGACGTGCCCGAAGTGGTGGTCGTCGCGGTTCTCGTGGACGAGGATCGCGTCCGGGGCCAGCGCCGACTTCTCGTCGGTGATGACCGGGAGTTCGCGGTACTCGACCTTGATCTTGGCGGCGGCGCGGCGGGCCGTCTCCGGGTGGTCGGCCGCGACGAGGGCGACCGGCTCGCCGTGGTGGCGTACCTTGCCGTGGGCGAGGACCGGGGTGTCCTGGATCTCCAGGCCGTAGTTCTTCACCTCGGTGGGCAGGTCGTCGTACGTCAGGACGGCGTAGACGCCCGGGGTCTTCAGCGCCTCGCCGGTGTCGATCGAGACGATCTCGGCGTGCGCGACGGTGGAGCGCAGGATCTGGCCCCACAGCATGTCCTCGTGCCACATGTCGGACGAGTACGCGAACTCGCCGGTGACCTTGAGCGTGCCGTCCGGGCGGAGCGTGGACTCGCCGATGCCGCCCTTGGTCTGGGAGCCCTGCGTGATCTTCGTAGGAGCGCCGTTGGCCGGCATGGTCAGACCCCCTCGGACTGGCGGGCGGCCGCCAGGCGGACCGCGTCCATGATCTTCTCGTAGCCCGTGCAGCGGCACAGGTTGCCCGACAGCGCCTCACGGATGTCGGCGTCGGACGGGTTCGGGTTGCGCTCCAGGAGTTCGTCGGAGGCGACGAGCAGACCCGGGGTGCAGAAGCCGCACTGGACCGCGCCGGCGTCGATGAACGCCTGCTGGATGGGCGAGAGGGCTGCGCCCGGGGAGATGGCGCCCTCGCCGGTCTGGGAGTCGGTGCCCTTGGCCTGCCTCTTCCAGGCTTCGCCCGGGGGGACCCCCAGCTGGGCGTCCTGGAGGGTCGTACCGCACGCGGCGGAGGCGCAGCCGCCCTCGGCGCGCTGCTTGGCGAAGTCCGCCAGGCCCTCGACGGTCACCACGTCGCGGCCCTCGACCTGGCCGGCCGCGACCAGGCAGGAGCACACCGGCACGCCGTCCAGGCGGACGGTGCAGGAGCCGCACTCGCCCTGCTCACAGGCGTTCTTGGAACCCGGCAGGCCGAGGCGCTCGCGCAGGACGTACAGCAGGGACTCGCCCTCCCAGACGTCGTCGGCCTCCTGAGGGCGACCGTTGACGGTGAAGTTGACGCGCATTACGCAGCTCCCTCAGTGGTGCGGCGGGCGCCGCGGTACGACTCCCAGGTCCAGGTCAGCGTCCGGCGGGCCATCACGCCGACCGCGTGGCGGCGGTAGCTCGCGGTGCCCCGGACGTCGTCGATCGGGTTGCAGGCGGCCGAGCACAGGTCGGCGAACTGCTTGGCGACCGACGGGGTGATGACCTTCCCGTTGTCCCAGAAGCCCCCCTCGTCGAGCGCCGCGTTCAGGAACTCCTCGGCGGCCTTGGCCCGGACCGGGGTCGGGGCGGCCGAGCCGATGCCGGTCCGGACCGTACGGGTCCCGGGGTGCAGGGCGAGGCCGAAGGCGCACACGGCGATGACCATGGCGTTGCGCGTGCCGACCTTCGAGTACTGCTGCGGTCCGTCGGCCTTCTCGATGTGCACGGCGCGGATCAGCTCGTCGGGCTGGAGCGCGTTGCGCTTGACGCCCGTGTAGAACTCGTCGATCGGGATCAGCCGGGTGCCGCGGGCCGCCGACTCCACCTCGACCTCGGCGCCCGCCGCGAGCAGGGCGGGGTGGGCGTCACCGGCGGGCGAGGCCGTGCCGAGGTTGCCGCCGACACCGCCGCGGTTGCGGATCTGCGGGGAGGCGACCGTGTGCGAGGCGAGCGCGAGGCCCGGCAGCTCGGCACGGAGGTTCTCCATGATGCTGGTGTACGGGACGGAGGCGCCCAGCCGCACGCTCTCCTCGCCGACCTCCCACTCGTAGAGGTCACCGATGCGGTTCAGGTCCAGCAGATACTCGGGCCGGCGGTGGTCGAAGTTGATCTCGACCATCACATCGGTGCCACCCGCAATCGGCACAGCGGTGGGGTGCTCGGCCTTCGCGGCGAGCGCCTCCTCCCAGCTGGCGGGGCGAAGGAAGTCCATGACCGGCTCTCTTCTTCGTCTCGTGGGTCGTACAGATTGAGCCAATCCGTGTGCGGCGGGCGCGGCTCGTTCATGTGCTGTTAACGCGCAGTGGACTCAGTACACCGCCCGGTGCTCCGGCGGGGTCAGTCACCGAAACCATGAAGGAGTTCGCTGGCCACGGCGAGCATCTTGTAGATTCGTATGAACGGAGGTCATCGGTAACCTCTCCGTTTTCCTGGAGAAACGCAGGAAACAGCAGGAGGACCGCCGAACGCGTTCCCGGGGGCAGGTTCCGGGTGACTTCCCCGTCACCCTCCAAGATTCATCGTAGGTTTCGAGACATAGAACGGCGGCGACGAGATGCGGCTGCGCGCACTTCTGGACACCGATGCGCTGGGCCTGCGGCTGCTCGGCGGCGAGGAGGAACTGGACCGGTCGGTGCGCGGGGTCATGACCACGGACCTGCGCGACCCGAGCCGCTATCTCTCCGGCGGCGAGCTGGTGCTGACCGGCCTGGCCTGGCGCCGGGACGCCGCCGACTCCGAGCCGTTCGTACGGATCCTGGTGCAGGCCGGGGTGGCGGCGCTCGCCGCCGGTGAGGCGGAGCTGGGCGATGTGCCGGACGACCTGGTCCTGGCCTGCGCCAGACACCGG
Source organism: Streptomyces sp. NPDC031426 (assembly GCF_055581585.1). Lineage (NCBI taxonomy): Bacteria > Bacillati > Actinomycetota > Actinomycetes > Kitasatosporales > Streptomycetaceae > Streptomyces > Streptomyces sp. NPDC031426. The sequence continues at coordinate 99,466 of NZ_JBVIJE010000023.1, forward strand.
CTGCCGCTGTTCGCGGTGCACGAGTCGGTGGCCTTCGCCACGATCACCGAGCACGTCGTCCGGCAGGTCTCCGGCGAGCGCGCCGGAGACCTGGCGGCCGTGGTCGACCGGCACCGGCGGATGATGACCTCGGGCCCGGCGGGCGGCGGCCCGGACGTGGTCCTGGACCTGCTCGGCACCGACCTGGACCTGCGCGCCTGGGTGCTCGCCCCGACCGGCCGGCTGATCGCGGGCTCCAAGGTCGCGGGCCCGGCGCTGCCGGCCGAGACCTGCGCCAGGCTCGCCGCCGAGCACCTGGCGGCCACCCGCACCGGCCGCCGCGGCCCGCACCGCGTCCTGCTCGGCGGCAGCACCTACTCCCTCTTCCCGATCCGCTCCTCCGGCCGCTCCCCGCAGGCCGCCCGCGATGTGCGCGAGTCGGTGCTGTCGGACTGGCTGCTGGCCGTCGAGGCGGACGCCGGCGACTGGCCCGAGGAGCGGCTGGACCTGCTCCAGGGCGTCACCCAGCTGATCTCGGTCGAGCGGGACCGCCGGGACGCGGCGCGCACGGTGCGGCGCCGGCTCGCCCAGGAGGTGCTGGAACTGGTCCAGACGGGCGCGGCGCCGGCCGAGATCGCGGCCCGCCTGCGGGTGGCCGCCCCGGTGCTGCTGCCCGGGCTCGGGGCGGCCCCGCACTGGCAGGTCGTGGTGGCCCGCGTGGAGTGGGACGGCGGCGAGGTCGAGGGCGGCCCGGTCGCCCAGTCGCTCCTGGAGGAAGTGCTGGTCGACCCGCAGGCGACCGGCCCGGAGCCGTCCGACCGGATCGCCGTCGCGCACACCGGCGACGAGGCGATCGCCCTGGTGCCGCTGCCGGCGGTCTCCACCGAGCACGACGGCTCGGAGACCGGGCTGCTGGCCGACTCCCTGCTGCGGTCGGTGCGGGAGACGCTCTCGGCGGGCCTGCACGACGACGGGCGGCTCACCCTCGGCGTCAGCGCGGCCGTGCACTCCGCGGAGGGGCTGCGCGGCGCCCTGGAGGAGGCCCGGCACGCCCGCCGGGTGGCGGCCGCCCGCCCCGGCCGGGTCTGCGCGGCGGGGCACCAGGAGCTGGCGTCGCACGTCCTGCTGCTCCCCTTCGTCCCGGACGACGTCCGCCGCGCCTTCACCGCGCGCCTGCTGGACCCGCTGACGGACTACGACCGCCGCCACCGGGCCGAGCTGATACCGACCCTGGAGGCGTTCCTGGACTGCGACGGCTCCTGGACCCGCTGCGCCACCCGGCTCCACCTGCACGTCAACACGCTGCGCTACCGGGTCGGCCGGATCGAGCAGTTGACGGGACGGGACCTGTCGCGCCTGGAGGACAAGCTCGACTTCTTCCTCGCCCTGCGCATGAGCTGAGGCCGGCGGGGGCGCGCGGCGGCCAAACCCGGTCACGCCCGCGCCCCACGACTTTGTGAAATCTTTCACCCACCCTCTTGGCCCCGCCCCGCGATTGGTGCTGGAATGCCGCCACCACTCAACAGCTCGATGGCGTGCTCGGGGAGGGCAACGTGGCGTATCCCGCCATGTCTGGTAACGGAACGACCGCCGGTGACGATCCGCTCCAGACCGCGGTATGGCGGTTGCGCTCGCGGGCCTGCTGGGCGGACGCGGCGGCGCTGCTGCCGCCGGACACCCCCGCCACGTCCCTGCAACGGGCCGCACTGCTGGTCGAACGGTGCCTGTACACCGAGCGGGGCTGGGAGCACGCGGAGGACGCCCTGCGGACGGCGGAGGCGCTCGCGCACACCGACGAGGAGCGCGGCGCCGCCGCCTGTGAGCGCGGCCAACTCGCCTACACGGCAACGCTGCACGGCGTCCGGGACCGCGCGGACGAGGCGCGGGCCGCGCTGGGGCGGGCGGCGGCGCTGATCCCGCCGGGGGCACCGGGCCGGGCCCTGCTGGACTTCCGCCGGGGCCTTGTCGCGGAGAACCTGACCCATTCCCCGCAGGCGGCGCGCGCCGCGTACCGCCGGGCGCACGCGGGCGCCGCCGCGCACGCGGATCAGCTGCTGCTGTCCTTCACGTGGCGCCACCTCGCCGGACTCGCCCTGCGCGACGGCGAGCTGCCCGAGGCGCGGCACGGCTTCGCCGAATCGCTGCGGATCCGCGAGGAGTTGGGCTATCTGGTGGGCACGGCCCCCGCGCTGGCCTCGCTGGCCGACGCGGAGTCCGAGCCGGAGGCTTCGCGGTTGCGGGAGGAGGCGCGACGGTTGTTCCGGCTGCTCGGGGGTGTACCGACATGGCTGGCACGGCAGCTGGCGCCGCCGGCTCCGGGGGTGGCTACGGCGTAGGGGCGGGTGGGGCCGGTCTCGAGGGCCGGCGCGGCGCCACTGCCGCGGGCGGTCGTGCCTCCCGGCAATCCCTCATCCGGCCCCGGCGAAGTGCTGGGACACCAACCCCCGCACCCCATCCACATCCCCGGAGATCAGCGCGTCCAGCAGAGCCATGTGCTCAGCCGCGTCCGCCACCAGGTACGCCCGGCCCCGCCGAACCGGCGGCCACTGCGAGCGCCGGTGCAGATCGGCCGCGATGCCGACCAGCTGCTCGTTGCCCGACAGCGCGAGCAGGGCGCGATGGAAGGCGCGGTCGGACTCCGCGTACGTCGCCGGGCAGCCGGTGCCCGCCGCCCGTACCGTCTCCTCGGCGAGCGGCCGCAGTTCGGTCCACAGCTCGCCCGGTACGGTCCGGGCGAGCCGCAGCATCACCGGCACCTCGATGAGCGCCCGCACCTCCGCCAGCTCGGCCAGTTCCCGCGCCCCCCGCTCGACCACCCGGAACCCACGGTTGGGCACGACCTCGACGGCCCCCTCCAGGGCGAGCTGCTGCATGGCCTCGCGCACCGGCGTGGCCGAGACACCGAACCGGTCACCGAGGACCGGCCCCGAGTAGACCTCGCCCGGCTTCAGCTCCCCGGTCACCAGCGCCGTACGCAACGCGTCCAGGATCTGCCCGCGCACCGAGGAGCGCTGCACCGCCGGCCGGGCCTCCGGAATCGGGCGCTCACTGTGCGTGTGCTCCCCGCGGGCGGCGCGCGCGGCGGGCACGGCGGTGTCCCGCTCACGGAAGCCGTCGGGGGCGTCCGCCGGGCGCGGCTGCGCGGGCACCCGGGCGTCACCGGGCGGCGTCCCCGCACCGGCGGAGCCCTGCGCGCGCTGCTTCACGGGTCCCTCCTGGCGGCTTGTCGGCACTTGGGTCATTAACGGTGGGTTGTCACTCGTCCGTCAAGCACCATAGGCGCCCGAGCCGGTAGTTCAAATTCACCGATGAGTAGCCAAGGCTAGGCTTACCTAGCCATGGCGGAGCCTGGGTGTCCCCGCTGCCCGTGACACACGTCTCGTACGACCGCACCGCCGGGCGTACGGCCGTACGCCGGTCCGCCGCCTTCGCCTGCCGCCGGGCGACCCGGCCGCGGCGCCGCCAGGCGCCGTCGTCGTACCGGACGCGGAGGCGCTGCGGTCCGAGGTGCGGGCGGCCGTCGCCGGGCATCCGGAGCCGTGCCGGCCGCCTTCGGGCCGCGGGTGCGGCGGGGGCAGGAGTACGGGAGCCCGAGCGGCCGCTGCCCGGCGCAGCCCGGCCGTACGCCGGCTCGCCCCCGTTGCGCTCGCCGACCGGCCCGGGCGGCGAGCGGCTGCCCACCCGGGACCGGACGAGCTGCCGCGCGTTCCACACCGTGCGCGCCGAGGGGACCTGTGCCACTGGCCGCCCACCAGCCATCGCGAGCGGATCGCGAAACTCGGGGCCGCCGCGGCGGCTTGAGGCCCCCTCAGGGACTGAGCACGGTCCCGGGTCCATTAGGATCACCGGGGCGGACCGGCCACCGACGGACGGGCCCCGCGGGCAGGTGATTCACAACTTCCTCACCTGTCGCGGGAACTTTCCGAGGAACCACCCGTACGGGTAGTCTTATTCGAACTCAACTCCCGCCCCTCATGCGGCAGTTCGAGCAGAACGCCGCCCAGGGCATTCCCTTGCACTTCCTTGGCGGCCTCTTGCCCCGAAACCCCCTGAGGGCGGTCGGGAGTGGGCCACTATGGCGGGCGTTACGCCCTATCCCAATGCAAGGGACCCCTGATGAGACTGACCGACATATCGCTGAACTGGCTCCTACCGGGCGCCGTACTGCTCCTGGGAATGCTGGCGGCGGTGGCGGTGCTCGCGCGCGGCAAGCGCTCCTCCGGGGAGAACGCGAGCGCGGACGACTCGTGGGAGCGCAGCGAGGAGCGCCGCAGACGCAAGGAGGCCATCTACGGCACAGCCTCCTATGTGCTCCTGTTCTGCTGTGCGGCGGTCGCGGCCGCCCTGTCCTTCCACGGCCTCGTCGGCTTCGGCGAACAGAACCTGGGGCTGACCGGCGGCTGGCAGTACCTCGTGCCGTTCGGCCTGGACGGCGCGGCGATGTTCTGCTCCGTCCTCGCGGTGCGCGAGGCCAGCCACGGTGACGCGGCCCTCGGCTCCCGGATCCTCGTATGGATGTTCGCCGCGGCGGCGGCCTGGTTCAACTGGGTGCACGCGCCCCGGGGCGTCGGCCACGCGGGCGCGCCGCAGTTCTTCTCCGGTATGTCGCTGTCGGCGGCCGTCCTGTTCGACCGCGCGCTGAAGCAGACCCGCCGGGCCGCGCTGCGCGAGCAGGGCCTGGTGCCGCGTCCGCTGCCGCAGATCCGCATCGTGCGCTGGCTGCGCGCCCCCCGCGAGACCTACCGGGCCTGGTCGCTGATGCTCCTGGAGGGCGTGCGCAGCCTGGACGAGGCGGTCGATGAGGTTCGCGACGACAAGCGGCAGAAGGAGGAGCAGCGGCAGCGCCGGCGCGAGCAGCAGCGCATCGAGCGCGCCCAGCTGAAGGCCATCAGCCGGGGCCACCGCGGCTTCGTCAACCGGGGCGGACGGCAGGTCGAGGTCGAGGTGCAGGCGGTGGAGCGCGGCCCCGCCCCGGCGACCGCGGAGCCTGCCATATCGACCGCGGAACAGCTGCCCGTACGCGCCCGACCCTCCCTGCAGCCGGTCCGCAGCGGGTCCGCTGAGCAGGTGACCGTCGACCTCACCGCCGAGGACGACACCATGGCCCTGCCGCGCCTGGACTCCCTTGAGCGCAAGCTGAAGGACTTGGAGCAGCAGTTCGGCTAGGACCGCCGCGCAGGGCAGTCCAGTCGGAATCACCGCTCATGACGGGCCGGGGGTGTGACCGCACGGGTCGCACCCCCGGCCCGTTTCGGAGCGTCACGCCGCCTCGGCGCCCAGTTCGAACCACACCGCCTTGCCCACCCCGTGCGGCCGTACCCCCCAGGCGTCCGCCAGGGACTGCACCAGCACCAGGCCCCGCCCATGGGTGTCGTCGTCCGAGTCCGGGCCTCTCAGCTCCGGTCTGCGGGCCAGGAAGTCCCGTACCTCCACGCGCAGTCCGCCCGGCTGCACGACCGCCGTGAGGACCGCGTCGTCGTCGGTGTGGACGAGCGCGTTGGTGACCAGTTCGCTGGTGAGGAGTTCGGCGATCTCCGAACGGCCCGGTTTCCCCCAGTGCCGCAGCAGTTCTCGCAGCTCCCGGCGGGCCTCGGGCACCGCCTTCAGATCCGCCCGCCCCAGCCTGCGCCGGAGCCGGTGCGCGTGTTCCGTGATGGTGCCGGCCTCTTCCCCCGTCGTCGCCGAGGAGCCCCCGACGACCGCGGGACCGCCCCCTCGTGCCTGACTCTTCATGACCCCCGCCCGCACGCCGCTGGACCCTGCCCCTCCTGGTCGAACACGTTCACGGGGGATCCATGCCCAGCACGCACACGGGCAGTCATCACACATGCCCGACGACCGGCGGTTCGGCCACGGCTGTACGGCGTACGAGCCGGCCGCCGGGCCCTGCCGCACCGGGGTGGCCGGCTCCCCGCAGGGCTCTGCCCGCCACGGACGTCCCGGGACGGCAAGGCAGATGCGCCCGGCACCGGCCGTCGGCACACCGTCACACCCCGTGAAAGTGGCCGAAATCCGCCCCTCCGCCTCCGGATTCGGGGACGCGGCACGTTGCCCATATTGGAGCGGGCCATCCGGACCGTACGGCCGACGCCGCCGGTCTCCTGGAAGTAGCCGAGACCCATCTCGCTCGACGGGATGTACGAGGCGAGCGCGAGCACCGGGGCCATGGAGCGGTGCGCGTCGTACAGGCCGTTGATCAGGCGCAGGTTACGCCTCCCACACGGCCGCCGCCGTACGGTCGTCTGCGTAACCCTTCACCCGTACCTGGGCGTCGGCGAGGAAGGCGGCGAGCCCGGGCGGGGTGCGGCCGGACCAGCGGCGGGCCAGGTAGGCGCAGAGGGCGGCCTCGCCGCGCAGCGGATCGGCCAGGCCACCGGTGCACATCACCAGGGCATCACCCGGGCGGGCCACCGAGGCACGGAAACGGAACGGCTCGCGGGGCGGCTCGGGCGCGGGTTCGTACGGGCTCGGCGGGGTGGGGATGCCGAAGTCCATGGTGAGCCGGTCGCCCTCGGGAGTTTCGGCAAACGTTTTCAGGGGCGGGGAGCCGAAGCCGACGACGGGATCGCCGGTGGTGTCGGCGGGCGACGCCGTCGGCTCGATGTCCTGCCACGCGCCGTCCCGCAGCCGGAACAGGCCGCCGTCGCCGACGCCGAAGAACACGCGTGTACGGCAGTCGGGGTCGGCGGGCAGCAGCAGACAGCGCAGGCTCGCCGTGTACTCCTCCGGGTCGATGCCCTGCTCGTCGGCGCTCGCACGGAGCTTGCCGAGGCTGCGGTCGGTCAGCCGGTGCAGACCCGACTTCAGGTCGCCGCGCCGGGCCGCCCGGATGTCCTCCACGAGCCGGTGATGACTGCGGCCCACGGCCCGCCCGATCCACCGGCACGCCTCGGCCGCCGCCAGATGCGCGGCCGGGGTGCCCCGCACTCCGGTCGCCATCGCGACGAGCACCAGCGCCTGCTCCCCCGACCCGAACCGGGCAGTGAGCAACGAGTCCCGGCGCGGCTCGCCCCGGTACCGCGCCGAGTCCCCGCGCAACGACACGGCCCGCAGCGTGCAGGCCCCGTACCGGGCACCGTCCAGCACGGTGTCCGCGACCAACTCCCCCAGCCCGTCCGGATCGGCGACCGGCAGCGCGGTGGGCTCGGGGTCGTAGGTGGGCGGACCGGAGCCGACGTAGTCGACGGCGGAGGGGGGTGGGGGCGAGGGGGGTGCCGACGGGGTCTGCGGCTCAGGGGAGGCTGCTTGCGCCGACGGGAACTGGTCGGGGCGGTCGGGCGCCGGGGCCGGGGGGACGGGATGTGGGGGGACAGGTGGCGGTGGGACGGGTGGTGGGGCGGCGGGGTCCTTGGCCGCGCGTTGCGTCGGCACCGCGGGCTCCCGGGACTCCGTTCCCGGCGCGCCTTCCGCGCCTTCCGCTCCTCGGTCCGTCACCCCAGCGCCTCCGGCGTCCCGGGCCGAGCCACCGTCCGCACTGCGCGCGTCGCCGTCTCCGTTCCGCCTGCCCGGCGCCGGATCGCGCGGCGGCACCGGATCACGCGGCGGCACGGCCTCGTGCGGTGGTGTCGTAGCCGGCGGGCCCGTCACCGTGTGCTTCGCGGAGGCGAAGCGGTCGTCCAGGGAATCGGGCCCGGCCGTGGGTCCCGTGTCCTCGGCGGAGTCGTCGTACAGCTGTCCCCACCAGTCGTCCTCAGGACGGGCGGGCCTTCCCCCCTGCTGGCTCATGCCCCCAATTGTCCACCGCACGGGCCGCATGAAAACGGGGCATCGGGAAAATCCGGCGCACCCGGCGGCGTCGAACGGCGTGTCGGGTGAGGGAGTGAACAGCCGTACGGAAGGGGGCGGATGGCCGCCGGGCGGCCCCACCCAACAGGGAGGACCGCCCGGCGACATCCCAAGTGGCCCTGGTGGGCGCCACCGCGGTGCTGCTGCTGTCGCCGGCGGTGCGCGCGGCCCTGCCCCCGCGCCGGCTCCGCCGGAGCGGCGCCACACCGCGGATGGGGGTGTACGCGGGCGCCGGGGCGTTCCTCGGCTTCGTCCTGCTGCCGGTGCTGGGCGCCCTGCCGGGCTTCGTGGCCGGGTCTATCTGCACGAGCGGCTGCGCCTGGGCGGGCACGGCGAGGCGATGGCCGCCCTCCGTACGACGATGCGCTCGGGCGGCTCCAGCGTGCCGGCCGAACCGTTCGCCTGCCTGCTGATCGCGGGCGCCTGGTTGGGGGCGGTGCTGTGGGGGTTGAGCGGTGACGAGGGAGCGGTCACGAGGGGGATCCGGCGAGGGCCCGCCGTACCGTCTCGGCCACCACGGCCATGCCGGTGTCGTTGAAGTGCAGGTGGTCGCCGGGGTCGTAGGCGGGCAGGAGGCGGGTCGGGGCGACCGGGTCACGGAGGGCTGCGTCGGCGTCGGCGACCGCGTCGAAGGCGCCGCCGGTGCGGATGAAGGCGTTCACCTGCTGCCGTACGGCCTCGCGGGCGTCCGTGTAGGCGGCGAAGCCCCGGTACGGGGTGAGGGTGATGCCGACGACCCGGATGCCCCGGGCGTGGGCGCGGGCGACGAGGGTGCGGTAGGCGGCGGCGTAGGCGGAGACGTCGCCGGCCGTCGGTGTGCCCTTGATGTCGTTGATGCCCTCCAGGACGACCAGGACCCGTACCCCGGCCCGGTCCAGGGCGTCGGTGTCCAGGCGGGCGAGGGCCCTCGGTCCGACGCCGTCGCGCAGCAGCCGGTTTCCGGAGATGCCGGCGTTGAGCACGCCGAGCCGGTCCGCGAGGACCTGTTCGGCCAGGCGGTCGGGCCAGCGGTGGTTGGTGTCGGGGGTGGAACCGTTTCCGTCGGTGAGGGAGTCGCCGAACGCGACGATGCTGCCCGCGGCGGAGCCGAGGACGTCGACGCCGGTGACGTAGTACCAGCGGCTGATGAGGATGGTGTAGGCGGCGCCGTCCTGGTCGGCGGCCCGGCCCGCGCCGTGCGGGGCGACGTAGCTGGTCTGCAGGGCGGTCCGGTGGGAGGTGGCGGGCCCGCTGTCGCCGGGGGTGTACACGGTGACGAGGAGGTCGGCGGCGGCCGGGACGGGCAGCGGCACCGGGTCGGTGACCGTGTCCTGGCCGGGCGGCACGGTGGCCGTCGCGGTGCCGTGGAAGGTGGCGGTGCGCAGGGTGCCGGGCACGGCGTCCGGGCCGGTGCCCCGGCGCAGCGCGACGGTGACCGCGCCGAGCCGCAGGGGCGCGGTGCCGAAACGGTTGCCGAGGCGGATGCGCACGGCCGTACCGCCGACGCTGAGGTGGACGACGTTGCGGATCGCGGCGCCGGGCAGTGCGGAAACGGTTCCCGACGGCGCGGTCTCCCAGCTGCCCGTCCAGTGCGGCGCCGCCGGCTCCGCCCCGGCCGGCACCGTCGTGGCCGGCAGCATCGCCAGCAACAGCACCGCGAGGATCCGTCCGGCCCCGGCCATCTCCGCACCCGCCCTTCCCCGTTGCCCCTCGGAGCAGACCGTGCCACACGCCCGGGCCGCGCCACCGCATCCGCGACGGCGGTCCACCCGCTCGGCGCAGCCGGACGCGGCACGGCGGCCCTGGGACACGCAGTCGAAGTGCGGGGCGGGCGGGTGTGCTCGGCCGGCCTCATGACCGCATTCGGCGAGGCGGAACGCGCCTGTCCGGCGACGCAGCGGCCGGGCCGCAGGCCACGGCCGACCCGCACGGCCGGCCGCAGGCGGACCCCGTGGGCTTCCTCGTCCAGGACGACGGTACGACTCTGACCGGCGGCTGCACGACGAGGCCGAACTCCTCGGCGGACCGTACGACTTGGGCCCGCACGTTCAGCGAGGAGGCGATCCCGGCCGGCCGGGGAGGTGTTGTAGTCCGCCGGACCGGGCCGAGCCGGTGAGCCCGCCCTCCAGGGTCAGCAGCCACACCTTCCGTTCGACTCCGCCCGCGTACCCGGTCATCGAGCCGTCCGCGCCGATGACCCGGTGGCACGGGCGCACGATCAGCAGGGGGTTGGCACCGATCGCTCCGCCGACGGCGCGGACCGCCGCGCGGGAGGCGCCGATCCGTGCGGCGATCTCCCCGTAGGTGACGGTGGCGCCGTACGGCACCTCGTCCAGCGCGGCCCACACCCGCTGCCGGAACTCGGTGCCGCGTGGACTCAACGGCACCCGGAATTCCCTGAGTTCACCGGCGAAGTAGGCGGCGAGCTGGTCCGCTGCGGCACGGAACGGGCCGGCGTCGTGCCGCCATCCGTCCTGCACGCTCTGCCCGCCCTTCTGCCCGGGCACGGACAGCGAGGTGAGCGCCCCGTCCGCGTCTGCGGTGAGCAGCAAGTGGCCCACGGGGGCGTCGAGTCCGGTCCAGTAAACGGTTGTCATCGGTCGTTCCACTCTCCTGCCACACGCAGATGCTGGACGGCGTACGAGCGCCAGGGCCGCCAGTCGTCCGGCACCTCGGCGCCGGGCGGGGCGACGTCCGGATCGCCGAGGGCGCGTACGCGTACGGCGGCGATGGTGACCGGGTCCAGCGCGGGCAGGGCGAGCAGGGCCTGCTGCGCGTCGTCCCGGTCGGCGCCCGGGTCCAGCCGTACGGTGCCGTCGGCGAGGGCAGCGGTCAGTGCGCCCAGTGGCCCGTCCGGCTCGGCCTCGGCGAGGACGGCCGGCTCGGGGAAGAGATGGGTGAGGCTGCCGCAGGGCGCGTCGAGGGCCTTGCCGTACCGCCGTACCAGTTCCTGCGCGCCGTCCTTACCGACCAGGGCGCGGACGGCGGCCTCCGGCGGGTCCACGGCGCCGGGCGAGCGCAGTCCGGGCCGCGCGGCGACCAGCGGGCCGAGCCGGGGGTCGGCGCCGAGCCGCTCGTCGACGGCGTACGGGTCGGCGTCGAGGTCGAACAGGCGGCGCAGCCGCTGCACCGCGGTGGTGAGATCCCGGGGGTCGGTGAGGTGCAGCCGCGCGTCGAGCCAGCCGCCCGGACGGGTGCCGGTACCGGTCCTCGGCGCCCCGGTGCGCTCCTCGACGGCGACGATCCCGGTGCCGTACGGCAGCCGCAGCGTGCGCCGGTAGGTACGGCCGCCCGGCGCGCCGGAAACCTCCTCGACACCGGTTACCGCCTCCGCCGCGAGCTGGTCGAAGACGGCGGCGGCCTGGTAGGGCCCGCGGTGGGCGAGCCGCAGCGGTATCCCGGCGCCCGGAGCGGCCCGGCCCCGGGAGGCGCCCCTGCCCCGCGGGGCGGCGGCCCGCAGTTCGGTCGGCGTCGAGGCGTACACCTCCCGGACGGTGTCGTTGAACTGCCGCACGCTGGCGAAGCCGGACGCGAACGCGATCTCGGTGACCGGCAGCTCGGTGGTCTGCAACAGCACCCGTGCGGTGTGCGCCCGCTGGGCCCGGGCGAGCGCCACGGGGCCGGCGCCGAGTTCCGCGGTGAGCTGCCGCTGGACCTGCCGCGCGCTGTAGCCGAGCCGCGCGGCGAGCCCGGCGACGCCCTCGCGGTCCACGACGCCGTCGGCGATCAGCCGCATGGCCCGCCCGACGGCGTCCGCCCGCACGTTCCACTCCGCCGACCCGGGCACGGCGTCCGGCCGGCACCGCCGGCAGGCCCGGAACCCGGAGCGCTGCGCGGCGGCGGCCGTCGCGAAGAACCGCACGTTGTGCCGCTTCGGCGTCACCGCCGGGCAGCTGGGCCGGCAGTAGATGCCGGTGGTCTCGACGGCGAAGAAGAACACTCCGTCGAACCGCCCGTCCCGGCTCCGCACCGCCTCGTACCTGGTGTCTTCGTCCATCACGTGTTCCAGTGTGGACCGGGGCGAGGGATGGGGCTGGCGGGAATCGGACATGACGATGGTGGGCTTGCCCGGTGCGCCCTACATCCGACGCCCCCGCTTGATCTCCATCGCCGCCCTCCCCTCGGCGCCCTTCCTCCGCCAGTCCCGCCGGAGCTCCGCACGGACCCGCGCATCGGTCTTGGCCACGATCCACTGGTTCTCGCGCACCAGCTTCCGGTAGCTCTCCAGCCGGCGCTGGGGGAGCTCGCCGCTCTCCACGGCGGAGCGCACCGCGCAGTCCGGCTCGGTCTCGTGGGCGCAGTCGTGGAAACGGCACCGCTCGGCCAGTTCCTCGATCTCGGAGAACACCTGGCCGACCCCGCTCTCGGCGTCGTACAAGCCCACACCCCGCAGTCCGGGGGTGTCGATCAGCACCCCGCCCGAAGGCAGAGTGAGCAGATTGCGGGTGGTCGTGGTGTGCCGGCCCTTGCCGTCGACGTCCCGCGCGGCCCGCACATCCATGACGTCCGCCCCGACGACGGCGTTGGCCAGTGTGGACTTGCCCGCGCCGGACTGGCCGAGCAGCACGGACGTACCGGAGCCGACCAGCGCGACGAGGACGTCGAGCCCCTCGCCGTGCAGGGCGCTGACGGTGAGCACCGGCACGCCGGGCGCGCTCGTCTCCACGTCCTGCACCAGGTGGGCGAGGGTGAGCGGGTCCGGCACCAGGTCGGCCTTGGTGAGGACGACGACGGGCTGGGCGCCGGACTCCCAGGCCAGGGCGAGGAAGCGTTCGATCCGGCCGAGGTCGAGGTCGAGGGCGAGCGACACGGCGACCACGGCGTGGTCGACGTTGGCGGCGAGGATCTGCCCGTCGGACCGCTTGGAGGAGGTGGAGCGGACGAAGGCGGTGCGGCGCGGCAGATACGCGCGGACGTACTGCGGATCACCGTCGGGGTCTACGGCGACCCAGTCCCCGGTGCACACGACCTTCATCGGGTCACGGGGCACCACGAACTCGGTGTCGACGCGGACGGTCCCGCCGGCGGTGACGACGTCGCACTGGCCGCGGTCGACCCGGACGACGCGGCCGGGCACCAGCCCTTCGGCGGCGTACGGGGCGAACGCGTCGGCCCAGGCCTCGTCCCAGCCGTAGGGAGCCAGCGCGGAGGACGCTGCAGAGGTGGAAGTCAAGGGAGACCCTTCACAAGGGTGGCCCCGGGCAGGCGCGTTCGATGCGCGGTGAGTTCAGCCGGAGACCACGGAGATGGAGTGGATGATCTTCTGGTTGCGGGCAGCGCCCATCACAGAGACGGTCATCGGTCACACCTCCCGTTCCTCACTCGGCCGACAGCGGCGGCCGACGGCCACCGCGCGAAGCAAACCCCACACTAGAGGCGCGGGCAGTCAGGCACCAACCCTTTTTGACAGGGTCACAAACCGGGCTGTTCGTATCAAGCTCCTGGGCACAAACGCTGGCCCGGCCGCGCTGCTGCGGCACCGCCTCCGGCTCTGTCGCACTTCCCGGCAAGACCGTGGGCAACCTGGTATTCCGCTCATAAAGCCAGTCGGTCTGTTCACCAGGCGTGTCACCTGGTGAACAGACCGAGGTTTCTGCCCGTATCTCAGGCGGTCGGACGGTTCGTGAATTCCTCGACGAGGTCAAGTGTCAGGTCCGCCAGGTCGCCCTCCACCTCGCGGGGGATACGGTCGATGGGCCTGTTTCCGTCGAGGATGTCGGGCACTCTGGTCGAGGCGATCACGTACGCCCAGTGGATACTCGAACGTCCACCAAGGATCCTTTCGCAGACCCAGTCCTGGAATCCACTCAGCGGAGAGCTCCCAAGAGCGGTGCAGAACCCCTCGATGAATGCCACCATCGTTGAGAATCGGTCGTCCATCAGATACATTCGGCGCCGATTTCTCAGGTGGAAGCAGAGTTCTTCGATTCCCATCGTCTACCCCAGGTCAGGACGCGCGTCGAGGCGAATGTATTCCCAGTATTGCCATTGTTGGCGATATGTATCCAGGTCCATGCCTTCCGAACCGGTGAACGCGTCGTACGCTCGACCGTCTTTGACCACCAGGAAGTGATTGTGCCACTGACCATTGGGGTCGCGCTTGGACGGCCCGAGCCTTGCTCCCAAGGAGTCCTTCATCTCGTAGATCTCACCGCCGACCTCGCCCTTGATGACCTCGGCACACTCCAAGCAGTTACTCTGGGTGGGAACAGGCCAGCCGTTCGAGTCGATCTGGGGGCCTCCCGAACGGGGAGTTCCCTCAGCCTCGCGCAAGGCCTGTCCGAGACCGTTGTTGAATCGGCTGATGCCGTCGGTGATTCCGTAGATGCCGGCGCCCGCCATCCCGGTACCCACGACGATCGCCGGTGCTCCCTCGAGGCAGCCGATGATGGTCAGGCACAGGCCTCCGCCCGCGACATCGATCGTGGCGCCTTCCCCGACGCCGAAGACGCCGGCACCCGTCTCGAACAGACCCTTCCAGATGTCGGAGTTACCGAGGATCGCCTGGCCGTAGTCGCCGATCGTGTTGACGGTGTCCTTGAGCCAGCCCGGTACCCAACTGCCATCGTCGTCCTGTTGGCTCTGTTGCTTCTGTTGCTCGTACCACCGCCGCAACTGCGCCTGGGCCTGCTGCCGCTTGAGGACTTCCGCATGGAATGCCTCGTTCGCCGCTTGCTGGGCAGCGGTGGCGTCCTTGCCCGCGGCCAGGGACGAGGCACGGGCTTCCTGGGCGGATGTCCAGGCTGAGTCGGCGGAGCCGCGTGCGGCGGTGGCCGAGTACTGGGCCTGGGCGGCGGAGGTGACGGCCGCGGCCGCCGCGTTCTCTGCGTCCTGCTGGGCCTTGCGGGCGGTGGTGGCCGAGGCCGCGGCGTCCTTGGCGGACTGCTCGGCCTGTGTGGCGTACCCGTCGGCCTGCGTGGCGTACTTCTTGGCGTCCTTGGCCGCCTGGTCTGCCTGCTTGGCGTAGTCGGCGGCTTCGGCCGCGGCCTTGGCTGCGGTGGCTGCTGCCTTGCCCGCTTCGGCGGCGTTCTTCTGCGCGGTGGCGGCGACGCCTGCGGCCTGTGCGATGAGCTGCTGGATCTGGGATTCGTGCGTGGCGCCGAGCTGGTCCTGCCGCTGCGCCTTGTACTGGCCGACGGTGATGAAGGTGTGGAGCAGGTCGGCGGGCCCTTCCAGGGCGATCCGCGCCGCGGCCTTGACCTGTGGGCCGCTGCCGCTGTTCTTGGGGTCGGCGAGCTGGGCGGCGCGGACGCGTTCGTCCTGGGTGCGTGCCTGGGCGTCGTCGGTGGTGATGAACTGGCGCAGGGCGTCTGCTGTGTCGGTGTTCAGCGCGGTGCGGCCTGCCTGCTGTTCGATCGGGCCGGCGTTGGCGATGGTCCGGGCGATGTACAGGCGCATGTCCTGCTTCATCGCCTCGTACTGGCCCGTGGTCAGGAACGCGCTCACCGTGGCGGCATCACCGTCCAGGGCCTTGGCGGCCGCGGCGCGGACATCGGCGGAGCCGGCGGCTTCCGCCAGGTGTTCGAGGTCTTCGCGGTCGTCTTGGGAGCTTGCCTCCTGGCGGCCGGTGCGGATGTAGTCGGTCACGTCCTGGTCGGAGCCGGCCAGGGCCACGAGGGCTGCGGACTGGCTCCACGAGCGGCTGGTCTTCACGGTCGCCAGGGCCACCTTGCGGGCTTCGGGGGCGATCTGCGCGGGGTCCGCACCGGACTGGGACGCCTGGTCGGCGAGCTTGGCCGCCTGGGCCTGGAGGTCCTTCGCCTGCTGCGTGGCCGCCTGCTGTGCCGCGGTGCGCTGGTCCTCCTGTGCCTTGAGGTCCTGGGCGCGGTCGATGGCCTCGTTGGTACGGGCGGTCAACTGCTCGGCGTCGATACGGACCGCGAGGTCGTGGACCTTCTGCGCCTTGGCGACCGCGGCGCTGGCGGCGTCGGCGTCCTTCTTGGCCTCCTGGGCGTGCGCGGCGGCCTGCTTGGCGGCGGTCGCGGCCTGCCCGGCGTGGGCGGCGGCGTCGTCGGCCGCCTTGGCGGCGTTCTCGGCATGGGTGGCGGCGTCGTTCGCGGCGTCGCGCGCGTCCCCGGCGTCGGAGGCGGCCTCCTGCGCCAGCGATTCGGCGGCGGCGGCGGCACGGCTCGCTTCCCGGGCGTGCCGGTGCGCGCTGGCTGCGGCGTTCTGTGCTTCGGCGGAGTGGGAACCGGCCTCGTCGGCCAGGGTGTTGGCCTGGTCGGCCGCGTTCGCGGCATCGGTGGCGTCACTGCCGGCGCCGCTGGCCGCCTTTGCCGCGTCGGCGGCCTGGGCGGCGGCGGTGTGGGCCGAGTCGGCGGCCTGGGCGGCGGCGTGAGCGCCGGCCGCAGCGTCGCGGGCCTGCTCGGCCGCCTTGCGGGCGGCACCTGCCTGGCCGGCGTCGACGGCCGCGTTCGCGGCCGCGTCGCGCGCCTGTGAGGCGGCCTGGGCGGCACCGTCGGCGGC
>NZ_JBVIJE010000024.1:0-37107 GCF_055581585.1 Streptomyces sp. NPDC031426
GCCCCGGCCCAGACCGAAGGACCGTTGAACCTCGACCAGGCGTCCTACTTCCTGTCGAAGATCGATCTCCGGCGCGGCAAGTCACCGACGATGGCCCCCTGGCGCAAGCGGCTGTTCATCGCCACCTCCTACATCACCGCCGACGCCGCCGAGTACTTCGGCCTGCCCCGCGACCGCACGGTCAGCATGGGCTCACACATCGAGGTGTAGACGCGCTCCAGCCGCTGATCGCCCGGCGATCGGGCGGAGACGGACAGGTGGCACCGCTCCACCCGGTACACGCGGTGAACTTCCGGCCAATCGGTGCCGGGGCCGGAGTGCGCCGCGAAGGTCGCCAGCGCCTGGTTTTCGAGCTCCGCCCGGTCGCCCCTCACCTGACGGGCACCCTTCGTCCCCACGCTCTGGAGAACCCTTCAGGGCCGCTCCCATGAACGCCGGTCCGGCCGGCCCGAGGGCGACCGGATACAGTGCGCGGAACGACAGCCTGGTCAGGGAGGGGAAGCGTGACCGCCACCAGCAACACCCGGCCCGCCGAGGGTGAGGCGCAAGCGCCGCGGCAGAGCCGGCTGCACCGCCTGATGCGCTACATCCCCCTGATCGCCCCCGTCCTGCTGTGGGCCGTGCCCTGCTGGGTGCTCCTGTACGGCGGCCAGCACTGGCCGCTGCCTGTCACGCTGGTCGGCACCGTGCTGTTCGCCCTCGGCCTCATATGTATGCCGCTCGCGATGGTGCGCGGCCACGGCCGGCGCCAGCAGGACCGGGCGGCGATCACCGGTGACACCCTGCTGGGTACCAGTTGGGTTCTGTTCACCTGGTCCGTTCTGCTCGGCGTCTTCTTGCGGCTCGCCCTGACCGTGGCCGGTGTCGGCGAGAGTCAGGAGCGGGCCCGAATCGTCACGTGGGCGGGCCTCGGCGTAACGGCCGTACTGCTCGCCTGGGGGTACGCCGAGGCCCGCCGCGTGCCACGCGTGCGCCGACTCGACGTGCAACTCCCTCGGCTGGGTGCCGGGTTGGACGGCATCCGCGTCGTCCTCATCACCGACACCCACTACGGCCCACTCGATCGCGCCCGCTGGTCGGCGCGGGTGTGCGAGACGGTGAACACCCTGGAAGCCGACCTGGTCTGCCACACCGGCGACATCGCGGACGGCACGGCCGAACGCCGCCGCGCCCAGGCCGCCCCACTCGGTACCGTGCGGGCCACCCGGGCCCGGGTATACGTCACCGGCAACCACGAGTACTACAGCGAGGCCCAGGGCTGGGTCGACCTGATGGACGAGCTGGGCTGGGAGCCGCTGCGCAACCGCCATCTGCTGCTCGAACGCGGAGGCGACACCCTCGTGGTCGCCGGCGTGGACGACGTCACCGCCGAGTCCTCCGGCCTGGCAGGCCACCGCGCCCACCTCGCCGGAGCCCTGGACGGCGCCGACCCCGACCTGCCCGTCCTGCTCCTGGCACACCAGCCCAAGTTCGTCGACCGGGCGGCAGCCGCCGGCATCGACCTCCAGCTCTCCGGCCACACCCACGGCGGCCAGATATGGCCCTTCCACCACCTGGTCCGCATCGACCAGCCCGCCCTCGCCGGCCTCAGCCACCACGGAACCCGCACCCTCCTCTACACCAGCCGCGGCACCGGCTTCTGGGGCCCGCCGTTCCGCGTCTTCGCCCCCAGCGAGATCACTCTGCTCGTACTCCGCTCCCCGCACCTGCCCACCTCGATGTAGCACTCGGCGGGCCGACACTTCCGCTTGGAGCTGTCCACGAGCCGAGGGGTGCGGCGTCGACAGATGACCAGGCCCGTCTCGCTGAGGACAAGATCCGGACCATTTCCGGGCCGACGGCTCCAACGGGGCCTACGCGGCGACGTTTACGCAGGTCAGCGACGCGTGACGCCTGTACCATGCAAAACCTCGATCCAAGAGGGGGGATCATGCGCACGTTGATGGAGCTGTCGACGTGCCAGCCCGTGGAGTACTCCGTCATCCTCCGCTGCCACGGCCGCCACTAGATCTGCGTAAGGCGCTCGATCGCGTGGTCCTGCGTGTCGTAGCCGGCCTCTTCACGCTGCTTGCCGAGAGCACAACCGCACTCCTTGAAGAACGACCCCATCCCACGAGCGAGCTGTCGAGCCACGTAGTCAGCCTTCCGAGCGGGACCGGGCGGGGCAGCAGGTCCACGCCGCAGGTGCAGGTCAGCAGGCCGGAAGCCGTCCGGGCTGATGCTGACCGTTTGTTGACCTGGAGGCCGCGAGTGGTATTGCGTGCCGCAGACGACGATCAAGGGCTGTCGTATTCGATTCGGCTTGCGTCGGATGTCGGCACGGGAGCGGAAAGGCCGCCCCTTCTCTCACGTCTGTCATGCGGGGTGTTCTGCGTGTTTCATGGAGGTGTGGTCTGTGATGCGCGACCATACGGACGCGGCACAGCACAATTTCCAGCCGGTGGGCGCCGTGGCGCGCTGACTGTGTGGGTCGACGTGCTCGACACCAGCAAAGCCGACGACGTCAAGAGCGGCAGCCGGCAGAAGGAACACCGAGACAGGAAGAAGGACGGGCATGTCCGGCAGTGAAAGCGAGAATCCGGCAATCCCCTCGCCGACGCCCACACCGACTCGGCGGCCCAGGACGAACCGGGACTGGTGGCCGAATCAGCTGGACCTTCAGGTTCTCCACCAGCACTCGCCCCGATCCAACCCGATGGACGAGGACTTCGACTACGCGAAGGAGTTCGCGACTCTCGACGTCGACGCCCTGAAGCGTGACGTCTTCGAGGTGATGACGACATCCCAGGACTGGTGGCCTGCCGACTACGGTCACTACGGGCCGCTCTTCATCCGGATGAGCTGGCATGCCGCGGGAACCTACCGCATCGAGGACGGCCGCGGCGGTGGCGGCAGCGGCGCACAGCGCTTCGCCCCCCTCAACAGCTGGCCCGACAACGCGAGCCTGGACAAGGCGCGCCGTCTGCTGTGGCCGGTCAAACAGAAGTACGGCCGGAAAATCTCCTGGGCCGATCTTCTGGTCTTCGCCGGTAACTGTGCCATGGAATCCATGGGATTCAAGACGTTCGGGTTCGGTTTCGGGCGAGAGGACATCTGGGAACCCGAGGAGATCTTCTGGGGGCCGGAGGACACATGGCTCGGAGATGAGCGCTACAGCGGCGACAGGGAACTCGCCGGTCCCTTCGCCGCCGTACAGATGGGACTGATCTACGTAAATCCGGAGGGGCCCAACGGAAACCCGGACCCGATGGCCGCCGCCCGGGACGTGCGGGAGACGTTCGGGCGCATGGCGATGAATGACGAGGAGACGGTCGCACTCATCGTCGGCGGCCACACCTTCGGCAAGTGTCATGGCGCGGTCGATGCCAGTTATGTCGGCCCGGAACCCGAGGCGGCCCCCATCGAGCAGCAGGGCCTCGGCTGGCGGAACACGTACAACAGCGGCACGGGCTCCCATACGATCACCAGTGGTCTGGAGGGCGCCTGGACCACCGAGCCGACCAAGTGGGACAACGGCTACCTGGACAATCTCTACGGGTACGAGTGGGAGCTGACGAGCAGCCCCGCCGGTGCTCACCAGTGGACTCCCTCGGACCCCTCGGCCAGGAACACCGTACGCGACGCCCACGATCCGTCGAAGCGGCACGCCCCCATGATGCTGACGACGGACCTCGCGCTGAAGGTGGACCCGGTCTACGGCCCGATCACGAAGAGGTTTCACGAGAACCCGGACGACCTCGCGGTGGCGTTCGCCAAGGCGTGGTACAAACTGCTGCACCGCGACATGGGACCCGTCTCGCGTTACCTCGGCCCGTGGATTCCCGAGCCGCAGCTGTGGCAGGACCCCGTTCCCGACGTCGATCACGAACTGGTCGGGGACGAGGACATCGCTGCCCTCAAGGGCAGGATCCTCGCCTCGGGCCTTTCCGTCTCCCAGCTGGTCACCACCGCCTGGGCGTCGGCGGCGAGCTTCCGCGGCACCGACAAGCGCGGCGGGGCGAACGGAGCGCGAATCCGGCTCGCGCCGCAGAAGGACTGGGAACTCAACAACCTCCCCGAGGTGACCGAGGTACTGCGCATGCTCGAGAGGATCCAGCAGGACTTCAACCTCTCGCAGACCGGCGGAACGCGGGTCTCCCTCGCCGACCTGATCGTCCTCGGCGGGTGCGCGGCCGTCGAGCAGGCCGCGAGGAACGCCGGGTACGACGTCACGGTTCCGTTCGCACCGGGGCGTACGGACGCCTCGCAGGAGCAGACCGATGCGGCGTCGTTCGCCGTGCTGGAACCCAAGGCGGACGCCTTCCGCAACTACCTTCCGGCAGGCGAGAAACTGTCGCCGGAGACCCTCATGCTGGACCGCGCCAACCTGCTGACGCTGACCACTCCCGAGATGACGGTGCTGATCGGCGGCATGCGGGCCCTGAACACCGGCTTCAAGGGGTCCCCCCACGGTGTCTTCACCCACCGGCCAGGAATGCTGACCAACGACTTCTTCGTCAACCTGCTCGACATGGGCACGGAGTGGAAGGCGTCGGCTACGGACGAGAACGTGTTCGAAGGCCGGGATCGCGCCACCGGCGAGGTCAAGTGGACCGCCACCGCCGTCGACCTGATCTTCGGTGCGCACTCCCAGCTCCGAGCCGTCTCGGAGGTCTACGCGTCCCAGGATGCGGGAGAGAAGTTCGTACGTGACTTCGTGGCAGCGTGGAACAAGGTGATGAATCTCGACCGGTTCGACCTCGCCTGAGCCCGACGTCCCGGTCGGCCCTCATCGGCCGACCGGGACGTGCGCGAAGCCGATGCCGACCTCCAGGCGACCGTCAGCGCCCGCTCGGAGAGCCGCCGTACCGACGCTAGGGCCGTTCGTGGTACCCACACCTCCGGACTGTCCCTGGTCTCGCCCCTGAGGAACCCCTGACCCGAGTTGGCGGCGTCCGCTCCGAGCCAAAGGCTGAGGGGTTCATCGGTCGCCGGGAGTAGGTCCTGCGCCTCAGGCGCGCTTCGCGCCTGCCTGGCTAGGGTCGGTCCCCATGGAGACCGGGGCCACGGGAATCGTTCGTCGCCAGACGGCGGAGCGTATGCGCGATGCTCTGGAACGGCTCGTCACCGAGCGGGATGTATGGGTGTCGACGGCTCACCCTGGTCACGGGCCGCACCAGGTGCCGCTGTGGTTCTTGCGGGATGGGCGAGCAGTGTGGATGTGCACCGGCGCCACTTCCGTGACTGCGCGGAACGTCCGCGAAGAGCCGCGCGTGCGACTGGCACTACCGGACACCTTCGACGTGGTGCTCCTCCAGGGTGAGGCGGAGTGCTTCCCGGACCAGGAGGTGCCCGGAGTCGCGGCGGAGGCGTTCGCCGACAAGTTCGGGTGGGATCCCCGCGTGGAAGAGGGTTCCTTTCTGTATGTACGCGTGGTCCCGAGGACTGTGCGCGCTTGGCGCGGCGAGCCGGAACTACGCGGGAGAGTCCTCATGCGCGACGGGATGTGGCTGGAACAACGGCCGCCCCTCGCCGACGCGCCTCTCTCGGATCACGATCCACAGCCGGAGCACTCGGCGCCTTCCGGCCCTGGATGTGGCTCAGCCCTGAACTGGCGGTAGGGGTCGAAAAGCTCGGTTACGGCGCCATATGGCTCGGCGGTGGCGCACCCGACGGCAACCTCGGTACTGAAGGGGACGCCCCCGGCCGGCTCGTGATCGGCATCCAGACCGACCACTGCGACGACGGCAGTTCGAGGCGCCGGCCTGGATGAGCGCCGTTCGCATGCGCTCGGCGCGAGGGCGGTCGCCCAGCTGACCGCCTGGCAGAAGGACAACGGGGCGCTCTACTCGCCGATCCCGTCCGTCATCCGGGCCAGCGAACTGTCCGTGCAGGTGGGGGGACTGGGGCTCCGGCATCGACGCCCGAGTCCTGGACAACTGCTGGTACTACCTGGCCCTGGACACCGCCTGCCGAGCATTGATGAGGTCGATTTCATTTCGCCGTCCGCCCGAACCGGGCACTGCAGGTGGCCCACACGGGCGCCAATAAATAGAAGAAAATGCACGACGGGGTCATGACCTGGGGATTCGCTCAATCACTTCAGGCATCATCGGGCGGTTTCAGGTCCATTGCGGGCCGGTTTGCTCGAAAAGCTGATTGGTATAAATGTGCGGCAAGACCGGGCACGCCGCGCCCGGACCGGGTACGGAAGGCGAGGTGAGTGCGATGAACGCCGAAGAGCGTCAGAGCCGGATTCTCGCGCTCGCTCGTCACCAGGGACGTGTCGAGGTCACCACCACGGCCGTCGACCTTGCTGTCGCGCCGGAGACCATCCGTCGCGACCTCAGCGTCCTGGAACGCAGGGGCCTGCTCCGCCGCACCTATGGCGGCGCCTATCCCGTTGAGGGCGCGGGCTTCGAGACGGGCCTCCCCGAACGAGAGACCCTGCACGTCAAGGACAAACGCCGGATCGCCGCGGAGGCGGTGAAGCTCCTAGGTGACGCGGAGACCGTGTTCGTGGACGAGGGCTACACCCCCCAGCTCCTCGCCGCGCTCCTGCCGGGCGACCGGCCCCTGACCGTCGTCACCGCTTCGCTGTCCACAGCAGCCGCGATCGTGGACTCCCCGCATGTCACCGTGTTGCTCCTCGGAGGCCGTGTCCGGGCGCGGACCCTGGCCACGGTGGGCTCATGGGCCTGCGCCATGCTCGAGCGATTCGTCATCGACCTGGCCTTCCTCGGGTCGAACGGGATCTCCCGGGAGCTCGGCCTGACCACCCCCGATCCGGTGGTGGCCGACGTCAAGGCCAAGGCGCTGGCCGTGTCGCGCCGACGCGTCTTCATCGGGCACCACAGCAAGTTCGGCGCGAGCAGCTTCTGCCGCTTCGCCGGCGTGGGCGACTTCGAGGCGATCGTCACCGATACCGCACTGTCCAGCGCCGAGGCGCACCGCTACTCACTGATGGGACCCCGCGTCCACCGGGTCTGACCAACTCAGCCCGCCCCCATACCGCCAGGGACGGCTCCGCCGGAGCCGCGCCGACGGCACCTCCCTGCCTGCACGGCCGAACACCACCGTCTGCCCGATCCCACCTTCCCTTCCTCTTCGCTGCCCACACCCGACATTTCATGAAAGGGACGATCATGATTTCGAGACCGACTGTTCTGCGGCGCGCTGTGCCGCTGGGCGCACTGGCCATGTGCGGCGCACTGCTCACGGCGTGCGCGGGCGCCGGCGGCGCGGGGGGTGGCTCCGGCTCGCACTCCATCAACGTGCTGATGGTGAACAACCCGCAGATGGCGGACCTGCAGAAGCTCACGGCGGCCAACTTCACCAAGCAGACCGGCATCAAGGTCAACTTCACGGTGCTGCCCGAGAACGACGTCCGCGACAAGATCACCCAGGACTTCTCCAGCCAGGCCGGCCAGTACGACGTGGCCACGATCAGCAACTACGAGACTCCGATCTACGCCAAGAACGGCTGGCTCGCCCCGCTGACCTCGTACGCGCAGAAGGACACCGCCTTCGACCAGAGCGACATCCTGCCCTCCATGCGGCAGTCCCTGACGGTGTCCGGCCAGATATACGCCGAGCCGTTCTACGGCGAGTCGTCCTTCCTGATGTACCGCAAGGACGTCTTCAAGGAGAAGGGGCTGACCATGCCGGCCAACCCCACCTGGCAGCAGGTGGCCGCCCTGGCCGCCAGGGCCGACGGCGCCAAGCCCGGGATGAAGGGCATCTGCCTGCGCGGCCTGCCCGGTTGGGGCGAGGTGATGGCTCCGCTGACCACGGTGGTCAACACCATGGGTGGCACCTGGTTCGACAAGGACTGGAAGGCCCAGGTCGACAGCGCCGCCTTCACGAAGGCGACCAGGTTCTACGTCGACCTGGTGCGCGCCCACGGTGAAGCGGGCGCCCCGCAGTCCGGGTTCGCCGAGTGCCTCAACGACATGGAACAGGGCAAGGTCGCCATGTGGTACGACGCGACCTCCGCGGCCGGGTCGCTCGAAGCCGGCGGGTCTCCGGTGGCCGGCAAGATGGCCTACGCGCCCGCACCGGTCGACCGGACCAAGAGCTCGGGCTGGCTCTACACCTGGGCCTGGGGCCTGCAGAAGGCGAGCAAGCACCAGGACGACGCCTGGAAGTTCATCTCCTGGGCGTCCAGCAAGCAGTACGAGGACCTGGTGGGCAAGAAGCTCGGCTGGTCCCGGGTCCCGGCGGGCAAGCGGAGCTCCACCTACACCAACCCGCAGTACGTCGCCGCGGCCTCGGCCTTCGCGGGCGCCACCGCGAGCGCGCTGAAGGCCGCCGACCCGCAGAACCCTGGTGTGCAGCCCCGGCCCGCGCCCGGTATCCAGTTCGTCGGCATCCCCGAGTTCACCGATCTGGGCACGCAGGTCTCCCAGCAGATCAGCTCCGCCATCGCCGGCAAGACCAGTGTCGATCAGGCGCTGAAGGCCGGCCAGGCGCTCGCCGAGAAGGTCGCCGCCAAGTACGCGGCCAAGTGATCCCTGCCCGACCCACCCGACGTTCCCGGCCTCCCGGTCCCGCCCACGCGGGACCGGGGGACGGGAGCACAGCGGAGACACACCGATGACCCTCACTGACTCGCTCACCAGGCGTACCCGGGCACCGCGGACCGCCGGGCAGGCGGCACCCCCACCGCGATCCCGGGGTGCATGGGCCCGGCGGGCCCCGCTGCTCCCGGCCCTGATCTTCATGATCGTGGTCACCCAACTGCCGTTCGTCGGCACTCTGGTGATCTCGTTCATGCGCTGGAACGCCCTCGACCCCGGCAACCGGGCCTTCGCGGGGCTGCAGAACTACAAGGACGCGGTGACCGACCCGCAGCTGCGTTCGTCCCTGCTGACGACCGTCATGCTGACGGTCACCGTGGTGCTGGTCAGTCTGGTCCTGGGCCTGGGCTTGGCTCTGCTGCTGGACCGTCAGTTCCGCGGCCGCGGCATCGTCCGGACCATGCTGATCACACCGTTCCTCGTGGTGCCCGTGGCCTCCGCGCTGCTGTGGAAGCACGCGCTGTACAACGCCACCTACGGGCTGATCAACGGATCGCTGACCTGGCTGTGGAGTCTGTTCGGCAGCGACAACGCGCCGCAGCCCGACTGGCTGTCCGCACTGCCGCTGATGTCCGTGGAGGCCTCGCTGATCTGGCAGTGGACGCCCTTCATGATGCTGATCCTGCTGGCCGGACTGCAGAGCCGCCCCATGGACGCCGTCGAGGCGGCCCGCGTGGACGGTGCGACCACCTGGCAGGTCTTCCGCTACCTCACCTTCCCTCATCTGCGCCGCTATCTGGAGCTGGCCGCACTGCTGGGCAGCATCTACGTGGTGCAGAACTTCGACGCCGTCTTCACTCTCACCGGCGGCGGACTGGGCACCGCCAACCTGCCCTACACCGTCTACGAGACCTTCTACCAGGCGCATGACTACGGGCAGGCCTCCGCGGAAGGCGTCATCGTCGTCGTCTGCTCCCTCCTCGTGGGCAGTTTCGCGCTCAGGACCGTCTCGTCCCTGCTCCGAGAGGAGACCCGCTGATGGCCGGGACCATCGCCACCCGCCGGCGCACCACGGGCAGCCCTGACTCCGCGGCCCGGCGCCGCCGCGGCGCACTCGGCCTGCTGGCCTGGCTCTGCGGAGTCGTGTTCTTCCTCCCGGTCGCCTGGATGGTGCTCACCTCGCTGCACAGCGAGTCCGACGCCGCCACCAACCCACCGAGCGTGGGAGCGCCGCTGACCCTCCAGGGCTACCGGGAGTTCTTCGGCGCGAGTACCGGCGTCTCCCCCTGGCCGCCGCTGATCAACTCCTTCTCCGCGAGCCTCATGTCGACGCTCCTGGTGCTGGTGCTGTCCATCCCGGCCGCCTACGCGCTGTCCATCAAGCCGGTGCGCAAGTGGACGGACGCGATGTTCTTCTTTCTGTCCACCAAGATGCTGCCCGCGGTGGCCGGACTGCTGCCGATCTACCTGATCGCCGAGAACAGCGGCCTGCTCGACAACGTCGCGCTGCTGATCATCCTCTACACCTCGATGAACCTGCCGATCGCGGTATGGATGATGCGCTCCTTCCTCGCCGAAGTCCCCGTCGAGATCCTGGAGGCGGCCTCCATCGACGGCGCCGGACTGCCCACCGTCCTCGCCCGGATCGTGGCACCCGTCGTCTCCCCCGGCATCGCCGCCACGTCGCTGATCTGCTTCATCTTCAGCTGGAACGAACTGCTTTTCGCACGTGTGCTCACCGGCGTCGTCGCCGGCACCGCACCCGTGTTCCTCACCGGCTTCGTCACCAGCCAGGGCCTCTTCCTGGCCAAGGTGTGCGCCGCCGCCGTCTGTATCTCCCTGCCGGTTCTCATCGCCGGATTCGCCGCCCAGGACAAGCTTGTCCAGGGCCTGTCCCTTGGAGCAGTCAAGTGAAAGCCGCCGTCATCAGCTCGCCCGGCCAGGTCGGCGTCGAGACCGTCGACGACCCCACACCCGGCCCCGGGCAGGTGGTGATCGAGGTCTCCGCCTGCGGCCTGTGCGGCACCGATCTCCACATCCTGCAGGGCGAGTTCGCTCCCACCCTGCCCATTGTTCCCGGTCACGAGTTCGCCGGCGAGGTCGTCGCCCTGGGCTCCGGGGTACGCGACCTGGCCGTCGGCGACCGGGTCGCCGTCGACCCCTCTCTGTACTGCCACGAGTGCCACTACTGCCGTATCGGGCGCGGCAACATGTGCGAGCGCTGGAACGCCATCGGTGTCACCGTCCCCGGCGGCGCGGCACAGTACACGGCCGCCCCCGCCGCCAACTGCGTCAAACTCCCCGAACACGTCCGCACCCAGGACGCCGCCCTCATCGAACCGCTGTCCTGCGCGGTACGCGGCTACGACATCCTGCGCAGCACGCTCGCCAGCAATGTACTGATCTACGGCTCGGGCACCATGGGCCTGATGATGCTCGAACTCGCCAAGCGCACCGGCGCGGCCACCGTCGACATGGTCGACGTCAACGAGGGCCGGCTCGCCACCGCCCGCACGCTCGGCTGCAGCAACGCCGTGACCACCGCCGACGCGCTCGAGCGCCCGCGCGGCTGGGATGTGGTCATCGACGCCACCGGCAACGCCCGTGCCATCCAGGACGCCCTGGGCCGGGTCGGCAAGGGCGGCACCTACCTCCAGTTCGGGGTCGCGGACTACGCGACCCGGGCCACCATCGACCCGTACCGGATCTACAACGAGGAGATCACCATCACCGGCTCGATGGCGGTCCTGCACAGCTACGAACGCGCCGCCGAACTGTTCGCCGGTGGAGTGCTCGACCCGGAGATCTTCATCAGCGACCGGTTGCCGCTGGCGGACTACGCCGATGGTCTGCGGCAGTTCCAGGCCGGGAAGGGCCGGAAGATCCAGGTACTGCCGTGAGCACGAGTACCGACCGCGGCGGAGGCCGGACCCGCACGGAGCCGGCGCCTGGGGTCCTGATCGGCAGGGGGGACACAGCGGCCCCGGCCTTGGCCCGCTACAACCGCGGTGTGCTAGGCCGTGCCCGGCTCCTCCGCCTCCGGACCCCAGAAGACCGCCTGGCCCTGCGCGTTCAGCACCACCCCACCGACGCTGAACAGATCAAGCAGGCCGCTGGGCGGTCGTCCACCCAGGCAGCACAGGCCTGGAACGCCTGCTGACACACCGGCAGGCGATGCCAGGGGTGGTACCCGCACCCGCGCGGGGGCTGTCGCAACAGTCGCCTTCCTGTGGTGCGGCGGTGTCCGCCACTGGTGCCGGGATCGCCTGCTCGGCCCAGATGATCTTGCCGGTGGACAGGTACCGGGTGCCCCACCGGGTCGCGAGCTGGGCGACGAGGAAGAGCCCTCGGCCGCCCTCGTCGGTAGTGGCCGCGTAGCGCAGGTGGGGCGAGGTGCTGCTGGTGTCCGAGACCTCACAGATCAGGCTGCGGTCGTACAGCAGGCGTACCCGGATCGGCCCGGTGGCGTGGCGGATGGCGTTGGTGACCAGTTCGCTGAGGATGAGTTCGGTGGTGAACGCCAGCTCGTCCAGCGCCCACTCCGACAGCTGGCGGTTGACCCTGGCCCGCACATCCGCCACCGCGGCGGCATCGGAGGGCACCTCCCAGGCGGCGATCCGGTCGTCCGCCAGGGCGCGGGTCCGGGCGACGAGCAGGGCGACGTCGTCGCTGGGGCGTGCGGGCAGCAGCGCGTCCAGCACCGCGGTGCAGGTCTGGTCCGGAGTGCGGCTCGCGTCGCCGAGGACGGCGCTCAGCCGGGCCAGGCTCTCGTCGACGTCGCGGTCGCGGGTCTTGATCAGCCCGTCGGTGTACAGCACGATCTGGCTGCCCTCGGGCAGCCGCAGCCGAGTGGTTTCGAACGGCAGCGCTGCCAGGCCCAGAGGCGGCCCGGCCGGCACGTCCGGGAACTCCACGGTGCCGTCGGGGATCACCACCGCGGGCGGCGGATGCGCGGCGCGTGCCATGGTGCAGGCCCGTGTGGTCGGGTCGTAGATCACGTACACGCAGGATGCGCCGGTGACCCCCGGCACGCCGTCGTCGGTCGCGTCCTCCTCGTCGATCCGTGCGACGAGCTCGTCCAGATGCCACAGCAGTTCATCAGGGGGGATGTCGAGTGCGGAGAAGTTGCGCACGGCCGTTCGCAGCCGGCCCATGGTGGCCGCCGCGTGCAGGCCGTGACCGACGACATCGCCCACCGCCAGTGCGACCCGCCCGCCGGGCAGCGGGATGACGTCGAACCAGTCGCCGCCCACGGACTGGGCCGGCAGATACCGGTGGGCGAGGTCGACGGCGTTCTGGTCGGGCATGCCGCGCGGCAGCAGGCTGCGCTGCAGAGCAACAGCCATCATGTGCTCGTGCGTGTACCGGCGGGCATTGTCGACGGACACCGCCGCGCGGGCCACCAGCTCCTCGGCCAGCGACAGATCGTCCTCGTCGAACGGCTCACGCTCCCGCATGCGCCAGAAGTACGCCACGCCGAGCAGCACACCACGGGCACACAGCGGGGCCATGATGCGCGAGCGGACGCCGGATTCGAGGATGGCCTCCGATCGCGCCGGGTCCTGGGCTCGCCACGACTGCGCGGCAGCGAGATCACGCTCCAGCACCGCCTGCCGGTGGCCGAACGCCCACGCCTGCGGTGTGGCGGGATCCAGCTCGAAGACCTCGTCGAGCTGGATGAAGGGATGCTCGTCGCGAATGCCGTGCACAGCCACCCGGCGCATCGGAACGCTACCGTCGGGCGGCGGCTCCTCGCCGTGCAGGACGCCCTCCACCAGATCGACCACGGCGAAGTCGGCGAAGTGCGGTATCCCGACTCTGGCAAGTGCTCCAGCGGTACGTCTCACGTCGAGTGAGGTCCCCATGGACCCGCTGGCGTCATACAGCAACTGCAGGCGTCTACGAGCCGCCTCGGCCTTCTGCGAGAGCAGCCGCAGTTCGGTGGAGTCCCGCAGCGTGGCCACGCTCCCCGGCGGGCCGCCGTCGCGCCCCGTGGGCCAGCAGTTGACCACCAGCAACCGCTCCCCGACGGTGAGCACCTCGTCGCTGACAACGCGTCCCGGAGCCAGCAGCTCGACCGCGGCTCGGTCCAGCCCGAGTTCGTCCAAGGGCCGTCCCTCGGCATCCCCCGTGAGACCGAGCAGCCGCCGCGCCTCGTCGTTGACCACCGTGATCCGGCCTCGCGGGTCGAGGCCGACCACGCCCTCCCGGATGCCGTGCAGCGTGGCCTCCCGGTCCTGGAGCAGGCCCGCGATCTCCTCCAGCTCCAGTCCGAACGTGCTCCGCTTGAGCCGGGCGGCCAGCAGGAAGGCGGCGCCTGCTCCGACCGCCAGGGCGATCCCGGCGTAGATGCCGAAGGCGGGCAGCTCACGCGCCAGCTCGCCGGAGGCCTGGGCCTCCGGAATGCCGGCCGAGACCTCTCCCACCAGACGGTGACCGTTACCCGGCGCATACAGCGGCACTATCCCGTTGGCCGAGCGGCCCGTCGCGCCCACGTTGATCCTCGTGTGCGACTTTCCGTCCCGGACCACGATCGGATCGGAGACCCGCTGGCCGATCAAGGCAGGAAGGGGATGCGAATGCCGGACACGGTGCAGGTCGATCACCACGACGTAGGGGGCACCGGAGTTAGCGGCAATGCGCTGGGCCACGTTCTGTACGACGCCATGACGCGTCGGCGGCGATCCGACGGCCATCGCGCTGCGAATCTGCGGATTGCCGGCGGCGATCCGCGCGATCGACACCGCCCGCTGCTCGTACAGGGCGTCCAGGCGAGCGCGCTGGGCGAATGCGAACAATGCGAATCCGACAGCGCTCATCACCGCGAGGATCAGCAGCAGGGCGAGAAGGATCCGCTGCGAGAGCTTGCGCCTGCGGCCGCCCGGCCGCAGTCCCCGCCCGGGCCACCAGACCACCAATGCCCACATCCCTCCGGCGACGGAGAAGATATATAGACAATTGTCGCGCTTTCCAGCGACAAGCGAAGACTCGACCAAGGAAAGGCTTGCCAGGCGGCGACGGCCTGGGGGGGGGTTGACCTCTGCACGCCGACAGGGCTCTGAGCTGTACAAAAATGCCTTCGTGGTGGGCCCTCCCGTACGCCCGGCACTGCCCTACACCCGGCGGAGTAGTCACGATGGCTCCCCCCGCGGGATGACCGCGGGTGTGCCATGGGCGATGCTGTGGGCTGTGACAGCTGATCTTCGCCTAGTCGGCGCCGAACCCGGGGATGGCGACGGAGACGGGGGCGCCCCTCCGGCATCCGCTCCGCCGTCGCTCCCTGCCGAGCGCGCGCATCGGCCACGCCGCTCCCGGCTGCGGCGGTGGCTTCGACGCGCCGCGCTGGGCTGTGCCGTCTTGCTGGCCGTCGTCACAGTGGCCTCGTTCGTCTACAACGGAGTGACGGCCGGGCGCGCCACGCCGCCGCGCGGGCTCAGGTACGTGCAGGCCGCCGACATCCGCACGCGCTACCAGACCTGGGGTACGGCGGGCCCACCGGTCGTCCTGGTGCACGGCGCCTTCGAAACCGTCGACACCTGGTCACGCCTTGCCCCGCTGCTGGCCCGCGACCACCGGGTGTACGCGCTCGACCTGACGGGCGACGGATACAGCGAGCGCCACGGCCCGTACACCGTCGACCATTTCACCCGGCAACTCCTGGGCTTCCTGGACGCCATGCACCTCGGCGGTCCGGGCGAGCGCCCACTGCTGGTGGGGCACTCCAGCGGAGCGGCCGTGGTCACCGAGGCGGCGCTCAGGGCCCCTGGCCGGCTGGGCGGTGTGATGCTCCTCGACGGCGACGCCCTCGACACGGGTGCCGGGCCGCCACCGGCCTTCAAGTACGTGCTGATCGACCCGTACCGCACCAGTCTGCTGCGGCTCGGGCTCGGCATCGACTCGCTGATCCGCAGCGTGTACGACGCACAGTGCGGACCTGCCTGTCCGCGCCTGGACGTCACCGGTCTGGATCAGTGGCGACGCCCGCTCCAGGTGCCGGGCGCGGAGAGCGCGCTCTGGAGCATGCTGGCCGCGGGCGTGCCGGGTCTGCCCGCGGACCAGGTGGCTCGGCTCGCCGCGGTCCGTCTGCCCAAGTCGGTGGTGTTCGGCGCCGAGGACGACGTGTTCACCCGGCAGACGCCGCAGGAGACCGCCCGGCGCATCGGCGCACCGCCCGCCACGCTCATCCCCGGCGCCCGGCACCTGACGATGATCTCCAGCCCCGAGGCGGTCGCGAAGGCCGTGGACAGACTCACCGCGGCGTCGGTCGCGGCATCACAGTGACCGCGCCTGAATTCATGTCAGGTCACGACCTGCCTCGCCGACTTGGTCGCCCTCGGAGTCGTAACGACGTCCCCGCCTGACATGGTGACAGGACGTCAGCCAGGGGCGAAGGAGAAGCTCTGCCACAGGCCGGTGCTCCTGACGAACCGGTCCGACGCCCCGATGTCCAGGTAGTCGCTCTGTCCACCCGTCGGCACGGTGCAGTCCGGTGTCGTGTACAGGAGCAGGCTGCTCTGTGTCTGATTGTTGACGTGGGTCACGCCTTCGGGGAATCGGTGACATCCGTGGATCGGCGGATTGGAGACGGTCTCCACGATCCTGATGCCGTTCCGCGCCACGATCTGACCGGACGCCTGGTCCTGGCAGGCGGTGAGCGCGACGCCGAGCAGCGTGATGCCGGTGAGCGCGGCCAACAACCGTGAAGGGGGCATCGAGCGCCTCCTGAGGTGCGGGGAGCTGCCGGGGATCTCGTCCCTTCTTCACTGTCCGCTCCTCACTATCCGCCAGATGCTACGGAGTCGCACGGTGAGGAGGACGACCGTCCGCAGCACCCGGGCCGTAGCCGGGACCCCGTACCGGCCCCGTGGCCGGAGCGGGACCCCCGGCTTACGCTGATCGAGTGGGCCCATCCGGGTGAGACGCACACCGAAAGGGGCGCCTCGATGGACGACTACCCGCTGATCGAGAACCACGGCCTGATCGGCGATCTGCAGACCGCGGCGCTGGTGACCACCGAGGGAGTGGTCGACTGGTTCTGCTCCCCGCGTTTCGACTCGCCGAGTGTGTTCGGGGCGCTCCTGGACAAGGAGAAGGGTGGGCACTGCACGGTACGGCCGGCGCATCTGACCCATGCGACCAGGCAGTTGTACCTCCCCGACACGGCGGTCCTGGTGACCCGGTTCATGACCGAGGCGGGCGCCGGTGAGGTGCTCGACTTCATGCCCGTGACCGGTACGACGGTCACCGCCCGGCACCGGCTGGTCCGCCTGGTCCGCTGTGTGCGCGGCAGCATGACGTTCGAGGTGGAGATCGCCCCGCGGTTCGACTACGGGCGCATGCCCCACGCGCTGCACCTCACCCCGCACGGAGCGGTCTTCGCCGCGGCGGACGGCACGGAACTCACTGTGCACCCGATCCGCGAACCGGACGACGAGCGGCTCGTGGACGTGCTCACGGACCGGGACGCCGACCTGCACCTCTCGCTGACACTGCAGGCCGGCGATCAGCGCGGGTTGATTCTGGAGATGGGCGCCGAGGGGCCGCCCGCGGAGGTACGCCGTGACGAACACCAGCGGCTCTTCGACGAGACAGTGGCGTTCTGGCGCTCCTGGCTGGCGCAGTCGCGGTACACCGGGCGCTGGCGGGAGGTGGTGGAGCGTTCCGCGATCACGCTGAAGCTCATGACGTTCGCCCCCAGTGGCGCCGTGGTGGCCGCCCCGACGGCGGCCCTGCCGGAGCAACTGGGCGGCGAGCGCAACTGGGACTACCGCTTCACCTGGATCCGTGACGCCGCCTTCTCCGTGTACGCCCTGCTGGGACTGGGTTTCACGGAGGAGGCCCGGGCGTTCATCATCTGGCTGAGCGACCGGGTCAAGGAGCGGGTCGGCAGCGAGGGGACCACGGGTCCGCTCAACATCATGTACAAGGTCGACGGCTCCTCCGACCTGAACGAGCAGATCCTCGACCACTGGGAGGGCTATGCGCGTTCCGCGCCGGTGCGGATCGGCAACGGCGCCGCGACGCAGCTCCAGTTGGACATCTACGGCGAGGCCCTGGACAGCATCTACTTCGCGCACCGGCACGGCTTCCAGGTCGGACACGGGGGGTGGACCTCGATGCGGGCGGACCTGGACTGGCTGGCCGACCACTGGGACCAGGCGGAGGAGGGCATCTGGGAGACCCGCGGCGGTCGCCAGGACTTCACCTACGGCCGCGTCATGTCGTGGGTGGCGTTCGACCGGGCCCTGCGACTGGCCGAGTCGAAGGGGTGGCCGTCGGCGTCCGGGCGCTGGCGCAGCGAGCGGGACGCCATCTACGAACAGGTCATGGCGAAGGGATGGAGCGAGGAACGGCAGGCCTTCGTCCAGCACTACGGCAGTGAGGTACTGGACTCCGCGCTGCTGCGCATGGCGACGGTCGGCTTCCTCACGCCGGAGGATCCGATGTGGGCGTCGACCCTGGACGCCATGGAACGGGAACTGGTCAGTGACAGCCTGGTCTACCGCTACAACCCCGACGCCTCGCCGGACGGCCTGCGCGGCTCCGAGGGCACCTTCTCGCTGTGCACGTTCATGTACGTCGACGCCCTGGCGCGCGCGGGGCGGACCGACCGGGCGAGGCTGGTGTTCGAGAAGATGATGGGGTACGCCAACCATCTGGGCCTGTACTCAGAGGAGATCGACCCGACGGGTCGTCAGCTGGGCAATTTCCCACAGGCGTTCACGCATCTGGCTCTCATCGACTCGGCCCTCACCCTGAACGAGGCGCTCGAACGGCGGTAGTGGCACACCCGGGTTCAGCCCTCCGATGTCGTCGGCTCACCGGGCTCTCACCGTGCGCGGCGGGCGTGCGGGCCGGCCCGGCAGGGGGTCAGACCTCGTCGATGGCGGCGTCGCCGCGCAGGTCGGCGTCGGTGAGGCCCTCCAGTTCGCCCTGGGTGTCCAGCCAGTACAGCAGGGCGACCGCGGGGATGACGAGCACGATGGCGACGAGGGTGACGACCGCGAGCCAGCGCAGTGTGGTGTGCGCGCCCGCGCCCTCGGCAACGGTCAGCGAGGTCGGGACGAGGTAGGGGCGCTGCGCCATGCCCCAGGCGATGACGGCCGACGCGACCACGCCGACCGCCGTGACCCGGGACCACGCCGCGGAGGGACGGCTCAGCGACCACACGGTGGCGAGCGTGGCCAGCACGGCCGCGGCGACGAAGAAGAGCCCCACGCCGTGGGTGAGCCCGTGCCACACGTGCGGCGCGTCGCCGTGGGTGACGAACAGGGTGATGACGGCGAGCACGGCGACGGCGCCGAGGGCGGCGAGGGCTCGCCGGCGGAAGTACCGGTCCAGGTCCTCCGCTGCGTAGCGGCGGGCGTCCGCGGCGAGGAAGACCGCGCCGAGCGTCGCCGTGGCCGCGATGGCGAGCAGACCGAACAGCAGGGACGTCGGATTGGCCCAGGCGTCGGTCGACGCCGTCGTCGTGGCGGTCACCCGGCCCGAGGCCACTCCCCCGGCCGCGGCGCCGAGGAAGAACGGCGTCAGCAGTGAGGCGACGGTGAAGACCGTGCCGTACAGGCGCCGGCCGGCCAGCCGCCGGACGGGCTTGCGCAGGGCGAAGCCTGCGCCGCGCAGCACGATGCCGACGGCGGCCAGCGCCAGGGGCAGCCACATCGTGGTGAACACCCGCTGGAAGAGGACGGGGAATCCCGTCCACATGATGACCAGTACGAAGATCAGCCAGACGTTGTTGACCTCCCAGACGGGCTCCATCGCGTGGTCGATCAGCCGGCGCGGGCGCTTGCCGCGCTCCGCTCCGCCCGCGGTCAGGTCCCAGAAGCCGGCTCCGTAGTCGGTTCCTCCGCCGCAGGCGTAGGCGGCGATGGCGAGCAGCAGGACGACGGCGACGGCTCCGGCGATCACAGTCGGCTCCCGGCGGGGCGCGGCCCGTACGGCGTGTCCGTCTCCGGTGTCTCCTCGGGCGGCCGCGGTCCGCCCGGCCGGTCGGCGAGCCGCCAGCGGGCGCGCATCTTCAGCAGCACCGCGAGGAACGACCCGAAGACGAAGACGTACACGAGCACGACCAGACCGAACATGATCCACAGACTGGTGGAGCGCGTGGCCGTCACCGCTTCGGCGACCCGCATGTTCTGGTACACGATCCACGGCTGGCGGCCCACCTCGGTGGTGATCCAGCCGCACTCGACGGCGACGACGGAGGCGAGGCCGGCCACGGCCGCGCCCCGGAAGAACCAGGGGCTCGCGGGCATCCGGCGGCGCAGCAGCCACACCGCCGCGTACCAGAGGGCGAGCAGCACCAGCAGGGAGCCGATCCCGGCCATGATGTCGAAGGCCCAGTGGGCGATGGTGGCCTGAGTGGCCGTCGGCCGGTCATGGGCGGACACCGAGGTCAGTCCGGTGACCTTGGTGTACGAGTGGAATCCGGCGAGGATGGAGTCGAGCTGCGGGATCCGGATGCCGCCGGAGATGCTGCCGTCCGGATGCAGCCGGCCGAAGAGGTACTCCGGCTGGTGTGTGTCGGTCTTCCAGACGATCTCCATGGCGGCGAACTTCACCGGCTGCTTGTGGAAGACCTGCCGGGCGATGGAGTCGCCGAGCACGAACTGCGCGGGTGTGCACACGGCGGCGAGCGTGAAGGGGATCGTGAAACCCAGCCGGTGGTAGCGGTCCCGGCGGCCGCGCAGCCATCCGACGGCGTAGACACCGGCCACGACATAGCCCGCCGTCATGAACATCGCCATGACGAAGTGCCAGTACTGCGGGCCGAGCATGGGGGTGAAGACCGCCTTCCAGATCCTCACGTCGACCGGGTCGCCGGCGGCGTCGAGGGTGAAGCCCCGCGGGGTGTTCATCCACGAGTTGGCGGCCAGGATGCCGAAGGCGCCGAGCAGGGCCACGAGGGGCAGGGGGAGTCCGAGCAGGAAGTGGGTCCGGGAGGGAAGCCTCCGCCAGCCGTAGAGGTAGATGGCGAGGAGCACGGCCTCCAGGAAGAACGCCCAGGCCTCGACGCCGAACCCGATGCCGAAGACATCGCCCCACCGGCCCATCATGCCCGGCCACAGCAGCCCGAACTCGAAGGACAGCACGGTGCCGGTGACGACACCGATCGCGAACTGGACCGCCATGACGGCCGACCACCGGCGTGCCAGCAGCAGGGCGGTGGCGTCGTCACGGCGCAGACCGTAGCCATGGGTGATGAGTGTGATCAGTGGCAGCGCCACGCCGAGGGGTACCAGGACGATGTGCGAGGCCAGGGTGAAGGCCATCATCGATCGGGCCGGCAGCGTTTGCGCCGGCGCGTCCGCCAGCAGCAGGACCGTGTGCATATGAGCTGTCTCCGGAGGCCGACACGGGTGGTGGGTCAGCCGCCGGTGGCGAAGCCCGGGAAGAGCGTCATCCCGCCGTCGACGTACAGGGTGGTGCCGACGACGTAGTCCATCAGGTCGGACGCGAGGCCGACGACGGCGTGGGCGATGTCCTCGGGGTCGCCGATCCGCCTGTAGGGGATCAGCCGCATGAGGTCCTGTTGCGCCTCGGGGGTCTCCCAGGCGCTGCGGTTGATGGGGGTCTTGATGGCTCCGGGCGCGACCGCGTTGACCCGGATCCGTTTCGGGGCGAGTTCCTGGGCCAGGGTCGCCATCATCATCTGCACGCCGCCCTTGGACGACGCGTAGTTGACGTGACCGCTCCAGGGGATGATCTGGTGGACCGAGCTCATGCAGATGATCTTCCCGGCGGCACTCGACACTTCGGGGACGACCCCGCGGCGCAGGAACTCCTTGGTCGCCTCGCGGGCACAGAGGAACTGCCCGGTGAGGTTGACGTCCAGGACCTTCTGCCACTGGGCGAGGGTCATCTCCGTGACCGGCGCGTCCCGCTGCAGTCCGGCGTTGGCGACCAGGATGTCGATCGTGCCGAATTCCCGGACCATGCGGTCCATCATGGCGACGACCTGCTGCTCGTCTGACACGTCGGCCTCGTAGGCGGCCGCGCGGACCCCGAAGCCGGTGATCTCCTCGACCACCTTCTCGGCGTCCTCCCGGCCGGCCACGTAGTTCACCACGACATCGGCACCCGCCCGGCCCAGGGCGATGGCCGTCGCCCTGCCGATTCCGGAGTTCGCGCCGGTCACCAGTGCCTTCTGTCCCCGCAGCAGCTGGGCGGGGACCACGCCCTGGGGTGCGCCCTCGGTGGAACTCACGATGTCCTGCTCCTCCACTGCGTGCCCATGTCCGCCGGGTCCGTCGCCCGAAGGTCCAGGCATCACCGAAGCACCGCGCAGGGGCGGCGGCATCCCGGCGTGGACCGTCTTGCGCTGCCCGGCTGAGCATCTTCGCCCGGTCGGCTCCCTGCGCCGTGGCGGGTCAGCCCAGCCGCTCCAGCAAGTGGTCGCCCACGCGAAGGGCGTTCGCGATGGCCGTCAGGGACGGATTGACCGCGCCGATGCTCGGGAAGAAGCTCGTGTCGACGACGTAGAAAGACCAACGCCAGCAGCGGCTCGGCCGCCCGCGGGGAGGAACCCGTCCCGGCGCAGGCGGTGGCCGGCTCATCAGCCGGATCTTGTGCGTCGTTCGCCCATGCTGGTACCTCTGAACCACGTGACCAGCCGAGTTCTTCTCCTCTCCCCCGCCATGAGCGCGTCACTGCGGCAGGCCCGCTTCGACGACGGCGGCTCGATCGACGGCAGCGCAGCGGCACGTGCCCGCTCGGCGGCCGCAGCCCTGCCCTCCGCGGCCCGTGTCCTCGCCTCCCCCGGCATGCGCTGCCGGGAGACGGCCGCGGCACTGGGCCTCGACGGTGTGCCGGTACCGGAGTTGGCGGGTCTCGATGTGGGCCGCTGGCGCGGGCGCACCCTGGAGGAGGTGGGGGCCGCCGAGCCGGAGGCGGTGGGCCGCTGGCTCTCCGACCCCGAGTGCGCACCGCACGGGGGTGAGTCCGTGCGGGATCTGTGCCGGCGGGTCGCGCGGTGGCTGGCCGGCGCACAGGACCTGACGGGTCGTACGCTCGCCGTGGTCGAGCCGGAGGTGGTGCGGGCGGCGGTCGTCGACGCACTGGACCTGCCCGCGGCGCTCTTCTGGCGCCTCGACGTACCGCCGCTGACCCTGACCGAACTCAGCGGCCGGGCCGGGCGGTGGAATCTGCGTCTGGGGTGTCCGCTTGGCACGCCTACGCCGGAGGCTGACTAGGCAGGAGGGACGGCAGAAGGGCCCGGCGGACGGTTCCGCCGGGCCCCTCTGTCGTACGCGAGGAGTCAGTGCGCGGCCGGAACCGCTCGCCGCTTCGCGGCCGTCGCCGGCTTGGGGTTCAGCAGCCGTTCGGCCAACTCACCGAAGACCAGGCCGAATCCGGCCCACAGGGCGGTCTGGATCGCCAGTGCCGAGAGCCGGAAGCGCCACAGCAGGGTGGCCGGGAAGCCCTTGGGCACCTCGTTGACGACGGGCAGGAACTGGTACGCCAGGCCGATCACGACGGTGAACGCGACCACCGCGGCCACCGTGGCCCACCAGGTGCCCAGGCGCGGCGCGAGCCTTTTGCCCAGGAGGGTGGCGGCGACCGCGAGCAGGACACCGAGCAGCATCATCAGGAAGTACAGGGTGGTCCGCTTGCCGATGGTGTCGGGGTTGCCGACCGACGGCGGGTTGGCCGGGTACTTCAGGAACGGCACGACGTACACGGCGAGCAGCGCGCAGCCCGACAGCAGCAGTGCCGTGGCGCGCGGGCCGAAGCGCCCCACGCGGCCGAGGGCGAAGCTGAAGGCGAGCGCGGCGATGCCGCCGAATGCGACCCCGTAGACGAGGACACCGGTGGCGAGGCCGGCGGTCGACTGCAGGGAGCGGGAGACGGTCTCCATCTCGTGCTCGTGGGAGTGGGCCTGCTCGAAGCTGATCGCCTTGTCGACGTTCGGCTCACCGAGCACGTAGGCCACGACCAGGGCGAGCACGCCGGCCGCGAGGCCGGCGAGCATGCCCCGCACGAGAAGGTTCCGTACGGTTGCGGAGTTCATGGGCGCGCGGTGTTCGTCGCGTCAGTGGCAGGGGAAGCCCAGCAGGTGGCGGGCGTCGTGCACCCACTCGTGGACGTCCGTGCCGTTGAACACGGAGGTGGCGCCCTGCTCGGCGCCGACGAAGTAGAGCAGGACGAGCATGAGGATGCCGAAGAAGACCGCCCAGGGAGCAATCGCCTTCAGCGGCAGCTTGGCGGGAACGACGGGGATGGTGGCTGTCGGCTGGGCGACGGTCTGCGCCATGGCAGGACCTCCTCTGGGAGTTCGCGTCCCATCTCGGTGGTGCACAGGACGACGACCACGGGTCTGACTCACGAGCCCCTCGCGGGTCCCGCATACAGTGGCGCGACCGTGCCGGATTCCCACCGGCTTCCGTTTCGCCGTCGTCGATATCGGACCGACCGTACCGCGCCACGCGCGCATGGCCAAGACCGCCTCCCCGCCAAGTGATCTTCCTCTCCACCACGTGTGTCCGCGCGCCACACACGTGGCGGGAAAAAGGTTGGGCGGGCTGATCATCGGTCTGGTAGCTTGCGGTTGACCGTGATCAAGGCCGAGGAGGTGAGACCCATGAAGGCTGTATTCGTGTGGGTGCTCCCCCTCGTCGTCACGGTCGGGCGATCGACGTAGGTGTCGCCGGGAGCGCCTCGACACCAGGCACTCCCGAAAGGCAACACGCCATGACATCTTTGAAGTTCATCGCCGAGTCGTCCGTCAACGGCATGATCGAACGCGACTTCACCGTGGGCGAGGTCCCCGGTGTCCTCTGGTCCCCCGCCTCCGGCGCGGACCGTGCGCCCCTGGTCCTGATGGGCCATGGCGGCGGCAACCACAAGAAACATCCGGCGATGGCCGGTCGTGCCCAACTCCTGGTGAACGCTTGCGGCTTCCATGTCGCGGTCATCGACGCGCCCGGTCACGGCGACCGGCCGCTTACGGCACATGACGAGCAGGAGATCGCCGAGCTGTTCCGGGCGAGGGCGGCGGGCGAGCCGGAGGGCCCGATCGTCGTCCGCTACAACGCCCACCTGGCGGAGCTCGCCGTGCCCGAGTGGCAGGCGACCCTGGACGCCCTCCAGGAGCTTCCGGAAATCGGCGCCGACGGGCCGGTCGGCTACTTCGGCATCAACATGGGCACCGCGATCGGCGTGCCGCTGGTGGCGGTCGAACCCAGGATCACCGCCGCGGTCTTCGGTCAGCACTGGCCCGACGTCCTGGCGGAGAAGGCCAAGCAGATCACCGTCCCGATCGAGTACGACATGCAGTGGGACGACGAACACATCCCGCGCGAGGCCAGTCTGGCGCTGTTCGACGCCTTCGCCTCGACGGAGAAGACCCTGCACGCCAACGCGGGCAGGCACAAGGAGCTGCCCCGGTTCGAGGCCGCCAGCGCGGTCCGGTTCTTCGCCCGGCATCTCGGCCGAACGGCCCCCGTGCCGGCCTGACATGAGCGGTGGCGGCGCCCGGCCTGCCGGTCGGGTGCCGTTGCCGTGCCCCGGGCCGGGGCTGTGCGTCCATGCGCGGCCCCGAGCCGTCAGGCCGTGCGAGTGACCGCGTCGGTGAGCAGCGTTTCGACTTTCCGGGCGACCCGGTCGAGGGGCAGCATGCTGCGCTGGGCGCGGCACATGACGATGGCGCCCTCGACGGACGCCACGACGACGGACGCGAGAACGGGCGCCCGGCAGCCGGGATCGGCGCCGTGCGCCGCGAGCGCCTCGGTCAGCAGCCGCTGCCAGTCCTCGAACACTCCGGCGGCGACCCGGGCCGGTGGGATCTCCTCGGCCGGCGGTTCGTCGACGGACACGGCCGGCACGGGGTAGCCGGCCCGGAACTCGCTGTCGACGACGCCGCCGCGCCACAGGCCAGAAGGGCGCGGGTCCGGCGACCGGACGGGCTCCGGCCGCGTGGACCCCGCCCGTGTCGTCTCCCACGTCTTCGATCGGGAGCAACTCCCCGAGGCCGTGCCCGAGAAACGCCTCCAGCCCGTCTTCGTCCGCGCCGACGGCTGAGCACATCCCGACCGCCCCGGCCGAAAACCGGGTGCGGACTGTCGGCGCCGTGGTGTGGGATCGGGCGTATGGCGATCGTGCTGGGCATGCCGGGAGTCGACGGGCTGAGCGAAGCTGTGGGTGTGCTGCGGGAGTGGCAGTACGACGAGGCGCCGATGCAACTGCATCCGGGCGATCTGGGCTGGTTCTGGCGGTTCGGCGCGGAGGCGACGGCCGCGGCAGTCCGGACCTGGCGCCGGGACGGACGGATTCTCGCCATCGGGCTGCTGGACGGTCGCGATCTGCTGCGGCTGACGACGGCACCGGACGCCCAGCGGGACGAGGAGCTGGCGCAGCGGCTGGTCGAGGACGTGACCGAGCCGGAGCGCGGCGTACTGCCGGCCGGGAGGGTGTACGTCGAGGCGCCCACGGGCGCACTGGTCCAGGATCTGCTGTTCGAGGACGGCTGGGGCGGGGACGAGCCGTGGACGCCGCTGCGCCGCGATCTCACGGCGCCGGTGCCCGATCCGGGCGTGCGGATCGCGGTGGTCGGACCGGAACAGGTCCACGCGCGGACCGCCGTACACCGGGCCGCGTTCGACAGGTCGACGCTCACGGACGAGCGCTGGCACGCGATGGCGGCCGCATTGCCGTACGCCGACGCCCGGTGTCTGGTCGCGTACGACGATCTGGGCAACACGGTGGCGGCGGTGACGGTGTGGTCGGCCGGCCCGGGCAGGCCGGGGTTGCTCGAGCCGATGGGCGTGGACGGGGAGCACCGCGGTCACGGCTACGGCCGGGCGATCTGCGTCGCGGCGGCCGCCGCACTCCGGGAGCTGGGCTCGTCGAGCGCGGTCGTCTGCACCCCGAGCGCCAATGCCGGCGCCGTCGCCACCTACAAGTCAGCCGGCTTCCAGCAGCTCCCTGAGAGACGGGACCGCCGCCGGGACGCCTAGGCCGTGAACCCTCCTTCAGCCTCGGGCTGTGCGGGCCGGGCCTGGATGCCGGGGCGGAATTTCGGGACGCGGAGGGTGATCTTCGTGCCCGCTCCGAGGCCGGTCTCGATGACGAGGCCGTGGTCGTCGCCGTAGACCTGGCGCAGCCGCCGGTCGACGTTGTTCAGGCCGATGCCGGTGGCGGGTCCTGCCGTGCCGCGCAGGATGGCGCGCAGGCGTTCCGGTTCCATGCCGATGCCGTCGTCCTCGATGACGACCCGGGCCTCGGTGCCCTCGTCCTCGGCGATGATCGTGACGCCGATGCGCTCCACGGACCCCTCCAGACCGTGTTTGAGGGCGTTCTCGACGAGCGGCTGCAGGCAGAGGAAGGGCAGTGTCACGGGCAGCACCTCGGGGGCGATGCGCAGGGTGACCGTGAGCCGGCGGCCGAAGCGGGCACGGGCGAGTTCCAGGTACTGCTCGATGGAGCGCAACTCCTCGGCGAGGGTGGTGAAGTCGCCGCCGCGGCGGAAGGAGTAGCGGGTGAAGTCGGCGAATTCCTGCAGGAGTTCCCGGGCACGCTCGGGGTCGGTGCGGACGAAGGAGGCGATGCTCGCGAGGGAGTTGTAGATGAAGTGCGGGGAGATCTGGGCGCGCAGGGCCCGGACCTCGGCCTCGTGGGCGCTGGTGCGGGCCCGGTCGAGCCCGGCGAGTTCGAGTTCGAGGGAGAGCCGGCGGACCGCTTCCTCGCCGGCGCGGACGAGAGCGGTGGACTCGCCGGCGGCGAGCAGGACGAGGGCACCGGGGGTGCCGCCGCCGGCGGGGAGCGGCACCAGGGCGCCCCAGCGGACGGGGCAGCCGGTGTCGTCGCAGGGCAGCGGGAAGGTCCGGGCGCGGGACGGGTGGGCGAGCTGTGCCGTCACCTCCGCGCGGTGGTGTTCGGCGGCGCCGTCCCAGGCGAGCACGCCGGTGTCGTCGGTGAGGGCGAGGGCGGGGGTGCCGAGCAGGGGGCGCAGTCTGCGGACCGTCTTTCGAGCCGTGTCCGGGGTGAGCCCGGCGCGCAGGGGGGCCGCGGCGAGCGCGGCGGTGTGCAGGACGTGGGCCAGGGCGCGCGACGCCCCCTCGCTGTCGGGCGAGTGCTCCTGCTGCCGGCGCGCCGCCCCGTGCCCGAGGGCGGCACC
This sequence comes from Streptomyces sp. NPDC031426, assembly GCF_055581585.1. Classification (NCBI taxonomy): domain Bacteria; kingdom Bacillati; phylum Actinomycetota; class Actinomycetes; order Kitasatosporales; family Streptomycetaceae; genus Streptomyces; species Streptomyces sp. NPDC031426. Next base: position 27,616 of record NZ_JBVIJE010000024.1, read on the forward strand.
GAGCACGAACAGCGCGAACGCGGCGAGAGCGAGCGCCGCGGTGCCGAGGACGGTCATGGGCGACGGGGGTTCAGGGCGGCGGGGCGGGTGGTGGAGTGCCGGGGGGCGCCGCCGAGCGCCGCGCACCTGCCGGAACGCCCGACTCGCACTGCGGGACGGCCGGTGCGCCCCATGGCGTCCTGGTCTCTGTCGCTGGTCTGCACAACGGCTCCTCGGTCAGGTCGTCGCCGGTTCGGGGCGGGAGGGGGCCGGGGGTTCGGGGAGGTGGAGGCGGGCCATGGTCGAGGCGGTGCCGGGTGGGACGCGGCTGCGGGTGCCCAGGGAGATCAGGACCATGGTGGCGAAGCCCACGGGGACGGACCACACCGCGGGCCACGCCAGCAGGGTGTGCGGCCAGCCGGAGCGGGCGCCGCCGACGATGGTGGCCGTCACCGCGGTGAACGCCGAGCCGCCGCCGAGGACGAGCCCGGCGATCGCGCCCGGCGGGGTCAGGCCGCGCCACCAGATGCCGAGGACGAGCAGCGGGCAGAAGGAGGAAGCGGAGACGGCGAAGGCGAGTCCGACCGCGTCCGCCACGGGCAGATCGCTCACCATCGCCGCAGCGGCGGTCGGCACCGCGATCGCGGGCAGCGTGGCGAGCCGGAAGTGGCGGACGCCGAGCGTGGGCAGCACGTCCTGGGCGAGGACGCCCGCGACGGACATGGTGAGCCCGGACGCCGTGGAGAGGAACGCCGCGCAGGCGCCCCCGGCGACGAGGGCGCCGAGCAGGTCTCCGCCGACCCCGCCGAGCAGCCGCTGCGGCAGGACGAGGACCGCGGCGTCGGTGTCGCCGGTCAGGAGCAGATCGGGGGCGTACAGGCGGCCGAGCATGCCGTACACGGGAATGAGGAGATAGAACCCGCCGAGCAGGGCGAGCACGCTGACGGTGGTGCGGCGGGCGGCGCGGCCGTCGGGGTTGGTGTAGAAGCGGACGACGACGTGCGGCAGGCCCATGGTGCCGAGGAAGGTGGCGAGGATCAGCCCGTAGGTCGCGTACAGGCCGTGCTGTTCGCGGTCCGAGGACAGCGGCTCGGCCCAACTGGAGGGCGCGGCACGGTCGGCGGCCCGGTCCGGCAGGGGGACGCGGGCGCCGGCCGGGAAGCGCAGGGCGGTCCCCGCGCCGATCCGGTGCCGGCCCTCGCCGAGCCGCAGCGAAACCCCGCGCGGCGCACGGCCGTCGACGGTGCCGGACGCGGTCACCCGGACCGGCTCGCGCACGGTGAGGGTGAGTGGCCGGTCGACGCGCACCTCGGTGGAGCGGTGGAAGACGGGCTGGTCGTCCCAGGCGGGTGCCGGGGCGTGATCGCCGTGCCAGGCGAGCAGCAGGAACACCACGGGCACCAGCAGGGCGGTGAGTTTCAGCCAGTACTGGAAGGCCTGGACGAAGGTGATGCTGCGCATCCCGCCCGCGGCGACGGCCGCGGTCACCACGGCGGCGACGACCAGACCGCCGAGCCAGCCGGGCGCTCCCGTGAGCAGCCGCAGGGTGAGACCGGCGCCGCGCAGCTGGGGCAGCAGATACAGCCAGCCGATGCCGACGACCAGCACACCGGCGATCCGGCGCACCGCCCGGGACTCCAGCCGGGCCTCGGCGAAGTCGGGCAGGGTGTAGGCGCCGGAGCGGCGCAGCGGGGCGGCGACGAAGGCCAGCAGGACCAGGAACCCGGCGGTGTAGCCGATGGGGAACCACAGCATGTCGACGCCCTGGGCGAGGACGAGTCCGGCGACGCCGAGGAACGAGGCGGCGGACAGGTACTCGCCGCTGACCGCGCAGGCGTTCAGGCGGGGGGCGACGGTGCGCGAGGCGACGTAGAAGTCGGAGGTGGTACGGGAGATGCGCAGGCCGAGCGCGCCGACGAGGACCGTGGCGAGGATCACCGCGGTCACGCCCACGATGCCGTACGTCTGGTTCACCGGCCGGTCCCGGCGGGAAGTCGACGCATGGTCAGGGGTGTTCCGCGGGAGCGGCGGCGGCCGGGGCGGTCTCGTTGCGCTCGGCGCGGCGGACGTACCAGGCGCCGATGGCCAGCAGGGCGGGGTACGGCGCCACGCCCAGGAGGAGCCAGACGGCGAGGGGGACGCGGGGTGCGGCGTCGGCGAACGGCAGGACGCGCAGGAGCACGGGAAGCAGGCCGAGCAGGAGAGCGAGAAGGGCCATCGCGGCGAGGGCGGACCGCAACTGATGGCGCATCAATCGCCGTAGCCGTTCCTCCGAGTGCGGCGAGGGGTCCGGGCGCGGTGCGGTCGTACCGGCGCAAGGGCGCGGCCGTCCGGTGACCACCTCTCTGCGAGGGACGGATTCCGCACCCATGACGCACTCCCGACGCAGCGGTGATCACCTTGTGCTGCGGCGAGTGTACGCAGCGGGACCCCGCCGAGACAGCGGGTGGACGAGAATCGCCACAGGTCCGTCACCCGGTAACCGCCTCCCTTGCTCAACGGGCCCTGCCCGCCGCGTGTTTGGCGAGAAGGTCCCGTAGCTCCCGGGCGTTGCGCCGGCTCACGGCGAGCACGCGGTCGCCGATCCGTACGGTCACGTTGCCGCCGTCCAGGCGGAGTTCCTCGATGCGGCCGAGGGCGACGAGCCGGCTGCGGTGGATGCGCACGAAACCGCGTGCGCGCCACTGTTCCTCCAGGGTGGACAGCGCGACGCGGACCAGGTGGCTGCCGTGCGGGGTGTGCAGTCGCGCGTAGTCGCCCTGGGCCTCGACATAGGTGATGTCGGCGATGGGCACGAACCGGGTCACCCCGCCCAGTTCGACGGGGACCTGATCACCGAAGGCGGGTGCCTGCTCGGGCGCGGTCGTGGCGGGGGCGGCGGCCGGCCGGGGGCCCTGCCCGGCCCGTACCAGTTCGGCGACCCGGCGTACGGCCTCGGCGAAGCGTTCCCTGCGGAGGGGCTTGAGCAGGTAGTCGACGGCCTTGAGGTCGAAGGCGCGGACCGCGAAGTCGTCGTGGGCGGTGACGAAGACGATCAGTGGCGGCGCGGCGAACCCGCCCAGCAGGCGGGCCAGTTCCAGGCCGTCGAGGCCCGGCATGTTGATGTCCAGGAAGACGACGTCGACGGCTTCCTCGCCGTCCGGCCCGTCCGCCACGGCCCGGCCGAGCCGGCGCAGCGCCTCGGTGGGTCCCGCCGCGGGCACCACGGTGCCGACCCGGGGATCGCGCTCCAGGTGGTACAGCAGTTCCTCCAGCGCGGGCTCCTCGTCGTCCACCGCCAGCACACGCAGGGGAGCGTCGCTCGCGCTCATCTCCGCCGTCTCCTTCCCGCTTCAACCGCTTACCGGTGCATAGTGGTCCGCCCGGCCGTCCGCGTCGAGATCGCGCACGCCGGTGTACGGCGGGCGCCGCCGGGCGAGGATCCCGAAGTCCGGGGAAACGAGCGACCCGAGGAGGACCGGTGGCATACGTGAGGCGCGAGCAGTGGGACGCGCACTACGCGGGCGGGGGCCGGTTCCGGGAGCTGGGTGACACCGAACGGCGGCTGCTGGCGGAGCACGTCCCGGCGCCCGCGGGCGGACTCGCGCTGGACGTCGGCTGCGGACTCGGTGAACTCGCCCGACATCTGGCCGGATCCGGCTACCGGGTGGACGCCGTCGACTGGTCCGAGGCCGCGCTCACGGAGGCCCGGCGCACCGAGGCGGTCGGCGTGACGTACCGCCGCCTGGACATCGAGCGAGACGATTTCGGTCAACTTGCCTCCGACGCCTATGACTTGATCACCATCCGGCTCGGCTGGGCCTTCGTCCGCGACCGCACCCGGGTGCTGAACCGGCTGCGCGAACGGCTACGCCCGGGCGGTGCGCTGTGTGTGATCACGCCGCTCGTGGACGCGGTGCCGGACGACCGGCGCGGCATCGCCCTGGACGAGCAGGAGATCGGTCTGCTGCGCACCGGCTGGGCGTCCGCCGACCGCTACGACGCCGACGGCCTGGCGCTGCTGGTCCTGCGCGGCCCCTCCCCCACCACGCCCGGGTACGCCGGCAAGGGCCGCCCCTCCCCGCACGCCCTCACCGGCGCCGGTGCAGTCGTCACGGACGCGGCGGGCCGAGTGCTGCTGGGCTGGTCGGTGCGGGGCGTCTGGGAGTTGCCCGGCGGCAAGAACGACGCGGACGAGGACTTCGCCGCGGCGGCCGTCCGCGAGTTGGAGGAGGAGACGTCCTTGAAGGCCGACCCGGCCGGGACGCGGGTGCGGGCGATCCTGATGGACTACGTGCACGGCATCCCGAGGGTGACGGCCGCCGTCCGGGTGACCGCCTTCACCGGCGAACCCGTCGTCACCGAGCCGCGGCTGATCCGCCGCTGGGAGTGGCATGAGGTCGGCGATCTGCCGCTGCTCGGGCGGCCGCTGTTCACGCCGAGCGCACATGTCCTGGACACCGTGTGGCCGGGTCTGCTGCCCGGGCTGCCGCCCGTGCACCGGTACCCGGTGACGGTCCGGTGACGGACGGCTGAACGGTGTCAGTCCGGGACCACCAGCCGTGCCGCCTCCCCCGGACCCACCGGCACCACCCGGTCGCGCAGGCAGACGTCGATGGGGGCGCGGTCGGAGTCCGGCACGGCGATCTCCAGCAGGCCGCTGCGCAGGTGGAGATGGACGCCCCAATGGCCGTGGTAGCGGATGGCGAAGCCGTACGAGGAGAGTTCGGGCAGGGGGACCGGGTCGAGGCACAGGGCGCCGTCGCGGGTCTCCAGGCCGGTCAGTCCGCGCTGGACGAGGTCGAGGGTGCCGGCCATGGCGCCGAGGTGGATGCCCTCGCCGGTGGTGCCGCCCTGCAGGTCGGCGATGTCGCCGCGCAGCGCCTCCTGGACGAACGCCCAGGCGTCGGCGCGGCGGGCGCGGGTCAGGATCCAGCCGTGGACCAGGCCGCTGAGGGTGGAGCCGTGACTGGTGCGGTGCAGGTAGTGGTCGACGGTCGCGATCCAGGTGTGTTCGTCCAGGCGATAGCCCAACCGGTCGAAGAGGGCGCGGAGTTCGGCCGTCGAGAAGAGGTAGCCGAGCATGAGGACGTCGGCCTGTTTGGACGCCTTGTAGCGGTTCACGGTGTCGCCCTCGGCCTCCAGGATCCGGTCGAGCCGGCGGATGTCGTCGTACCGCTTGCGGTAGTCGTCCCAGTCCAGCTCGGCGAGGTCGCCGTAGCCCTCGAACTGGCTGATCACCCCGTCGTGGAAGGGGATGTGGAGGGTGCGGGAGATCTCCTCCCAGTGGGCGGGCTCGTCCTCGTCCAGGCCGATGCTCTCGGTGAGTTCGCGGCGGCGCGGCTCGGGCAGGGTGCTCAGCAGGTCCACGGTGCGGGCGAGCACCCAGGCGGCGGTGACGTTGGTGTACGCGTTGTCGTCCAGTCCCGGCCGGGGCGCGCCGGGGTAGGCGTCGTGGTACTCGTCGGGGCCCATCACGCCCCGGATGCGGTACCGGCCGAGGCGGTCGTCGTAACCGGCCGAGTCCGCCCAGAAGCGCGCGATCTGCAGCAGCATCTCGGCGCCCTCGCCGTGCAGGAAGTCGGTGTCCCCGGTGGCCTCGCAGTACTGCCAGATGTTGTAGGCCACTGCCGAGCCGACGTGGTGCTGGAGCCGGGAGTGGTCGGGCACCCAGCGGCCGGAACGGGGGTTGAGGTGGACTTCCGGGGCCTCCTCGCGACCGTCGCTGCCGCTCTGCCACGGGTAGAGCGCGCCGCGCCGGTCGAGTTCGCCGGCCGCGTGGCAGGCGGCGTCGAGACGCCGGTGCCGGTAGTGGAGCAGGGCCCGGGAGACCTCGGGTAGGTGCAGGTTGAGGTAGGGCAGGACGAAGAGTTCGTCCCAGAAGACATGGCCGCGGTAGGCCTCGCCGTGCAGTCCGCGGGCGGGGACACCGGCGTCGAGGTCGGCCGTGTGCGGCGACAGGGTCTGCAGCACGTGGAACAGGTGCAGCCGCAGGATGCTGCCCGCCTCCCCCGGCACTTCGAGCGCGGTGCGCCGCCACAACTGCTCCCAGGCCGCGGTGTGCGTCTCCAGCAGGGCGTCGAAGTCGGGGGCGGCGCCGACGCGCTCGACGGCCGCGTCCAGCGGGTCACCGATGGCGGGGTCGTGCGAGGTGTGCAGCGCGACCGTCTTGTCGACGGTGACGGTACGGCCGGGTGTCAGGCGCAGCTTCACGTGCTGGACCGCGCGCAGGGCTTCGTGGGCCGTCGCCACCGGGGCGTCGGTGGCCAGCCGGGCGGCCAGGGCGCATTCGATGCGGGAGGTGCGGGTGTGGCAGCGCAGCCACATCGCACCGTGTGCGGCGAGGCCGGTCCGGATCTGGGTGAGGTGCCGGCCGTCCAGGTCCCGGTAGCGGGCCACGCCGGAGTTGGTGACCCGTCCGTCCAGCGCGGCCTCGACCTCCAGCTCGGTGCCCTGGCCTTCGACGGTGAACTCGGTGCGCAGGGCTCCGATATGACGGTCGGCCAGGTGGACCAGGCGGAGCTGGCGCACATGGAGCGTGGCGCCGCCGTCGAGGCCGTAGCTGGTGCGGCGTTCCAGCAGGCCGGGGTCGAGATGCAGGGTCACATAGTGCTCGGTGACGGGGTCGGAGTCCGGGGTGAGCCAGGCGGCGCCCGCCGGGCGGAAGCGCAGCGGCAGCCAGTTGGGGAGGTTGACCATGTCCTCGTTCTCGACCCGGCGTCCGGCGACCTCGGAGGTGAGCCGGTCGTAGCAGCCGGCCACGTAGGTGCCCGGGTAGTGGACGTCGTCCGCGATGCACTCGGGCAGTGCCCCACGGGTGGCGAAGTACCCGTTGCCCAGCGTGCACAGGGACTCCCGCAGGCGTTCCTCCTCGGGCCGGTAGCCCTCGTACTCCCAGGTCGGCCCCGTCACGGTCATCCCTCGGACAACAGGCCGGTGAGGATCCGGTCGGGGGTGAGGGGCAGTTCACGGAAGCGGATGCCGGTGGCGTGGTGGACGGCGTTGCCGATGGCGGCCGCGGTGCCGACGATGCCGATCTCGCCGATGCCCTTGCTGCCCATGGGGTTGAGGTGCGGGTCGTCCTCGTCGATCCAGTCGGCCTCGATGCCGGGCACATCGGCGTGCGCGGGCACGTGGTAGGAGGCGAGGTCCGTCTCGGTGAAGTCGCCGAACGCGCGGTCCATCGTGCTGTGTTCGGTGAGCGCCATGCCGAGGCCCATGGTCATGCCGCCGGTGAACTGCGAGTGCGCAGTGCGGGAGTTGAGGATCCGCCCGGCGGCGAAGATACCGAGCAGCCGCCGTACCCGGGTCTCGCCGGTGACGGTGTCGACGGCGGCCTCGGCGAAGTGGGCGCCGAAGGCGTGCCGGGCGTAGGGGCTGTCGGCGTCGGCCTTTCCGGCGGTGTCGGCGTGGGTCCCGATGCCGTCGGCGGGCAGCGGCCCGGTGTGTGCGGCGAGCCGGGAGGCCAGCTCGGTGCACGCCTCGTGCACGGCCCAGCCCCAGGAGGCGGTGCCCATGGAGCCGCCGGCGAGCCAGGCCGACGGCAGGTCGCTGTGCCCGATCTCGGTGCGGACCCGGTCGAGGGGAGCGCCGAGGGCGTCGGCGGCGATCTGGGCGAGGACGGTACGGGCCCCGGTGCCGATGTCGGTGGCGTTGATCCGGACGACGAAGGTGCCGTCGGGCAGGGCCCGGGCGGTCGCGGTGGCCGGGACGGCCGCGGCCGGGTAGGTGGCCGCGGCCACGCCGGTGCCGATGAGCAGCGGGCCCTCGCGGCGCACACCCGGGCGTGGATCGCGCTCGGCCCAGCCGAAGCGGCGGGCGCCCTCGCGCAGGCACTCCACGAGGTGCCGGCTGCTGAACGGTTTGCCGCTGCCGGGCTCGCGCTCGGGTTCGTTGCGGATGCGCAGCTCGACCGGGTCCATGCCGAGGGCGTCGGCGAGTTCGTCCACGGCCGACTCCAGGGCGTACATGCCGGGCGCCTCGCCGGGGGCGCGCATCCAGGACGGGCTGGGCACGTCGAGCGGGACCACCCGGTGCGTACTGAGCAGGGCCGGGGTGGCGTACATGATGCGGGAGGGCACCGCGGCCTGCTCGACGAACTCCTTCACCCGGGAGGTGTGGGTGGTCGCCTCGTGCAGTACGGCGGTGAGCCGGCCGTCCGCGCTCGCGCCGAGCCGCAGCCGCTGCACGGTGGGGGCGCGGTGGCCGACGGTGGTGGGCAGGTTGCGGCGGGGGTAGGCGAGGGTGACGGGCCGGCCGGTGCGCCGGGCGGCCATGGTGGCGAGGACGACGTCGGGGCGCGGGGTGCCCTTGGAGCCGAAGCCGCCGCCGACGTGCTCGGTGACGACGGTGATCCGGTCCTCGGGCAGCTCGAACAGCTGGGCGAGGACCTCCCGCACGGTCGTACCGCCCTGGCTGGAGGTGTACACGGTGAGCCGGTCCCCGTCCCAGTGGGCCGTGCTGGTGTGCGGCTCCATGGGGTGATTGTGCAGCGGCGGCACCCGGTAGGTGGCATCGACGCGGACCTCGGCGGCGGCGAAGGCGGCCTCCGGGTCGCCGTGCTCGACCCGGCCCGGATAGCCGGCGTTGGCCTCCTCCGGCTCGTAGGCGTGCGGATGCCCGGGGTCCAGACCGACGTCGTGGGGTTCGGCCGTGTAGGTGACGCGTACCGCCCGGGCGGCCGCGCGGGCCGCCTCCAGGGTGTCGGCGACGGCCAGCGCCACGCACCAGCCCCGGTGCGGCACCTGGGGGCCCTGCAGGACGGCGAGCGTGGCGTCTTCGGGTGCGGCGAGGCGCGGGGCGTCGTCGGGGGTGAGGACGGCGAGGACCCCGGGCAGGGCGAGGGCGGCCGAGGTGTCGACGGCGGTGACCCGGCCCCGCGCGATCGCGGCCGGCACGGGCCAGGCGTGGGCACGGCCGGGCAGCGCGTACTCGGCGGCGTAGCGGGCCGCACCGGTGACCTTCTCCCGCCCTTCCCGACGCTCGGCGGGCACACCCAGCGCACCACCGGCGTGCCCTCCTGACAGACGCTCGGCGAGCGACCCGGTGGGGGTGCCCGGGGGCACGGTCCGTGCGTCGCGGCGCTGTACGCGCGCGTCCGGGGCGCTGTCCGGGGCCGGGGCCCCTTCCGGGGGGCCGCCGGGGGCCGGGTCCCCACTTGACCGGCGCTCGGCGAGAGCTCCTCCGGAGTCCGAGTTCCGCGCGCCCGGGCGCTCCACGGAAGTGCCCGGCGCGCTGCCGGGGCCTGGCTCCCCACCCGCCCGCCGCTCGGCGAAAGCCCCGCCGGAGGCCGTATTGCGGGCGTCTGGGCTCTGTACGGAAGTGCCCGGCGCGCTGTCGGCGGCCGGGTCCCCACCAGACCGGCGCCCAGCGACTGCCCCGCCCGAGGCCGTATTGCGGACGTCTGAGCACTGTACGGAAGTACCCGGCGCGCTGCCGTCGGCCGGGTCCCCACCAGACCGGCGCCCAGCGACTGCCCCGCCCGAGGCCGTATTGCGGACGTCTGAGCACTGTACGGAAGTACCCGGCGCGCTG